>NZ_JBEWTB010000001.1 GCF_040549045.1 Endozoicomonas sp. NE40 | reverse complement strand
CTGGTTTTCAAAGCAGGCCAGTCCCTGATTATAGGTTGCATCATCGAAGCAATACTTCAGCTCTCCCTCTGCGGTGGTGTACTTGGCAAAATGACGACCTCCCTCATCCACTTCGGCCAGAGTAAATACGGGTCTGTTATAAGCGACAGAGAGATACTGACAATCGGCATAATCCATCCAAAAGGCTTCAGGCCCGTATTTTTCTTTAAGCGATAAATCCACCTCAGTAGGATCAAGACCAACTATTTCGGCCCGCTCTCCCGGAGACTGTAATCCTTCCACCCAGGCATTATCCTGATAACTCCTGACGGCTGTTTCGATTCTTCTTTTATAAGCGATATCGCCCTCAATCTGATCCGTATCCTGATTGTCTATATAACTCTGCATATCCAGAGCCACTTGTCTGGCTCTGGCTCTTACCTGTTTTGGAGAGTCCCCGGTGAGCAGGGCGATACTGGCAAAACCACAGTTGCCGTCTCCCATGGTTCTCGGGCCTGGTTTCAGGCCCAGATTTTCAAAGCGTTGGGCGACAGCGTCCAGCTGTTGCGGGTTCACAAAGTCCTGCGACGATTGTATGCCGTTTTTAAAGCTTTCCAGATGGCTGGCTACCGCTGGCAAGGGTTCTAAATCCCTGAGCTGGTCACTGAATGACTCTAATTCGGTGATGGCTATCTGGTCATAAATGCGGCGTAAAATCTTTTGTGTCACCACAGGCAGTGAGGAGAAGTACTGGCCTGGCTGACGGCTGTGATACCAACCCTTTAATGAATCGGCAAAAGCTGAGACTCCGCCGCTGGTTTCCAATAACCCAGTCGTCTTCGAAATGAATTGACGCAATTTCTGGTCATTGTTGATATGAGTCGTTAACCAGTTGTAGCTGACGGCGTCCAGTGCCTGAGAGATAGATTCTGACTTTCTGTAAACTTCTGCTTGTGGCATATTGCCGACAACGTATCTTGCGACATCCTGACAGATGCATAGCACTTTGGACGATGGGTGAGTATCAATGCCATCTGTCCTTTGGGCTATGGCTTTTATATTTGGATTGTCGGCGGCTTCTTTTTGTTTATCCAGCAAATTTATCAGGGTTGGCAATTCCAGGATTTCTTCTATTTTGGCCGGGTCCATTTGCTGGTCCGCCAAAGCAAATACCAATGTATCATCCCCCATTGATCCGCCATTAATCGCATTGTGGGCCATATCCAGCTTTTTAAGGGCTACCAGTTGATTCTCAATGGAGGGATTATGCCAGAGGTTAATTGTGGTCAGACTCTTGTTGATATTATCAGAGGCATTAGTCAGACCGGCATACTTTAAAACACATTGTCGAAACAAGTCTTCGGCTTGCTGTTTAAATTCAAAGGGCGTGTCGGCTTCGATATCAGCGAACCGGTTAGCGGCTTCAGGATTTTCTTTCATGACGTTTAATAAAAAATCCAGAGGCATATCGGAACCGGATTGATAAAATAAGGAACAGGCTGTCAGTGCCGTCTCCATTTCCCTGATATTTTCAGACTGACCATAAACGTTATTAAATGCGGCCAGCTGTTCCGGATTCAGTGCATAATTTTGTGCAACCTGAGCAGCTGGTGATAGTGGCGGTTTCTTTGTCCTTGGTTTGGGGACCGGGCGTTTTTTCCCAGAGGTAGAAGGCGCTGTCCTGGACGATACCGTTGCGGGTCCGGAGTCAGTCACTGTGGTTGTATCCGGCTTGGCGCCGGCAACGGGGGAGGACAATTCGCTCTTATTGATTTGTTCAATCACTGCATCGACATCCCGTTCTTCTTTAGCCCTGCGAGCCAGATCACCCAGCTGGGATTTGGGCGCCTCCTGAATCTGGGCGTAAAGGTCTTGATGGTGCTGCCTGGTGTGCTCCATTAACTCAGGGGTAAAATACCTGTTCAAATCGGAAGGAGAAGCACGACCCCCTGCCTTAGTTTGTGGAGGGGTAGACACTGACGGGGCAGGGGCTGGCTGATCGGCAGCGTCTAACCCGTGCAGCGCTGCGTTAAGTGCGCCTAACGTCAGATTATCGGGTATCGCAATGATGATATTCCGGTCTTTCAGTTGCTTTTGTCTGGGGGTTCGTTCATTAACCAGCAATTGAATTAATGCTTTTTGATAAACGGAGAAAAAACTGCTGTTGGATTCATCCTCGGTGACTAACCGGCCCTCAGAATCAAGCCCTACCTTTGTGTTATCGCCTTTGCCTTGCAGTAAAGCCAGTTCTTGCCTGACACTGGCAATGGAAGCTCCCCCTACGCGCCCGTGATCCATGGCCCTTCCTTATCATTGAAAATAATTGCAGGGGATATCGGCACGAAGAAGTCGTGTTAAAGGTCTGAATGCCTGATACCAGTCTGCTGGCAGGCTGGTGCAGTGTCAGTTTGGTCTGCCTGACTCTGAGTGGGTTGATAAGCGGCCTCTCTTATTTTTTTCTCATTAAGCGCTTCATCTCGCCCTTAATGTCTGAGGTCTCTTTATTCGAAAATTGAGACATAGATGGATGCAATCGAATCAGCGCTGAAACCACCGCACCCGGAACGACACGAACAGTGTGCTCTTCTATATCGGTGACTTCAAAGCCGTCAGCATCCGCCAATGTCTCTTTTTGAATAGTACTTACCCACCCGGTAACGAGCTGGTTTATTGAGTCGGAATTATTGTGTGATACCTCAGATGGGTGGGCAATTGATTCAATAGCCGCTTCAAGTATCAGTTGACTCCACTCATCCTGAGTATTATTGACAATGGTTGTGTATCGCTCAGATATCCAGGTAAACACTCTTTGAAGGTTGTGGCTCTCACTGCCTTCTATTCGATTCAGCATGCCTACCAAATAAGGCATATTTAACATGGCTATGATGACTGCTACGGATTGTGCGCGGGCTTGTGATGATTGTCCTGCAAAGTTGTTCAGTATCGCAAGCAGGCCCGGACTGATTGCTTCAACAGTTGCAAGAGGCTGACTTCCAACCCGGTACTGGCCAGAAGATAACTGAGACATAAGGCCAGTTTCATTCAACAGAATATGTATTATCGCTAATGCACACCTTCGACTTTTAGGCGTTTCTCTGTTTCCATCTTTCTCGTCGGTAACTAATAGTTGAGAAATAGCGTTTGACAGGCTGGGCACAAGATGTTGATAACGTTCTGCATACAATTCTCTGTTTTCTGAAAACTCTGATAGATTAAACGTGATGTTTCTTCCGTTAATCAACGCTTCAATTAAAGAGCTCTGGTAGACAATAGCCGTTACCAGGATCGTCACCGGCTGCTCCATGATGGGAATAATACCGCTCTCTTCAGAGGGCATGCTTCCTACTACCATCTGCGATAAAAAGTTTCTGACTACGTCTGAAAAAGCAACATCTCCCATGTTAATATTGCTCAGGGCATTATAAAACCGGATCATGCTACCCAAGTCTGAATACGTCACCATCAACATCGTGAAATTAAAATCTTCAGGCTGTTCACGATGAGTACTGGTCAGGTATATCCTGTTTAGCGTATGTATGATGTTGCTTCCTTTGAGCCATCGCAACCAGCGGAAGAGTAAGTGGTTGAACTTCAATTCCTCGAGAGTTGTACCTTCTTTTTTCAGAATATTTTCTATCAACCTGTTTATATCTGACATCAATGCCGGACACAACTCGCCTGTGATCTGGGTAAGATCTCCCCCCAACAGTACCAATCGATGAAAATGTGGGTATATTACGGGGTCTATTTCTAAACGATCAGATGCAGAAAACTCTATTGCTCTTTGTGTTTCTTCATCAAGCCCGGCACCTAATGGATTCAGATTAATGCTACTCATCATGCTCGCTGACATCAGACCGCTTACACCTTGTGGCTCTTGCCCATCTTCATCAACGTTACCTCCGGTAGCACCCTGTGATACTGGGTAGAGCAGGATGACGTCTTCTGGACGAGTCATTGAATGGTTCAATTTCAAATTAAAATGGTTTAATTTCAAATCAATGATGTCATCCAGAATGTTTTTGCCCGAATCAAAGGGCAACATTTCAATATTGACCGGGGTGTGCATAAATGGTCCTGTTGCAGCGGCAGCCTGGCAGACAGCTCCGATGAGCGATAAGGATAAACCTAACGGACGTATATTAATCATGCCTCATCCTTTTATATTGCGTAATTCACTTGTTTTTTAATCAAGTTATGCAATATAGACAAAAATATGCATGAATAACTGATCATTATGTAATTAAACAGGGGGGTTGCCCTTAAAACGACACCATCGTGTGCAGGTACTTAAAGACATACCACAGTCAAGAAATCTGATCTCTATCAAACAAATGTTTGATTTTATTCCGAACGATAATATCCATATCGCACTCTTGCACACAGCCGGATATATTCGTTTTTAGCTTTTATTACTTTTTAAAAAGAGTATTTATTTGTGTCCACAGAAGTAAAAAAACCAGTTTGGGACCAGGCATTGCTGTGCCATCACATCAACACGGTTAATCCGGTTACGCTGAAAGCCATTTCCGAAACCTTGCTACGTGCAGAAGGCTATCTGTCAGCAGACCATGACATAGAAAGAGAGGAAATACTGGTTGGCAAGCATATTGTTCTTGTCAAAATAACGGGCGCGAAGCATACAGGCGTGGGGGTTGTGACCACCAACAGTATAGTGCCGTATAAAGAACAGTCGGCCGTGCTGTTTGCCACCATCGCTTTTGCGGGTGATGAAGATGAAGATATCAGCATCTGTGACCGTATTTTTGAGTGGTCTTCAGACCCCATTCTGGCCGAACGGGTGCTCAATGCCGATATCGCTGAAGCCATCGATAACGTCATGGGGGTTGCGCCACTGCCGCGAGCCCCGTCGGAATACCTTTACCACGAGTTTAAAGTCAACGCATCCCCCGGAGTCATACGACATTTCGCACAAAATTTTGCAACACAAATGAAGGGTATTGATGCCAGAATTGAATTTCGCAACCGCACAGCGGGTTCAAAATTTGTCAACGGTAAAAGCTACCTCAGTATCCTCAAGCTGAACCTGAAGACAGGCAATGACGTTGAAATGCGTGCGATTGGCAATCAGTCCGCTGAAGCGGTGATTGCGCTTCAGCGCGGCATTTATGCAGCAAGAAATTCTCAGCGGCGACATTCAAGGCTGTGACCGGGGGCTGTTATTAAAATGGTGTAGCGCACTTTCAGGCATACAGAAAATCCTTCGTAAGTACCCGATCAGCCAGACCCGGCACGTTAAGAGGCGGTTTGCCCTGGCAATATTTGGTAGCATTAGTTTTTAAAACAAGAAGGCTTTATAAAATGTCCGATAACAGCAATAAATCCACAACAACACAGTCGAGCAATGGCGTTTCGGCGGGTAATCACAACACGTTTCTGGAATGGTTTGAAAGCGTTCAACCAAAACCCGAGCTTTTGGTGAATGGCGATTTCCAGTGTCTGAAGTTGATCATGATATCACCCCGCCGAGAGTCATTCAGACCACCTTTAATGAGCTCGGAAAGGTATTTTGTATCACTTCAGTCCTTTGACCAAAAAACTTAACACTGGATTGTGCTGAATTCCCATGTTTAAGGCCGGTGGCGTTCGAGTTGCCTTCTCGATAATTCCTCTTTCCAGAAGGTCATTCACAAGAGGCAGACAAAAAAGGGAACCCTTACCAATCAAAAGACCACTCAAGTCGGCTTCTTTGTAGATATCTAATAAATCCCTGAGGCCACTGAGGTAAACATAGTCCTTGGTGAAACCGCCACCACGAAATATCCGGGCAGTCGTGGTAAATGCACTGTCCCGGCTTAACCCATACTGATCTTCCAGTTGCCTGCAGGTATAACCAAAAGTCCAGCCCTTGAGCATACCGCTAACCGCAATCACGCGAATAGCCAGAGTATGAAGACGGCTGACGGTCAGGTTGCCCGACAGGTATTCACACAAAATGGCCAGTCCTTCCTGGGCATGAGTGTTGCCAGGCAGTCCCAGTCGAAACACATTCAGGGTCTGGTCACGGGCATTGAGGGTCGTCACCATATGAACTCCAAGCTCGTGGTGAATCAATGCCTGTAATTCTCTTTCTGATACTTTAATGTTGTCGTTAACCAGCAACGTCTGTTTCTGGTTATCCACCATCGCCTTGGCGACCAGTCGTTTACTACTCCGAACCTGGCATGTAAGTTCAAGTTCCTTTGCAGCTTGCTGAAAACGATCGATAGCCTGTTCCGCATAAATATCCTTTGCAACAGATCGTTCTTCATCCAGTAAGGGCGCGTGCAGCAAAAACTGTGCATTCGCCTGGTCGTTAACGCTGGGTTCACCATAATATCGCAGGGAATTATAAAGAAACTGTTCTGTTCCTATCGTAGTCAGAAGTTCCGCTTTCATGGCATGTGAGTCAACCACTCTGCGGTACAGTTCTCTCAATGACGGATCACTGATTGCGGATACGGGCAACCGGTACAGTTGCTCTTTGACTGAGTAAGGATCGAGCCGCAACTGCCTGTAGCGGAAGTTCGGTGTGTAGTGATACCCCCTGGAAAAAAAACGTTTCTTTTCCTGTAACAGGTTAACCGGATTGATGTACATCAGCGTATCCATCTGCCGAACCAGCCGGTATAACTTTCGGTCTACTTCCAGTACAACGGGTTCGATGTCTGAAGGTGCCAGATCGGTTCTTTTCAACGACTTTTTCTTTATACGACTGGCAAAGCTTACCGCTGTATTGAACAGTGCCCGGGAAAGCTGCTCCCGTAAAGCTTCATGTACGAGAGGGAAGAACTCTCCCGTGGTTTCGTCCATGTAGATTTTTTTGACTTCCAGAGGAACGGTCAGAACAGAACGGAAGTTTTCACGGGTAAAGGTTGCCTGGTAACCCCTGCCGTAAAAAACCGCATCATTCTCTGCACTGACGGAAAGATTTGGCAGCTCTATTTCATTAAGAGCTTCATTGAGGCTTTTCAGTGTTTTATGCCAGCGTCGCCGGTCAATCTGGGCAGTGCCTATATTGAAAACCGGGGCATCCTCACGACCATCCCGCTGCCAGTTGTAGCTGTGCAAATCGAACAGCAGACAGCGCCCAAACAGACTCGCCAGCTTTTCAAGCAATGCGCCCAGAATGCGATAGTAGCGAGCATGCTTAGCCAGTGATATTTGTCGCTCTTCATCCGGCAGTGGTCGATGCCAGATTTTTTTACCCCAGGCTTCGTCATACAGGCAATCCTCCGGGCTGCGGTTCAAATCATACTCATAACGGGAATCACAGGCCACCAGAGTGATTGGAAGCCCATCCAGCCAGTTGCCGCTGCCCGGATCTTCTTCGTAATAACGCTCTTTCTCCGAAAGGGCGCAAAGCGAATTGAGCCCTTCCCGAAAGCGGTTGCCATGATGAATAGCCGTCCCAACAAAGGGAACGAACTCCAGCACTTTTATGACCAGAGATTTATCCGGCAGGGTTGCTTCGAAAGATTCACCAGACTGAATGTGCTGGATGATCTGTTGTTCAGACAGCGTCAGCATCTTCTATCGCCTTCCGGAATTCGGTTTTCCGCTGGATCAGCATCTCTTTAGTGTTCACGACATTTTCAATAAAGTCGATCACCCTTTTCTGAAGCCTGGTTCGGTTCAGACTGTTGATTCGCATTATTCCGCCCGGACTGAGTACATTAACCTCAATAAGTTTGCCGTTAATCACATCAATACCGGCAAAAAACAGTCCGTCCCTAACCAGCTTGGGGCCAACGAAGCGACAGAGTTTCTTTTCTTGTGCAGTCAGGGTGTGTTTTACAGCTACACCACCGGCATGTATGTTCGAGCGGGTTTCACCACTGGCAGGCTTTCTTCGCATTGCACCAATAGGCTCACCGTTCAGCATCAGGATACGAACATCGCCCTCCTCGGCGCCATCGACATAGTCCTGAAGAATAACGTAGTTACCATGAGTGCCACCGGAGCTGTTGATATAGAAATCAAGCAGCGATCTCACATTATGCCGGGCACTTTTTTCCAGCACGATGACACCCTGTCCACCATAACCGTCCAGAGGTTTAAGAATCATTTTTTCAGACTCAGACTCAGCCAGAATGCGCTCCAGGTAATCCCGATTTTTAGAAACATGGGTAACCGGGATAAACTCGTTAGCCGGGTCGTCAAAGGAAGCGGTGTACAGTTTGTTGTTAGCGATTCGCAGACCATCAATATCGTTCATGATAAAAGTGTGGCTACGAACAGAATCCAGAAAATTCAGTGCCAGAGTATCCAGTGGAGGATTGGCACGCATGAAGATACAGTCAAAACCGGACAGAGGCAGTGCTTTTTTCTTGAATTCCGCTTTGCGATAAAAGCTTGGTATATTTTTGGGTACTTCTTTCTGACGATTCAGCACATCGCAAAACGCACTGGCAACACTGCCACGTATTGTAAGATTGCTTGTTGTAGTAATAGCTACTGTGTGACCACGGGTTGCAGCTTCATGGATAAGCCGAATGGTAGAGTCGGTTTCAGGCTCAACCTTTTCCCATGGATACATAATGAAACAGATTTTCATGGAATATCACCAGATAAAACGCGCATCCATCCTGCTGTCACCAATGCCTGACAGGAAGTCATGATTAGAAGGGGGGAAGCATCTGTACCCAGCGACAGTCACTGCATACAGCTGAATAGAAAAGCGGACGGATATCCATTGCTCCAGCCTCAACATACTTAACGGGATCAAGCTGCTGAGACGGGCATTCGTCACAAAATGAGCGGCTTGATTTTATCTCAAATGATTACAACTCATGACTCAGGGGTGTTTGCTAAAAACTATTGCTTTATACATCAAAAGCCGGTTTTTACAAATACCTATTTTTCATAAAATGAGACTTTTTTTCAGAGCTTCCTGAGCTTTGGCAGACGGCTCAGCACAACGATTGCCTCACCGCTGTAGAGTCCAATTTAACGAGGGTTATTCTGGAATGTAAAACGATCGGTCCGAATCACTCGCCAGACCAACAGAAAGCGTTCGTTTTTCGGGTCCTGTGGAAGAACCCTCGAAAATGAAGAGTGAAGAAAATCAAAATCCTGTCGCCGAGACCAGTCGCAGTGATTACATACAGCCTGAATATTCAGGCTGTATGCTCAAGGTTCATTAACCGGCAAACAGTTCAAAGCTCGCACTGTTATCAGCATTGGAGTCAGCGCCTACATAAACATCAATCTTGCCAGACTGCTGCTTAAAGCACTTCTCCAGACCATAAAACGCCAGTTTTTCCGGTGTCAGGAACAGTTCAACTTCTTTGCTCTCACCCGGCTTCAGTGTGATTTTCCTGAAGTCTTTCAGTTCACGATGTGGACGGGTGGTGCTGGCGACGTTCTGACGGATGTAGCACTGTACGACTTCAGACGCTTCCACTTTGCCTTCGTTCGTTACCAGCACAGTCACCTTCTGGGTTTTACCGAATGGCAGGGACTCTTTTGCCAGTTGCAGGTTCGTGTAGCTGAAGGTGCTGTAGGTCAGACCAAAGCCGAATGGGTACAGTGGCTCAACGGACTGATCCTTGTAGGGCATATAGTCCTGAAAGTCGCGCATCTTGCCCAGCGGTTTACGGCTGTAGTAGATCGGAATCTGGCCAGTAGAGCGAGGCACAGTGATAGGCAGACGACCGGAGGGAGACACGTCACCAAACAGTACACGGGCCACCGCATGACCGGTTTCAGTACCGGACTGCCATGCATACAGCAGGGCGTTCGCGTATCGCTCAATATTTTCAGACGGCACTGGGCGACCAGTACACTGAACCACAACCATCGGCTTGCCGGTTTCTCCGATGGCTTTAATCAACTCTTCCTGACCCGCAGGCAGAGCCAGTTCGGCGATGTTACGGGCTTCGCCGGTACGGCGATGGCTTTCACCCACACACAGTACCACTGCATCGGAACGGTGAGCGCACTCGACCATTTCGTCGGTAAAGGCGGCGTCTTCCGTCAGAAGTTCAATATCCGGTGCGTTGGCTTTTATGCCTTCGTAAATGCTGGTGATGTCCTTCACCTTGCCGTCCAGACACCAGGAGCCCAGATGCTGTCGTTTGGAGTGTGCGTGAGGACCGATCACAGCGACTTTAAGCTTCTCTTTGGCCAGCGGCAGAATGCTGTAGTCGTTTTTGAGCAGTACCAGACTCTGTTCCGCCAGCTTCAGGGCTTCAGCCACATGGTCTGCACGACGCATGACTTTTTTATGGCGGGTTTCATCGGCATAAGGCCGCTCAAACAGGCCAGCACGGAACTTGGCTCGAAGCACACGGGTCACTGCGTCGTCCAGACGCTCTTCGTTGATACGGCCAGCCTTTAACAGATTTTCCAGGTGGTCTTCATAAGCTTCGTTGGTCATGGCCATATCGATGCCAGCGTCCAGCGCACATTCAGCCGCTCCGTCAGCGCCTTCTGCCACACCAAAGTACGCCAGGTCAGAGATGGAACCCCAGTCGGAGATCACCATGCCGTCAAAGCCCTGCTGATCTTTCAGCCAGCCCTGAACCAGTTCTTTGCTGCCGGATACCGGTGTACCACCAAGATCGTTAAAGCTGGACATGACCGTACCTACTCCGGCTTTAACCGCAGCTTTAAACGGCGGCAGATGAACATTGTGCAGAGTGTTGTCAGACAGTTCAGTGGTATCGTAATCACGTCCACCTTCGGATGCACCGTAACCGACAAAGTGCTTGGCGCACGCCAGCAGGGAATCAGGATTCGCCGGACTCTCACCCTGAAAGCCCTGAACGACAGCTTCCGCAAACTGGCTGGTCAGGTAAGGGTCTTCACCACTGGTTTCAATGACACGGCCCCAGCGAGGGTCACGGGCAATATCCATCATGGGCGAGAAGGTCCAGTGAATGCCCAGGGAAGCGGCTTCGCGGGCGATACCGGTATAAGCGTGGCGCACCTGTTCCGGGTTCCAGGACGCCGCCTGCGCCAGAGGAATTGGCAGTACCGTTTCCTGACCGTAGATAACGTCACGGGCAACGATTAACGGAATGCCCAGTCGGCTGTCTTCTACTGCAGCACGCTGGATTTCATTCAGTTCAACCGGGTCAACAGTCAGGCCCGGCGCATTACCTGCCCAGGCGGTGTCTGCCAGAATACGGGAACCCCAGCGACCCTGGCGAACGCCTTCAAGGTATGCTTCTTTCTTTTGTTCAAACTCCAGCATCGGGGTCTGACACAGCTGGCCAATTTTTTCGGCCAGTGTCATACGGGACAGCAGGTCTGCAACGCGCTCTTCTACGGGCAGAGCAGCATCCTTGTATGGGTAACTCATGGAGTCGTTTCCTTATACTTCTTTAAAGTCATACTCTGGAAAGGCTTCCGCCAGAAACTCTTCCATTTCTTCTGCCAGCTCCAGGTTACCCTGCAACTGACTTCTGCTCAGCAGTTCACGGGCAGCTTCCGGCACATAACGCTGGTCCAGCTGGATGTAGAGGTCAATAAACGCCAGCAGCTCTTCATCGGAGACCTGGGGCAGAAGCTCCCCGGTGGCCGCAATCGCCTGTTCATAGAAAGCCGGACGGATGCCAAAAACACTGGACTCCCAGGTTTCAATCACCTGTTGGTAACCACCGAAGTATTCATCGTCGATACGCATTTCCAGCTTGTTCATGCCTTTGAGCGCTATAACCAGATCGCCCTCTTTGTGAATGGCTCTGGCGAATTCAAAGTAAGCGCTGGACTGACGGTAAGCGTGAATCCAGGCTGTGCAGAATGTGGTGATCACCAACAGTGCGACCAGGCCAAGCTTTTTACCCGTGGTCATCTTGATAGCAGCCATTACTTAACTCCTACACCGGTAAATGCCTTGATGAAATTCTTCTGCATAAAGAAGAACACGAATACGACCGGTACAGCGATCATGGTGGTCATCGCCCACAGCTGCTCCAGGTTGCCACCCGGTACATTGGTCTGGAATTTGAACAGAGCCAGCTGCAAAGTCAGCATGGAGTCGTCGCGGATATACAACAGTGGTCCCATAAAGTCGTTCCAGGCGTTCATAAACGTCAGGATACCTACGGTGGCCAGTGCCGGACGCAGCATGGGCAGCACGATCTTGAAGAAGATGCGGAACTCACCGGCACCATCGATACGCGCGGCTTCCAGATAAGCGTTGTCGATCTGCTTCATAAACTGAACCAGCAGGAAAATGTTATAAGCGCTGATGGAACCGGGAATGATCAGGGCGCGGAAGGTGTTAATCCAGCCCCAGTCGTACATCATCATGTACACGGGAATGGTGAACAGGATACCCGGAATCATCATGGACGACAGAATCATCTTCAGCCAGAACTCTCGCCCCGGCATGTTCGTTTTCACGATCGCGAACGCTACCATCGATGACAGCAGGCAGTTCAGGAAGGTAATGGCTGATGCGACAAAAATGGTGTTGCCGAATATCCTGAACAGGTCAATGGCTTTGAAGACTTCGATGTAGCCCCTGAAAGACCACTCTTGCGGCATCGCATTAGGCGCGTGCATGATCTCCGAACCGGTTTTGAACGAGTTCATGATCATAAAGAAGAAGGGATACAGCACCATGACACTGGCGGCAATCAGGCCGCCATAAATCAACCACTGTTGCTTTCTGTTCTTGATCACTGGTTAATCTCCCTTAGCGGTAATCTTCATCTGCAGAGTGGTCAACACAAAGATGATCACAGCCAGCAGCAGGCCGATAGTAGAAGCTTCACCCATCTTCATCTGTTCGAAACCGGTCTGGTACAGATGCAGTACCGGAGTCAGGGCAGAGTTGTACGGGCCGCCCTGCAGGTCAAAGTTCATAAACACTTCCACGAACATTTGCAGGCCGTTGATAATATTGATGGTCAGGACGAAGATAATCTGCGGCTTGATCATTGGCAGGGTGATTTTAGTCACCTTGCGCCACCAGGAGGCACCGTCCAGGTCCGCCGCTTCGTACAGGGACTTGTTGATGCTGGCGATACCGCCAAGGAAGATAATCATCTGCACGCCGAACCATTTCCAGGCACTGAAGAGCGCGATCATTGGCATGGGTAGCCATTGCTCAAACTTCCAGAACACCGGCGCGGCCAGCATCCCAATGCTCTGCAGGTTCTCCTGGATCGGTCCCACCGGGCTGACCAGAAAATCAAAGATGATCATGGCCACGGTAATGGAAGTGATAACCGGAACGAACAGAATGGTGCGGAACAGGCTCGCCATGAATTCGATTTCGTTCAGCATCAGTGCCGCCAGCAGAGCCACGACAAAGCTTAGGGTGATAAAGATGATCTGGTTGAACAGCACGTTAAACAGGGACAGCCAGAATTTGCCGTCAGAGACCACCGTGATCCAGTTACCGAGACCCACAAAACGGGTGTTTTCCGGATTCAGGACGTTGATGTCCAGAAAACTGTTCTGGAACGACAGGAAAAACGGGTACATCAGGAAAACCAGAAAAAACAGTACCCAGGGTGATAAAAACAGATAAGCAACCCAATGCTCTTTAAATTTCATGACATACAGCCTGCGAACAACTCATAAATAAGTAGTACATATATCCATTGCGTTTGATGCGCAGGCCGGGTCGCACAAAGCGACACCCGACCTGCGGTCGTTTTTGCAATGACTCGCTAGTTTCTTAGCACCTTCCGGGCCTCCTGACCCGCACGGCGCACCGCTTCTTCCGGCTCCAGCTCGCCACGCAATACGACACGGGAGTAGTAACGCAGAACGATGTTGGATACGTCTGCGACGCTGGCAAACGACTCATTCATTACGGTGTTTTGTAGCTGATTCACAAACGGTATCGCTTCTTCCGTCTGGAAATGAGGGTGCTCTTTCAGAGACCGCAGGGTTGGCAGCTGCTGCAGAGCCTGGGCTGCTTTCAGGTTGAAACGGTCTTCCATCAGCAATTCAATCAGGTTCCAGCTGTGATCTTCAATTTCATGAGTGTTTTTGAACATCATCAGCGCACGGCCATCCAGGTTGGAGTAGTGTGGATCACCTTCCTTACGAACAGGCAGCGGTGCAATGCCCACATCTTTACCAATTTCCATCGGGCCGCCCAGTGCGTCCTGCATGTTCAGCCGCCAACCGAAACCGTACTGAGGCCACATACCGATGGTGCGTGAGAAAAAGTCCTGCTCCATGGTCAGCGGAGAATACTTCTGAATCTCACGCATGGTACCCATGAATTCCGCCATGCCTGCTTCTTCACGGTCAAACACCGGGTGTGTGCCGTAACGGTTCAACAGCTGGTATTCACCATTGTTGAAGTTGTAATACATCTGCGACAGCATGCTCCAGTACCAGCTTCCGGAAGCAATTTCCTCGTTCCAGAAAACAGAACCATACACACGGCTGCCGTTACTGCGGCGTGGCAGCTGGCTGATTTTTTTCGCAGCGTAAACGTACTCATCCCAGGTGACAGGCGGTTTGTCCGGATCCAGCCCGGCTTCAGCAAACAACTCCTTGTTGTAGATCATCATCTGCGTGGTGGCGTGCCATGGAATGAAATAGTTGCGACCGAAGTTTTCAGCCATGAAGTCCTGGTCCACACGCTCGGAAACGGCATCAAAGCCATCAAACTGGTTCAGGTAGGCAAGCCGTCCCAGTTGGGCGTAGCGGGCGACCTGATAACCTAAAATACCTGCGTAAACATTAGGATAATCACCCGCGGCCATACGGGTTTCGAGGTTGCCGTCACTGGTGATAACCAGTTCAACCCCAGGGTAACGGCGTTCATATTCCGGCTTGATGACGTCACTGACGAAATTCATGTAATCGCCAGGCGGAACCATAAATTCAATGCGCTCTTTTGCCCATGCAAAAGGCGTCATTATTATTAGAGCTATTGTTAACCACTTATACATTATGTTAACCGTTACTCATCAGTGCAGGTTCCTCTCCTGCATTCTGACTTTCCGGCCCCCCGATTCAGACCCGTGCTATGAAGCACATCATCCGTTTACCATGTTGGGCTGGGGGGGGATCGTACCAATCTCCCGCCAGTGTCGTTTATTCGCTGTCGCTTGGACGCCTGTCACGGTCTTCGGATAAGGAAGGCCGTGACAGGGTTTCCTGTTTTCAGACAGGATTTACAGCCAGATTTCCAGCCTGTTAGCGGCGTCAGTCAGCTGTGCTTCCAGTACCGACTTCTCAACCAGCGCGCCACCGGTACGGTAAGCATTGGCCAGTTCAGTCATGGCAATGTCAGCGCCGTTCAGCTCAATACGCTTCGGCGTGAACTCGCCCTGATCAGGGTTGATGACCAGTTCACATGGCTTGCCGTACAAGCGGAAGTTCAGGGTTACTTTGCCCAGCTTCTTGCTGACCACCGGGTCCAGCACCAGGGAGTCGCCCTCAAAGCGAACACCCAGAACGTTGCTGATCAGCTGGTTGATGTAGATGCCAGGACCACTGGAGTAAATCTTCCAGCCGCCTTTTACTTCTACTTCACCGGTCTTCAGCTTGCCGAAGTTCTCGTAAGCGTCGTAACGGTTGTTGAACTTACCGTCGGAGCTGGAGAAGTACGCGTTGGACTGGCGCAGGTCAGCGTTAGGGACCGAACCCCGGATGCCTACCGGCAGGATCTTGTACAGGTTGTCGTATACTTCATCCACCTTACCCATCTTCGCCAGAGCTTCGATGAAACGAATGTGCGCGTGGCAGTACTGCAGACCCACTTCGCGGCCCAGGTTCGCAGCCAGTTCAGCACGCTTGAAGTAAGTTTGCTTACCCGCCTTGTACTCGGCCATGCGATCCATCAGGCGGACGCCGTCCGGGTGAACCAGTTTGTCTTCGATGATAGCCATGTGCTGTTCGGCCATTTCCCTGTCGAACGTCTCGGAAATGATGGAACGGGACGCTGGCAGCAGACGGTACTTGATACCTGTCTTCTGGTCAGATGGGTGCAGCAGGTATTCCGGCTGCTCGATGTCACCTTCAGGGAAGTGCAGGAAGCCGGTGATTACGCCGTCCTTGATCAGGAACTTACGGTAGTCCGCTTCCATCTTCTCAGTCAGATCAGCGATGCGAGCTACGAATTCAGCGTACTGCTCCTGGCCTTTCAAAGCCCTGGTCATGGTCTTGAAAGTCTGCAGGGTCAGCGGAATCGTCCAGCCACTGACCATGTTCTCACGCAGGGCCTGGTTCGCTGGCTGCAGGGTATCGTCCCAGTCACCGTCGCCGTAGCAGGACAGGTGCGTACCGGGTACCAGGTTGTCGATGATGTGCTGCACCTGACGCTCAAGGTGAGCAAACAGGGTGAACTTCTCTTCGGTAAAGGCGAACTTCTGCCCGATGCTGGTGTAAGGAATCTGACGATCCAGTACCGCCACGTCGCCGGTGGTCAGGATGTAGTCAGCAACGGCTTTCAGAGGCCATACGACGATGTCACCGTGGGACTCTTCCTGCTGGATCGTGTTGTACTGGTCGAACATGAACCACTGTGGCCATGTACCGGTTTCAACGTACTGGTGGCTGTAGATGCTGTCCAGAATGTCCACGACCTTGTCGTAACGCTGCATGGACATGAAGAACTCAAATGGCCCCTGGGAAACGTCTCGGGTACCCCATGCCCCGCCGGAGTACTGCTCCAGACCGTGTGGCGTCGCGTAGTGAACCAGTGCGTTGTGGGTGAACCACTGCATGGTGTCGTTCAGTTTCTCAGCGTTGTATTCGTCGTTCTCGAAGGAAACGCGGAAGTCGTTGATCAGGTCGTTCTGTCCACGCTGGAACGCGGCTACTTCTTTATCGAAGTCCAGAGTTTCAACCGTCTGCTGGCTGGCATCGCTCAGGGAACCGGCGATGGTGACAACGACTTTTTCACCGGAGAGGTCGCTCAGCTGGCCTTTCAGCAGCAGGTAGCGAACGGAACCGTCTTCTTCACAGGTCACTTTCTCAACGTCAGTCAGGGCGTCGTCCAGCTTCATGGTGAAGCTCAGCTCCGGGTGGTGAGCCGCGACCAGTTCGTGGTTGCCGGTCACGTGGATGTTGCGGTCGTTCTGGTTAACCGTAACAACGGCTTCACCTTCGTTGTTGCCCATGGTCAGCTGATTGCTGATCAGGATGTCCAGAGGCTCCAGACCTTTGGTTTCTACTTCCATCTGAACCGTCGTCGATTCAGTCGCGCTGAAGCTGCGAACGATGATGAAGCCACCGTTGTGCTTGTATACCCAGCGGGAGAAGTTTGCGCCGGTTTCGAACGCGGATGGCATGGTCAGTACACGATACTCGCCGTTTTCCCTGACCCAGATGCGCTGGCCGCTGGACTTGAACAGGTTCAGGAACGTACGGTCTACGCCCATCATCTTGTTGAAGGAGGTGTTGCCCAGTACGACGTGAGAGTTGAACACACCGTACATGCCGTGAGTGGAGCTCATGACGGCATTGCGGAAGTCGTGACAGTTGCCGGAGGACACCATGTGACCGGTGGAACGTTCCAGATGCCGTTCTTTTTCCTGCAGGGTCACGTAACGGCTGTCGGTGTGGAAGAAGGAGAGCAGCTTGCCGTCTTTTTCTTCAGCGAAACGACGCTCCTCACCGAAGAATCCGGTGACTTCTTCAGCAGTCAGCTCTTCACCAACCAGAACGGACTCTCCGCTCAGGGGGAATTCAGGCTTGGCGATTTCTATTGCTTTGTCGAACCCCGGAGCAACGTAAGCGGCAGCAATTTCAGCAACCGGCCTGGCTTCAGCAACGTTAGAGTCAGCCATGTGCGGCTGAACTTCAACGTAGAAGACAGTGCTGTGCTTTGCACCGGCAGCCAGAACAACGTCAGCACTCTGCAGGGCAATGTAACCCATTTCGTACTGGTATTTAACGTTAGCCAGAGTTGGCTGGAAAACGGCTTCAGGCTGGTTGGTCACCTTGTAGCTCTTACCGAAGAACTGGATACCGTCGGTGGAGAAAGCCACGACTTCAGACAGCGAGCCGACCTGGGAGCATGGGTTACCCGTGCTGCCTGGCAGGTTCTGTCGGGAACAGACGGTGTAACCAGCGCCTTCCAGCTGAAACACTTCGTGGTCCAGGTACTGAGAAGCGTAAGCTTCATTGGTCTTAACTGCGCCTGCGTCAGCCAGGGCTACGTCCTGACCGAAGATAACGTCGAATGTCATGGCTTCGCCGGAGAGGTTCTCTACGTCTGCTGTGACAAAGGCAATACTTTGGTCTTTAGCCAGGGTAGCGATGACACGGGCACGGAAAAGATCGTTAGTCGTCTGCCAAACGACTTCACCAGCATTTGTACGAAACGTTTCTGTCTCAGGGCCAAAAAAAACCAGTGGAGTGACACTGATCGCTTCACCGGACTTAACACGAAGGTAAACGTTGGAAACCGCCTGTTCAAACTCTGGTGTTTCGTGCTGACCCAGCATGACAGGGCCAGCCATGATGGTTTTCAGTACGTTACGCTCGTCGTAAGACAGGGTCAGCTGTCCATTGGTGAGCTCGTGACTCTTACTGGAAAAAGAGTGGCTGGAAACTGTGTAGTTCATTGGAGTCTGATGACCTCCGGTTAAAGATTCTTAAAATACCCAATCAAATCATTGTGAGTTGCATGTTTCATACATGCTCACCAATATTCAGTTAAATCAGGGAAATATTTTCGCCGGTTTCGTTATCAAACAGGTGACACTTATCCATGCGGAACTGGATGGGCTGCTCAGCGACTTTGTCCAGAGCCTGTTCAGGGCTGACCAGCTTGCAGATCAGCTGCTTGCCTTGCGCGTCAAAATAAACAAAGGATTCGGAACCCATCTCTTCCACAGCGTCAACCTTCACCCGGAAGCTGTCGGCAGTACCGGAAGCCACGATGGCAATATGCTCCGGGCGTAGCCCCATGGAAATGTCTTTGCCTTCATAAGCAGCGACTTTTTCCTGCATCTGCGCTGGCAGCCTGAAACGCTGCCCCAGAGTTTCAGCCATCAGCTCGTCACCGTGGCGAACCAGCCGGGCATCCATCATGTTCATGGACGGGGAACCGATAAACTCAGCCACAAACTTGTTTTTTGGACGATGATAAACGTTCATTGGCGTATCCACCTGCATCACCGCACCTTTATTCAGGATGCAGACACGGTCACCCATGGTCATGGCTTCAATCTGGTCGTGGGTCACGTAGATCATGGTGGCTGGACGACCAGAGTCTTTCAGCTGCTGGTGCAGGCGACTGATTCGCATACGCATGGAGACACGCAGTTTGGCGTCCAGGTTCGACAGCGGCTCGTCAAACAGAAATACTTCCGGCTTTCGTACCATGGCGCGACCGAGGGCGACACGCTGACACTGCCCTCCAGACATCTGACCCGGCTTGCGATCCAGCAGTTCAGTAATTTCCAGCAATTCAGCCGCTTCGGCGACACGCTTTTCAATTTCTTCTTTAGGCTTTTTTGCAGTCTCCAGACCGAAGGACAGGTTTTCGCGCGCAGTCATGTGCGGGTACAGGGCGTAGTTCTGGAATACCATGGCAATGCCACGATCTTTGGGTGGTACGTCATTACAGCGCTTATCACCGATTATCAGATCGCCGGCGCTGATGCTTTCCAGGCCAGCCACCATTCTCAGGGTTGTGGATTTCGCACAGCCTGATGGTCCGACCAGAACCATGAACTCACCGTCCTGAATATCAAGACAGACGTCGTGGACAGCATGAAAACTATTGTCGTAAATCTTGTTGATATTGTGCAGCTTGACCTGGGCCATCAGGTATCCCCATCGAAAATTTTTTGTTGCCATTACTTAAAATGACCAGGCGAGAGATCATGTTAAGTAATAACAAGGTGTGTGCAGCTGGCGTAAACCACAGAGGCTATTAGATAATTAAGCAATGCCTCAGGAGAAAGCATTTACAGGTCTTTATTAATGACTACTTCATGAAATCGATCTTGCTGCCGCACATGCTGAAACGTTTCTAACAAGGTCGTAAGCCTACGGCAATTAGCAGCATAATTCAAGAATATTCACACCTCAAAACATGCGGATAAACAACTATTTACACAGTTTATACAGCCTGGCTATACAAACAACATGAGCCGGGTGAAATTGCCTAAATAATACGATAATCGATTTATTTCACTACATATACCGTATTTTGTCTGTAATAATTCTGACCTGTGCCTGTTGCAGAACAGCAACATGATCCTGACAACAGTCAGAAAGATATACACAAAACTTGACTCATGTCACTTTGTTGAAAGCATTCAGCAAAAAAACAATCAGAAGTAGACAATAGTAGACAGAAGCAACTTAAAACAGGAAGGGAGAAGGCAAATAAAAACCCACATTCGGTCAATCGACCAAATGCAGGTTTTCCAGCATTTTACTCAGCAGCTATCAGCTTCACCTTTGATGGGCGAGTATAGTTGGCAGGCTCTGGGTTACTGTAGTCATTGTAGGCGTTAAAGAATTCGGTACCCAGATATTCAGGTAGAGAAGCCAGGCCAAACAACATGGTAGAGAAGTCCACCCCCTCGATGGCGTTCGAGCGCCACTCTGGTTGTGTCTTGCTGTAACGCCACAGCACGGTGCCACCTTCCGGCAGCTCATAAACCGCTTTCTGGCTATCATCACGATACATGGCGATAAGATCATCCTTTGCCCGCTCTGAGTGGGGAATAAAGCCGGCAATGATGGTAGGGGAAATCATCATATGCGGGTTTTTGGTCTCAATGCCTTCGTGCACTATACGGTCAACACAATAACCGTCCGGGCAGGAGCCTGCACCACTGCCCCATTCAAATTCCTTCATACCTTCAAAGCCCTGACTCTGGAACCAGGAGTAGTCTGCTCTGGCTGCGTTTGCTGAAGCCTGTTGATATTCTTCCGAGGCAGAGAAGCCGTTCAGCAGGTAATGGTTGAACAGAAAGTTGAATTTGGAGGTAAACCAGGTTCTTCCTTCAGACAGAACCGGAATATCATTGTAATAGGATACTGGCAGATTCTTTGGTGTTTCATACCAGTGATTCCAGAATCGTCTTGCGTCCCGCCCCTGCCTGCCCTTTTTGAAATCAATGGCCTGCTGATTGGCCAGAGCAGCAACGATCATATATTCGTTGAATGCTTTGGTCTTTGGAGGCATATTGTTGCCATCATCATCTTGTACCAGATAAATCTGACCTCTGTTGATGTCGGCAATAAACTGGGTCAGGTCAGTCGTTTCGTACAGCTCATCAACCAGTGTGGCTATTTCCCTGTTCTCAGGGAAGTAACGTTTGATGAACAGGGCACCGCATAACATAATGGCGCTGTCGATCGGGCTCCAGTCTACTCCAATCTGCTCGCCATTCCGGGTGTCGTAAAAGTGAATATAAGTATTAGAAGGGTTACGTGGAACCGAAATGTCCGGCCCTTTGCCAGCCAGCATTCTCAGAGTCACCAGAGCCAGTTCTTCAGCGTCAGGCTCCCAGCCCATTTCATGACCGATCGCCAGAGCTATCAGGCCCATACCGGAGTTGGCAATAGAGCCTCGATTACTGCCATGCTCGAAGTACAGTTTATCTTCATAAGAGCCGTTATCATTGCGCGCCTGCTGCCAGAACTTGTAGCTGCCTTTAAAAAGCTTCTCAATAATTTCTGAATCAGTGATCTCGGCAGCGGCGACTGGCTGTGCAGTCATCGTGGTGTCTGCAGCAATTGCACTTGCCATAGGTGATAAAGCAGCACTCATTACTAGTGTGGCCAGGATTTTTTTCATATAAGGCTCAAATCTGAATAGTCAAAATCATGAGAGGAATACAGCAAATAAATCCTATCAAAAGATTTCGTTATGTTTTGTGATCTGGATCAAATCGTATGAAACGTTTCACTTTGTATGTGTGTACACTAATACGTGTATAAAATGATTTGAATTGGATAATTTCCCATATATCAATATAATTGTTTCACTCAATTACTATCATGCAACACAGCATATCGTAATCCAGAATATGCATGTGAACAGACAAAACGTTGCAGGTGAAAATGTCACCTCATCAGACCATCAGAGATGTAAACTTGTGAAAGCCACTATTAAAGATGTAGCCAGAGAAGCGGGGGTATCCATTTCAACCGTATCTTACGCAATAAATAATAAAGACAGGATCAGTTCTGAAACCCGTAAGCATGTGCTGCATGTAGCGAAGCGACTTAACTACGTTGCAAATGGCAACGCCAAACTGCTTAAGCAAAAACATACCCGTGCTATCGGTATATTTTTCAACTCATGGTTTGGCCCTATTTACAGTGAAATTGCACGGGGGATTGAAAAAGCCGTTCATCAGGCAGGTTATGATCTGGTAGCCTGCAGCCTTTATGGCGAAGAAAACTCCACGGCTTACAAATACCTGCGTGACCGTATGGTGGATGGCGCAATTATCCTTGCTGACTCATTTGATGACGACTTTCTCAAGTCTACCGCTTCCAAAGATCTGCCGCTGGTCGTGCTGGATCGTGAAGTGGAATCACCCCATATTTTCAGTGTTCTGATTGATAACTTTGGCGGAGCTTTCAACGCCACGAAAGCATTAGTACAAAGTGGATGTAAAGATGTTTACTTTCTGGGCGGCCCCAAAGGTTCTTATGACAGCCAGAAGCGACTGGAAGGTTATATTGCGGCTCTGGGTTTCTGTGGTGCCACAATAAACAACAATCATATTCTTGAATGTGATTTTACTGAGGAGGGTGCCTATCAAAAAATGAAAGTCCTGTTTAATAAAGGCACCGTACCGAACGCCATATTCTCAGCAAATGACGAGATGGCCCTGGGCATATATCGTGCCGCCCGCGAAAATAACCTGAAAATCCCGGAGAATATAAAAGTTATCGGCTTTGATGACATTCGTGAGGCAGAATTTGCAGCTCCTCCATTAACAACGGTATCCCACCAGAAATACGAAATGGGTATAAATGCTGCCGAAATCCTGTTCGAAGCCATTAAAAGCCCGGCCAAAGACTTAAATAAGTTAAGAATTCAGGCAACCAGGCTGATTGAGCGCGAAAGCGTATAACCTGTCTCGGCGATTCGGGGACCCCACTTGCGCGTGCCTGTGGGGTCCTGAATGCTGACTTAAGCGTGCATCCTGTTATTCAGACCAGAAAATCGGATTTGAGTAGAACCACAAATCTTCCCATTCGTCGTCCGGGTTATTGCGGTCAAACGGCTGAGGCTCCAGTGTATCGGTATTGGTGCCACGCAGACGTACATAGCCTTTTTCGTAGTCAAGCGGAATCTCTACATCCAGAATGATGCGACCATTTTCGATCTTCCATTCATCCTTGTGAATACGTTTCAGCACTTTAGTCGTTGAGTTTGTATCGGGTTCGAGATCAATATCAGGATGGATCGCACCGACAATAATATCGACACGGTTCAGAACAGGCAGATCACCGTTGTGGTTAGGCTCCATTGCAGCACCGATATCAATATTCAGGTGAAGTTTTTCCACACCACCACCTGTATTGAGGGTGTCGCCCATTGTCGCACCGTTCTCGCCTCTGGCAGTACTCAAGTTGAGATCCAGCGCATTAATCAGATCACCAAAGGTGACAAAGATACGACCATAGCGTAAGCCATCCATGATATCAGAGTATTCTTTCTCGGCATAAACCCAGGTTTTAGAGTATTCACCCGGCCAGTAGTCATTACCCGGAGCAAGTTCATTCGGGTTATTACGCAACGGATAAAGGTTGCTGGTATGTTTATGGAAGTCGGAATTGGAGGTAATCCAGTAAGGGCGACCACTGCCCAGAATATGGTCCCATGCACCGCCTACGACAGCTGTCATCTGATCCATGCCGCCAACAGACGGGGCACCGCCGTAACCACCACGAACAGGAGCCGCCTGATGACCCGGGGCGCCTTCCATACCCACCTGTACTTCAGGTGCCATATCGTACCAGCCTTTCATACGGGGTGGTGTAATCTGGCGGAATTTACCCAGCTCACGGGAGGATCGGCTTGGATGGTTCAGGAATACCAGGGGCTTTTCCTGAAACCTGTCCAGCCACTCCAGGCCTTCCAGCATGTAGGCGTTACGATGACTTTCAATTCCAGCTTCCTTGCGACCAAACTGGCGCTGGAAGTCACGCATAGTCTCACGCTCAAGGTCGTTGATTGGCAGAATCAGGGTGGCATGGCCGTGTACAGGAATGTTCCATTCGTGACCGTAAAAGATCACCATATCATCCACGGCTTTACGCGTCTCAAGCAGTTCAGGATAGGCATGCTCAAAGTTGATCATGGAGTGACCCGGATCACCATGATCCGTGTTAACAATCCAGCTCAGGCCGAACTTTTTTCCCATCGTCGTGTTTGTCAGATAAGAATATTTAGCATCCCCACCTTTTATAAAATTGCCATCCATATCAAAGGTCACACTCCAGTGAGTGTGAACATGGTGATCGCCAGCCAGCCACTGACGATCTTTATCATCTGCATCTGCACCAACCGATACAGCCAGTAAGCTCGCCAGACAGGCACTCAGCACTTTTCTGCGAAACATGCTATGTCTCCGTACAACCGTTTTGTTTTAAAAAAGCCCGCCATGGGGTAACGGGCAATAGGGGAGGACAGGCTCACTCGGTAGAATGAGCCTGCAAACCTGTCAGTTCTGGAAGGTGAACAGGCCGGGGTGTCGCGTCAGGGATTTGTTGTCAGCTGAATATTGGACACTCTGAACTTAACGCCATTGAGGGTATCGTTGCCGCTAACACCCCGCGCACGAATATTCAGAGCCTTGTTCAGGTTCAAAGCCAGTGTATGCTCAATGGCTCCGTTACCGCGGGTAAAGAGAGATTTCAGGGGAATAGTGACCCATTCGCCTTTATTCTCTGCAAAGCCAGGCTCAAGATAAACCACTTGAGAGTTATTGGAGCGATCACCTTCCATATTGACCTGAATCTGTTTTGTCGGGTGAGAGGCGTAATCTTCAACAATGATCCAGAAGCGCAGGTAGCCGTTGTCAATCAGACGACTTACGTCTTTGAACTCCTGATCTGCGGTACGCAACAGGACACCACCATTGCTGCCCGGACTGGCATTGTTGTAATGCACGACCATTGACTGCCCCTGCCAGCTGATTCTTGGTGACGCCGACCCCCAGGAAGCAGGTGTTCTGGCCCAGCCTGTAGAAGGGGCGTTATCATTCATTTTGTACAACCAGGATACACCCTCATCATCTGTCCGAATGACTTCATTGGTGTCTACCGGATCAGTACAGCGTAATACATCACCCGCTGTATCCGTTTCACGAATCATAGTGACTTCACTGATATCGAAACGTACGTCAGACTCAGAGTGAATTTCGAGAGGAATCACTGTCTTGTTGAAGCTTCCGAGCGTATCACGGAAACAACTGGTCGGAACTTTAATGGTCTGGTATTCCGGAGATCCCGCAATAGCGTGAAAAGCGCTGGTGAGGTCAACATAGTACGGGTCGGCAATTTCTACATTCTTATCCGTACTCGCCGTCATCCTGATGGATTTAATGTCGTAGGAACAGTTGCCCCCTAACTCATCACATACTTCAGTTTCCAGTGGCCGGTCATGAACACGAACAGCAAACTGGATAGTCCCTCCGACTTCGTAGTAACCCAGGTCGACAGGCAGGTCGTTGGCGGTTTTCAGTCGTATTTTAGCCGGCTGCCCCTTAGTGACCTGAACACTGATATTGCCCCGCTCTTCAACGGGCTTGTCCATTACGCTGGCAATAATGTTATCGCGAACAACAGGAATGCCCGGGATGACATCAGCGGTCATGCCTGCACGATCTTCAATCTGAAACATCATGTTATAGGAAGCGTCCTGACCGTACAGGTAAGTTCTTCGAGCCAGGTTCGAGCTGTAATCGAAATCATCCTCTAAACAACCGGTGAGTAGAGATACCGATAAACCACCGAGAATCAGGGACCTGACAGCATTATTCATAGAAATATCCAGCTTCTTTATAAAAAAATAGGTATTGCCAGTGATGAGGAGAAGTAACTTCCTGAAGTACCGATAATTCAAGGGACTCATCAACATGAAAATTGAAACGTTTCATTGGTGGGGTGAGAATAAGTGAGTTATCAGTCAATATCAAGACCATGCACATCCACACATGGTGATCCAGAAGCCACGCATGATGATCCAGAAACGATATGGAAACTTTCTCAAAGCCCATAAACAAAGGCTTTTCAGAAAAATATGAGCGCCTTTCCTATACGCATCCGTCTGTTTTTTTTATAGGTTTTTATGTTGATAGATTGATGTAAATCAAAAGAACATGATAAATATTGGTATTGGTTGAATCTATTTGTCTACTGCCGTACTATCGCTTTTACGGAAACGTTTCTGCAAATCATGATGATAGATTAAGTCGTTTATTGCAGGCTTGGCACACTTCAGGCTTTAACAACCACAACAGATTTCCGTGTAGTAAGGATTTTGTATGAATAAGACCGTTAAATCGATACTTCTTGGCAGTCTTTCGCTGTCAATGTTAGCAGGCTGCAATAGTGATGATAGCAGCAGTCAGGATTCAACAGACCCGGCTCCACAGCCCCCGGAAGTTGTAGCTGAGGAAGTAGTCATTTATGGCCCGGAAACCACCCGCGATTTTCATATGCGGGTTACTAACAGAAATAATTTTACATTTGATATTCCGGAAGACCTGGCTTTGCAAGCTGGTAATATGACCACTCAGCCAGTACTCACAGTCGACCCTACTAATGGTGAACAAGCGCTTTACGGAAACCCGGTCAACATAAAAATTGCTGGCAACAATAAAGGCTCTGTCATGATGACAAGCACCACCGGGCATATCATTGACCTGTCTGAGTCAACGGTTGACGGTACCTTGCAGTTTGACCTGAAAGTCAACAGCAAACCAGCAAAAGGCTCCAGGGTCTTCCTGACAATGAGCCACGAGAATCTGTCCGTTGTAAACCCACTACCGCCAATACCAAGCCCTACCGGAATCTCAGAGCAAACGATAGACATCACGGGCGCTTTCAACGCTTTCTCTGGCGGAGAAAAGCAGACGGTACGGGTTCCTCTCGCCTGCTTCAACACTGAGGAGCATGAGTTTGATTTCAGCCAGACTATCATGCCTTTTGGCCTGCACAGCGAAAACAACCTGGATATCGACCTGAGCAATATCCGCTTTGTGCCAAATTCAACAGGCCACCGTTATGAACTGCAGTGTGAACAGTCGGACAATGTCAGAACACTGTCTTCTGAATCTGCTCATAATATGTTTACGCGCAGCAACAATGCGGATATTGATGATGGCTTCACCGGTTGGGCAAGAAAATACAAAACATGGAATGGTGGTGGAACCACAAAAATCAGAACCGAGGTTGTTAATAAGGACAACAACAATACCCGTCATCTGCTAGTGACCTTTATTGAGTCCCAGCCCGCTGGCAGGGGTGGCCTGCTGCTCGACCCGAACAATAGTCATATGGACTGGTCTGAGTTTGTGGAAAATGGTGTTCTCAGATTCCAGCTGCGCGTTGATGACTACGCCCTGCACCCAACTCGCCAGTTACAGGTAAGTTTTGAAACAGAAGGACACAACTCCAACAAAATCCAGCTTGATGAAAACTGCTCCGACGGAGGCTGGGGCTGGGTTGAAGTACCCGTTAAAGAGCTGATCACCCGTGCGGACGGCACCGTTGACACCACCATTATTCAGAACGTAAAAAACGCCCTGCACCTCGCGCCTGCTGATATCAGGGGCCAGGACACACTGCAAGGCATTGCCTACAGACTGATTAACGTAACGCTCCAGCCAGCACCAGGCAATGAAATTACGGAAGGCTACTGCCAAAGGAATTAATAAGCGAATCAGGACGCTTATTATTTAAACGGTGACGCCGACTTATTTTCAAAAGCCGAATTAACATGGTTACTTGTTAGTTCGGCTTTTTTATGTTCTTTGTACCTTGCTACTCTGTATGAACAGAAAAACCAGGGCAAAAGTCTCATCAGGTCTTTTGTTCCAGGAAAATCAGTCTTAATTTTTTTTGATCGAATAATCAAATTGTAAAAACCTCCGTTTTTCTCTTACTCATGAAGACATACCCCACTGATAAGGGAAGAACTGGCGGAATCAGCTGGCATTGTAAGTTGCAAGGTTTTCCATACTTTCCCACTTCTCGCAGCCACTCAGAATACTGGCATAAGCGATGGTGACAGGCACCGGTCACTTATTTGTAAAGAAACGTTTCGAAACATTGTCATAGCTCAAAAAAAACAGCAGCAACTATAGCTAACATATCACAACACCTGCTGGCAGTTATGCACGCAGCGTTGTTCTTAATTTGTGCTGTGTTCATAAATCACCTGAAAGTTTTAGTGTAGAAAAAGAAGATTACTCCAGGCAGATTTTTATTGCCTGTCCTGATTCTCAACATAAAGTCCACAACTGTAAGAATGAATAGGAAATAACGATGAGAAAGATTACCGGCTCTATGTGCGCTCTTTTTTTAGCCATGTCTGTCACTGGCTGTGCTACAACAGATAGCGCGCCAAGTCCAGCCCGCAATAACCAGTCGAATATTCCTGCCCAGGTTCATAAAATCAACAATGAAATGGTCAAAGTTATGGGACTGGATGAGGCTGCTTCTGCAAAGCTTCTGCAACTGAACCTTAACCGTCATAATCGCTTCCATGAAATTAACAAATCTGACAAGAACGATCATCAGAAGAAAATTGCACGTGATGCAAACTTTCAGGAATTTATGGCAGGCGTGAGTGAAGTTGCAACACCTGCACAATTGTCTGCGTGGCAAAACCGTAGACGCTGATTTAAATATCACGAAGTAAAAAGATCATGATCCGGGTAATAACTGTCTGGGCATGATCTTTTTCCGTTATTGACTTAACCGTACGTATAAAGCTTTCACACTGTCAGAAAAACTGCATCAGATCATTGAAGTCAAAGCAAATATGTTTGACTATATACCCCCCTTTTAATTAACAATTGTTGTTGTCTGTTGACACGTTGTCGAATGAAGCAACAACGCACCTGTAGTAATTAACCATGTTTAGAGCTTTACTCACCACAATGGCAGCCGGTGTATTAACCTTTGCTCCCGTTAGCTTTGCTGATTCTGCGTCAACCACTGATACAATCCCAATGAAGGCCCGCTTCGATTTTGATATTAACGAACTCCATGATTGCTATAACGACGGTGAAATCATGTTCTTTCGTAATGGCAGGATGACCTACGCAGGCGACGACTTTATTCTGAGGGAGCCGAAACAGTGGCTTGTTGGGGGGGAAGTAAACCCCGGAGATAAAATTGGTTTCGAACTCTCTGAAGTCAGAATTGAACACGAAGAAATGTCCCTTACCCTATTTGACCTGAACGGCAAACGGGAACTACGTAATCAGGACAATATGCCAGAAGCTGGTGATCAGTGGGAAATCACCATCAGCGACGGCGTTGTTGCCTTTGGTATTGGTTTTGAGCACAAAACGGCTATGCTGGCACTGTCTTTTGATCTCTTTGACTTAAATAACCCTGAAAACAGGACACGACTGGATTACAGCCTGAGCTGTAACCAGGAACCGATTCCCGAACAGAACAGGCAAAAAGGGTAATGAATTCAGTCTTCGGGTCAGATTCCGGAATGAGCTGACCAGGCACCTCGTTAAACAAAATCCCATTCCCATCCAGAATCATGGGAGTGGGTTTCGCTACAGGGATTGTCAGCATGCTATGTCAGGTACAGGGGGCTTAAAAGAGATGAAGTGCTTGCGATACTAAAAAAATCCACGAATCAGTCAATGTGGGAACACTGATTCGTGGCATATCAAAAAGCAATACAGTTGGATAGGCAATCAGGAGATTTTAACAGGTGCCTCTCCAGTCAAGAGCAGTTAAAAATGGAAGTTAATGCCAGCTTTTGTGAACAACTGCTTTCTGTCACCGGCACCTCTTAAGTTTCCTGTGTAAAAACGATCGTATTTACGATAGGAGACTTCCAGTAAAGCCTGCATGGTTTCATTAATTCTGTAAGTGTTCACGAAATTATAACGGTTTATGAAATAACCGGTATCTGTATCTTTGTTGTAGTTTTTATTTCTCTGAAAAGAGAACTCTGAACGAAAACCGTTAAATAATGAATGACTGAGTGTTACTTTACCAAACTGATTCAGGTTTGTTTGACCCAGGTGATTTTTATTTTGGTTACGCGTTAACTGAAACTGAACATGGCGATTAAGGCGATAGCGATAGCCTACCTGGTAACGAGGGTCCTGCGTTTCATAATTATTAGTCTCATCAATCTCTGAGCCATCATCAATGTAGAAGCTCTGTTCTCTGTAGCGATAGTCAACATGAGCATTAAAGTTGTGGTTACCAAAACGCTTATTACCACCGACTTTAATAATATAGGTGTCTGTATTATTTAAACGTCCACCCTGATTGCTTCTGCCAAATCCACTGAAGTTGGTATATTCAAACTCGGCAAACCAGTTAGCGGTAGGGCTTAAAACCTGTTCAAATCGTGGAGCCAGTTTCATCCAGCGGGTTGGAGCATCAATCAGCTCGCCGTTTTCTCCACGGCTGACATTTGACTCATTCATGGCATAACGGATACGCCAGTTAGGATGGAATTTGGTGTTACCGTCGAACAGAACTTTTTTAAACTCGCTGCGACGCACTCTGTTTTCATAGGTGTTATCGGATAGCTCAATACCCGAAAAGATACGGGTTCGCTTCGGACCATTTTTATACAACCAAGGATTGTTTCGTCTTCTTCGCTGTCGTTCGTTGCGTGCATTACGTGCATTGTTAGCAGACATATTGTAGCTATCAAAAACATCCGCACTGATCTCAGGAAGATTCAAACTTTCTTCCCAGGCTTCAACAACTTGTTTCTCCAGTGCCGTAACAGGTAATGCAACTGAGCCAAATACAAGAGGAAGTAGTAGCTTTTTCATATGATTTTTCCGCTAATCCTTATCCGTTACCGCTGGAATATAAAAGAGCTGCATTACCTACACGGTTTCATACGGGCAGCAAATTATTTGAACAGCGTGAAAGATAAACGTTTCGACCTTTATCGTCAATATCGAGTAAGTACATTTATTTTCGTTAAAAATGGCTACAGAACCCTAAAGTCACGGCTTTTCGCAAAATTGAACACTAAAAAAGACCTGAAAAAAGCTGCCAATGTTTGACTTGTGTCATTCTTTGCCAGTTTCCTGCTGTCTAATTCAGCCTGTTGTAAATGGTAAACGTTTCACAACTCTGTATCTGCTTGTATCAGCTATTTGTGCATTTAAACAACATTACAATTAAACAGGCCTGTTGAGCGCACGAACATTGAATGATTTGGGCAGATTACTGACTTGTATCATAGAAACAATTCTTTGGTGTTTTTTTCTCAGTTTGATCCATATAGAGTGCGCAGTTTTTACACTTATGAACTCAACTTCCTATCATTGATCTATCAGCGATAACTAGAATGACTGTCGCCTGTAGTGGAAGTGGTCCTACTTTTTACAGTAAAAGGGCACGACAACCTGATGACTTTGCCGTCTTTAAAAAAAGCTGCCTTAGGGCTGACATTTTCAGCTTTGGCGTGCAGCGCCTCTGCAGGCCCGGTTCCGGCACCACGACCCGCAGAACTTCAACAGCAGCCTAATATTGTCATCATCTTTACCGACGATATGGGCTGGGGAGATGTCGGCTACCACGGCTTTGACGATATTAAGACACCGAATATTGACAAACTGGCAGCCAATGGGGCGCACTTTCCTCAGGCTTATGTTTCCGAGTCTGTTTGTGCTCCATCCCGTTCCGGTATGCTGACCGGTGTCTATCAGCAGAGAATGGGCATTTATGGCAATTCCAGCGAAAACCATATTCCCCGTGACCAGCCGCTGGCGATGGAAATAGTGAAAGACCAGGGGTATGCGACAGCTGTCATTGGAAAGTGGCACCTTGGCGACCCGACAGGTAAGCCGAATGAGCGTGGCGCTGACTTTTTTTATGGCTTTCTGGGAGGCTCTCATGACTACTTCCGTTCCCAGACCGTAGACACAGGTAAACTACTGCTGGCTCCTATCTATCGTGATGACGAAGTGGTTCCTCCCATTCAGGAGCAGAACGGCTACCTGACTGAGATGTTCACTGATGAAGCCGTTGGCTTTATTGAGCGCTCTGTTAAAAAAGACAGGTCGTTTTTCCTGTATCTTGCCCACCTGGCTGTCCATCACCCATGGCAGGTGCCGGAATCTTATGTTGAGCGACTGAAAGACCTGCCAGTGAAGGAAGGTGTTGCTGGTGAAGAACGCCGGCACTTTGCCGGAATGGTCCTCGCGCTGGACGACAGCATTGGTCAAGTCATGGATACCCTGAAAGAACAGGGTGTTTACGACAATACCCTGATTGTTTTCATGAGTGACAATGGTACTCCTGCCGGTCAGGGCTTTGCCCAGCCACGTCGCAAAAAGCGCAACGAGACCACTATGTCCAGCCCCGGTCCCTTCAATGGCTTTAAAGGCACTAATTATGAAGGAGGTATTCGTGTACCGTTTGTCATGCAATGGCCTGGCGTCATTCCGGCTGGCCTGAAGTATGAGCCAATGGTAAGCGCGCTGGATATCGTTCCAACCATCGCCTCCCTGTTTGAAGGCACCAATACAGGCATGTTCCCGTTTGATGGCACCAACCTGCTGCCTTATCTTCGCGGTGAAAAGCCTGCGGATGCCATCCCTCACGAGACATTATACTGGCGTCGTAACGAAGAGTACGCCATTCGCGATGGCGACTGGAAGCTCACTTTTAACCGTTCACATGGTCCTCGAACCATCCGTCTGTTCAATATGGCGGAAGATCCGGGTGAGTGGGATGACCTTGTCGGCAGGGAGCCAGAGAAAGCTCAGAAGCTCAAGGATAAGTTTGATGCCTGGGAGGCCAGTCTGCCGGTCAACAGGCTCAGCCACAGACCTACGAACCGAAACTTTGATTACGATAAGGGGCATCGGGTAAACGTCAAAGAGTTTAACCGTAATACACCTTAATGCCTTGATTATGCAGATGAGGGCATCTGTTGCTGATGCCCCTGGATCACAGAAGGGGTTGTTCAGGAGAAATAAAAAGAGCCTGAAAGATCAGGCTCTGTCGGTCAGGTGGCCAGTATTACGCCTTGTTGTTACGGCGTGACGCTCTCCACTTCTGCATGTCCCTGCGCTGCCTTCGTGTAAGCATGTTGTTGACGGAGTTGTTGTAACTGGCTCGGTTAGCTTTGCGGGCAGCATTACGGGCATTCTTGTCATTTGGAAACTCTTTGTTTGCGGCCTGCTGCTGTCGGTACAGATTTTTCTTCAGCTCCATCAGTTGCTTCTGCTTGTCTTCAGACAGGTTGAGTACGCGAGTCTTTTCCTGAACCTGTTGCCTGTAGCGCATCATGAACTGCGGTGGCACCTGATCGGCGTGGGCTGTTGGAGTAGCCTGAGCTGTGGCAACGCTCATGGAAGTACTCAGAACGATACCTGACAATACGCTTACGATAGCCTTTTTCATCTTTTACTCTTAAACAACAACGATTAGAAGAATTTATACGAATTGTTTCGACAATATTAACTTTACAGAAGGTAAAAGGTGAGTTCAATGCTCTTTTAACGCTTATGATCAGGAGTAGCTCAAAATATTACGCAAAGTTAAACAATTCTGATACAGGTCAATTTATTCATCATAAGAACCGGCGGTGTACTGAGTGATAGTGACCTGCTTTTAAAGTAGTTGCGAGTTGAAATGTTGCGTTTCCACCCCGGGTATGAAAACGCATGAGTAACTCAACGCTGGTCGGCTTGCGGGAAGGCTCAGTCTCCACCAAGTTTTATTATTCGGCCGCAAATTTTATTTAATGCTACCTTGTCATGGCTGATCAGTATTAAAGCGCAACCAATTCTCCGGGTATGTTTTAGCAGTAATGAGAGTGTTTCAGAAGCGACTATCGGGTCCAGCCGGGAGACAGGTTCGTCTGCAACCAGAAGTTTCGGTCTCATCATCAACGCCCTAAGTAAAGCAAAGCGTTGCAGCTCACCGCCTGAAACCTGCGAGGGTCTTCTCTCAAGCAGTTCTTTATCCAGTCTGAGCCTGTCAAGCCACTGTGGTATTTCAGCTTTATTAAGGCTGTGTAGGCTGCACAGATCGTTCAGGTTCTGGCTCAGTGTTATGGACCGGGGGAAAGCAGAGGGCGGATCCTGATACAGTTTTAACATTTTTCCACGGGTAAGTTCGGGCGAGTGCCAGACGGTCCCTTCATCGGTTTTAACAAGTCCCAGTATCATGTCTGCAAGAGTGGATTTACCGGCTCCGCTGTCCCCTGACAGGCCGATTATTTCACCTTCGGCGATGGCCAGGTCCAGGTTTGAAAACAGTGATTTGCCACCACGCGTTTTGCTGGCCTGCCTGAAAGTCACCAGAGGGCTTTTGTCGTATGAAACCTTTGTGGTTACTGCTGGGAACTCCGGGGAGTGGGCGGCAATCAGTGCCTTGCCGTAAGCAGAAGCCGGGTTTTGAAGAATGTCATGAGCTTTCCCCTGTTCAACACAAGCTCCCTGTCGCATGACTATCAGGTCACCTCCTATTGCCCTGGCGACATCAATGTCGTGGGTGATGGTGAGTAATGAGCCTTTGTCGCTTTGTTTCTTTAACAGGTCAATAACCCGTGATTTATGGCTGGCATCCAGCCCTTTGGTCGGCTCGTCTGCAATCAGGACATCTGCACCTGCCGCGGTTGCGCATAGATAAGCAAGGCGCTGCGCCATACCTCCGGATAGCTGGTCAGGCACTTTCTCTCCATCAGTGCCAAGACCCAGTTCAGTCATACGTTTCAGGGTAATGTTTGCCGATTCTTTTTCTGACAGACCATTAACCAGCTGTTCAACCAGGGCAACCTGCCGTTTGCCTGCCATAATCGGATCAAGAGAAAGCCAGGGTTCCTGGGGAAGCATGGCAATATGGCCCCCCCAGAGTTGTTCCAGCTCATCCGGCGTGTGATCGTCACGGCCAAAACGCCTTATATGACCAGAACAGGTGAGTCCGGCAGGCAAAGCCCCCATAATACTTTGGGCCAGCAGGCTTTTTCCGGAACCGGTTTCGCCAAGAATGGTAACAGGGTTGCCAGTGGTCAGCGTCAGGGATAAGCCAGAGACAATACATTCATTTGCAGAATGAATGGAAAGATTTTCTATCTCGATAACGGGAGTCAACTCTCTTGGGCCAGCGGTTGCTTCATCGAAGGAAAGCTGGCTGCGTGCTACAGAATAACCTGTAAAACTATTCACGTTCACCTCCTGCAATCAGGTGAAATCCAAGTACCAGTAAAATGACTGCGGTCAGAGGTTGGAGCAGCACCCATGCGGCGTCAGAGTAATAAGGAAACAGTTCGACCATCATCAGCCCCAGTTCTGCGTGGGGAGGTCTGAGCCCAACATAAACAAAACCAATGGAAGCCAGTGCAAGCACAGAGTTACCGGCACCAAAGCAGGCCAGGGTATAAATATCTTTCTTGCAGGCAGGCCACAGATGACGTTTAAATACATACCACGGGCCAAATCCGTACAGCAGGGAGGCTTCAACTTCCGGGGAGTTCATGACAGTGATGGTTCTGGCACGAATCACCCGAAAGTATTCGACCCACAGAACCAGAGAGATCGCTACATATAAAATGAAGAATGAACCGGGAACCAGTGCGCCAAATAGCAGCACCAGAACCAGTCCCGGCAACGCCAGCAGAATATTGACGACAATGGACAGAATCCGGTCAATCCAGCCCCGCTTCCAACCGGCGACAACGCCCAGTGACACACCAAGGGTAGCGGACGTCAATACACTGAATACAGCCATCAGGATAGAAGTCTGTAACGCTGATGAAAGACGGGCCAGGTTGCTTCGACCAAACTGGTCTGTGCCAAGAGGCTCAGCCAGGGTAGGCGCATGAAAGGCCTGATCCAGATTCTGACTTGCCGGATTGTGTCCCCAGAACAGGGTTTCCAGCACCACCAGGCTCAACAGGAACAACAGCAGTGCAGCCCCCCGGTACTGTGAGGGCCTTAATTGAATGTCGGCTTTCATTACGATAAGGCCTCTTCTCTCTGTCTCGGGTCAAGCTTGAATACAATAAGGTCTGCTACCGTATTGATCGCTACAAATATCAGGCCCATAACCAGCGCAGCCCCCTGAATCATCGGTACGTCCCGGGCGAAGATGGCATGGGCCAGCGCATGGCCGATACCCGGCCAGGAAAACAGGGACTCTATCATGACGATACCTTCAATCAGGTTGATCGCCTGTATGCTGACAAAGGCGACAACCGGTAAGGCTATATTGGGAGATGCGTGATGCGTAAAGGCCTGCTGTTCTGTTAATCCCTTGAAGCGGGCAAACCGGTAAAAAGGTGATGCCAGGACATCGCAGGTTGAATTGCGAATCATCCTGCTGGATAGGGCGGCCAGCGTCAGAGCCAGAGAGAGGGCTGGCAGAATAAGGTATTCGCTGCTGCCAAAACCGGCGACGGGAAACCATCCCAGTTGCAGGGAAAAAGCAAGAACCATCAACAGGCCAATGACAAACACGGGCTGCGCCCTGAGTATGACCGATACCATTAACGACAGTCGGTCACCTGCTTCGCCGGTATGTCGTCCGGCATAAAGTCCAACAGGGACAGCAATAAGCAGGGCAAAGAAACTGGCAAAAACAGCCAGTTCCAGGGAGCTTCCCAGCTGATGGGCAAGTTCCTGAGTGACCGGATTTTCTGAAACCAGAGAGTCACCCAGGTTAAACCGGAGCAGATTTACCAGCCATTCCAGATATTGAACAATAGCGGGACGATCAAGGCCCAGGTCTGCCCTCACGGCTTCTGCCGCCGCCTGGCTGACATAATCATAGCCGTAGCGTCCGGCGGCGATACGGTAGGCAAAGTCGCCGGGCAGCAGTCGCATCATAATAAACGTCAACGTCCCTACGCTCCAGGCAACAAAAGCAGCCTGTGCCGTACGCCTGAGAAGAATTTGCTTAATCAAAATACATCTCCGAAGTACGGTAGTTTTGCTCAAAAGGATCGTAGAAAAAGTTATTGAGTCGTTTGTTGACAGCGATCTGCTGAGTGTAAAAAGTCACCGGAATAACAGGCATCTCTTCTGCAAGAATCGAAGCGGCTTGCTGTGACAGTTTGAAATAGGCTTCGCTGTCCAGGGTCAGGGTCATTTCACTGAGAAGTTGGTTTAACTCCCCTGAGGACCAGTTCATGTGTCCCCAGTCGCTGCCAAGGTGGGTTCTGGTATCGTCAAGCAGCAATGCCAGGGGATCATTGGCCCAGGCGAAATTCCGGGCCACCAGTGCCAGTTCAAGTGTACCCTGATGATGCAGGTAAGGGATGTCACTGGAATTGCCGACATAGATAGTCACTTCAATGCCCAGATCCCAGAACTGCGCCTGGATAGCTGTAGCCACAACCGTCATTTCAGGGCGGTCGGCGTAGGTCACGAGCCCCAGGCTGAAACGTTTGCCATCGCGAACGCGAACACCGTCAGCACCGGGAATCCAGCCCTGAGCTGTCAGGATTTCTCTGGCTTTTTGCAGGTTTTTCTGACCTTCCAGCTCCTTCAGGTGCCAGTCCCCCAGGGCGGGCGGGAACAGCTGGTAGGCCTCGGAGCCGGGTACCCTGATAATTCTTTCGGCAATGCCTTCACGGTCCAGGGCAAGGCTCAGGGCTCGCCTTGTTTCAACAGTATTCAGATAAGGGTGTTCATTATTCATCTTCAACAGCAGCGCACGGGGGATAGACTCGCTGTAAACATCGACATTCGGTGCCTGCTCCAGCATGCTGATACTGGCCGGGTCAAGTGTATAGATGATATCTGCCTGTCCGCTTCGTGCCTGCAGGGCGCGGCTTTCAGCACGGTGGCCGGTAAGGTACTGAATCTGCCTGATTCTGGCCGGTTCTCCCCAGTAGTTGTCAAAACGTTCCACGTCCAGTTTGTGAGGAGGGGACAGGAGCTGGATCTGGTAAGGACCTGTGCCTTTCAGTATGGCAATAGCCCTTCCACTTTTTTGCTCAAAAGACGATGGAGAAGCGATTGCGGTTGAAAAGTGGGACAGTACGGAGAGTAATGGTCGATAGGGTTGTTCCAGTTCAAGAACGACTTCAACATCGCCTTCAGGATAGAGCTTATTTAATGGTACCTGATGAATAATTCCGGGCTTTTCCAGTGCCTGTTGCAGGGAAAAGACAACAGCTTCTGCCGTCATTACTGTCCCGTCATGGAATAGTACGTCAGGGCGCAGGGTGAAACGCCATGTCAGACGGTCGTCGCTGGTTTGCCAGTGGGTAGCCAGTTTAGGTTGTATACTGCCGTCTGGCTGAATTTCTACCAGGGTTTCAGTGACCTGAAAGCGTGAAAAGATGTAGCCGTCTTTGGATAAATCCTGGCTGGTGTACTCAAAAGGGGCGCCAATCACCAGCGTCTGATTCGGGTCAACGCCCTTATACGACGTTGCCAGCCAGAGGGTCAGTATGATCGCTACAACGATAAAAGCTTTTTTAAACATTTAGAAAATTCTTAGGTTGTACTTTGAAACACTTCTACTAATTAACTGGTGATAACAGCCCTACACGCATAAGCCTTACCGGAAGCCTGTGTCGGGGCTAAAAACGTTTTGTATGAAAAAAACCCGCTAGTTAAGCGGGCTGGAAGTAAGTGGGTAAATCGTCAGGAGATCAGTGCTTATCTGCCACTGGCTTTTTTGTTGTATTCCTTGACGTCGGTAATTTCACCAGCGTAGAAGCCCATGTTACGGTTCTGAGGTTTGTAGCTCAGCTTGTTAACAGGCAGAGTCGCTTCCCAGGCGTCAAACTTGTTCTGCAGCTCCTGGGCTTTCTCCGGGTGCTTGCTGACCAGGTCGTCCCATTCGCCCGGATCGTTTTCGATGTTGAACAGACGGATAGTCTGAGGGCCACTCTGGCTGTTCCAGGTGAGTTTCCAGTCACCATCGCGGATCGCGTAATCGTCGTCACGACGCCAGTACATGGTTTCATGGGGTCCATCTGCACCCATTTCACCTTTCAGGTAAGGCATCAGGTCTTTACCGTCAAACGGTGTAGCGCCAGACCAGGGCGCAGTGCCGGCCGCTGCGGCAATCGTTGGCAAGATGTCCATAGAGGAAACCATTTGCTTGTATTCCTGGCCTGCAGGAATTTTACCTGGCCAGCGTGCAACAAACGGTACACGGATACCCCCTTCATAGGTATCACCCTTGAAACCGTTGAATGGGCCGGGACTGGACATAGTGGTTTCGCCGCGCTGCTTCTGGACAGGCTGCGCAAAGCCCTGGCCACGGGGTGTACCGTTGTCACTCATGAAAAATACAATGGTGTTATCGTCAATGCCGTGATGCTTCAGGGAGTCCATCACTTCACCGATGCCATCGTCCAGTGCCAGGGCCATGCCTGCAAAGTGTCTGCGCTCCTCACCGGCAACGCCTTCAGCGACCGGCAAATCTTTCAGCCGTTCAACGTAGCTCTCGGGTACCTGCCATGGGTGATGAACGGCAAAGTGAGCCAGATACATAAAGAATGGATCTTCACTTTTCACTGCCTCATCAATAAAGTCAATGGCCTCATCAGTAAACAGTTCCGTCAGGTAGCCATTGCTTTGCTGAATAGGCGGCTCCATTTCGGTGTCGCGATAGATGGGCGCGAAACGCATGTGGGCATCAGGGTTGGTGGTGGACTTAAAGTAGTCGTGGCTACCGTCCAGGAAGCCATAGAAGAAGTCGGCACCTCGTTCGTTAGGCAGGCCGGTTAGTTCACCCAGATGCCACTTACCGATGACGGCAGTCTGATAGCCGATGTCCTTCATCATTTCCATGGCCAGGGGCTGGCTGGATGGAATATGGTTTTCGTTAAAGTTACCGTAGATACCAAAGCGCTGCTGGTGAACACCGGTGATCATACCGGCACGGGACGGGCCGCAGATGGAAGCGGATACGTAAGCCTGTGAAAACCAGGTGCCTTCTTCTGCCAATGCATCAATGTTTGGGGTTTTTATATCTTTGTAGCCATGGTAGCCAACGTCACCCCAGCCCATGTCGTCTACATAGATGATGATGACGTTAGGCCTGGTAGCTTCTGTATTGACAGAGGCGGCCGGTACAGGTGCTGCAACAACTGCCGCACTATGGACAGTCGCTGAAACGGCCATTGCCAGCAAAGCTTTTTTAAGCTTGGACATTCCTATTAAACCTTTTGGTGCAAATTGGTGCAAAGTGCGTATAAACGTTTCTCTTGTTTGCCGTAAATCTACAGAGTCGACATCGTTATATCAATACAGCGCTGCCAAATAATCTGATCCAGTGTACGCAATGCGCTTTAAAGTTGATGTATGTCACTTGTATTGTAATTATTTTGATTAAAGACAATAGAGGTGGTGACTTATGGGAGCGAGTGAAAGATGATGCAAAAAAAATCATGTTACGAAACATTTCTGCATTATCTGCCAACTTTTAAAGCTTTCTTCACAGGAGCTGCATCTTTATGTATCAAATGATGGGTTACAGATATAAGTCGAAATAAATACATCGAGTGGAACTCAATGATAAAGCTAAAGCGGACACTATTGTGTGTTTGTATTTCAGCCTCACTGTTAGCCGGTTGTAACGATCAGTCCGGAAGTGATAATCCCCCTTCTACTGTTGAAGGTGTGCCACCAACCGGGGACACCTCTCCAGGTACTCCTCCTCCCGCTTCAGATATCGCCACAAAGCTGCTTGTTGGATACGAACCGGACGAAACATTACCAGAACTCAGCGTGAATGGCGGAAGCGCAGCGGTTGAAATCTCAATGGTCAGACAGGGTCGTCGCGCTTATCCGACAGAAAAAGATTATTTCCTCAGTCTTGCCTGGGAAAATCATAGAGATGATTACCTGTCTATTCGCCATGATTTCTCGTCAAACGTGGTTGACTACGACAAAGCCGACTTCATTATGCTGGATCTTTATGTGCCGGAAGGGCAGAAGGTCTCTTCAGTGGAGATGAAACTGGAGGGACAGCTTTTTTCCAGTATAAGCAGGAATGTTGTCAACGGTGGCTGGTCTACAATAGCTGTTGATGTACGACAGCTTAAGGATAAAAGCAGCTCTACCCTTGAAGAGCTGCGACTGTTCACCTCTGATACCGGCGGTGAACTTTATCTCGATAATATCAGGCTGGTTTCTGCCAGCCCCGAAGCGGTGGAGGTTAACTCAGTCCACGGTGCGGCTGAAGTGGCCTGGAGACATCTGGACCCGTCTTTCTGGCTGGAAGATTTTAAAGGGTATAACGTTTACCGTTCTGTTGTTGGTAGCGACTATAGAGAGAAACTGAACGACCAGCCGGTGACCGTCAGTGCGTATATTGACTTTGATGCGGATGACTCTCAGGAAGCCGATTACTTTGTCAGTAGCGTGATTGGTAGCACAGAGTCAGAGCTGACTTATGTCGGGCGGGGCAAAGCAGCAAACCTGTCCGACGAAGAGTTCCTGGGCAGTTTACAGAGAACGACATTCCGCTACATGACGGACTATATGCATCCGCACAGTGGCATGACCCGCATTTCATACCAGAAAGCAAACCAGAGCAACAATTGCGGCCCTTTCCATACGGGCATGGCTACCATGGCTCTGGCTGCGGGGGTGGAAAATGAGTTTATTGATCGTGAGGACGCTGCCCGCCGCGTGGTGAAAATGCTGCGTTTCATGAAATCCGCCGATCGCTTCCAGACCGGCTGGCCACGCTGGGTGCGTTGTCATACCGGCAGGCTGGCAGGACTGGCCAGTCCTGATGATGGCGCAAACCTGAGCGATACCGGCATGTTCCTGCAGGGGGCGCTGGTCGCTCGTGAGTACTTCACTGAAAACAATGCGCTGGAAGCGGAAATTCGTGAACTGGCCTCAGAATTGTACCACTCGGTTGACTTCAACCTTTTCCGTGATTTTGACGGAAAAACCGAAGGCGAAGTGCTGATGTGGCACTGGTCACAAACGACAGGGTTTGAACAAAGCCTTTTGTTAAAAAGCTTCCAGGAAACCTTTGGGGTGTATGTACTGGCCCTGGGTTCGCCTACTCACCCGATACCGGCAGAGATTTACCACTCCGGGTGGGCAGCCGGTGGTGGCATCAGTTATAACCGTTACATTAACGGCGAACTGTCCAGACATGACGACACCAGGCAGCTATACAATGGCAACCGCCTCTGGGGGGGGAATAAGCAAGAACCGCTTTACTCAGTCCACCACAACTATATTGCCATAGACCCCAGAGACCTGAGGGATGACTATGTCAGCTTCTGGGACACCGCACACAGCCGGGTTGATCTGCAATATAACTACGGGTTGATGAACCCTGAAGATCACTCCGCTTATGGTGAGCTGGAATGGGGCATTATGGCTGATCACGACCCCTGGGGTTATCAACGCCACGAAGTGGAAGGCAAACCCGGTATTGACGACAATGGCACGATTTCAATGGGCGCGCTGGTCGCCTCAACACCCTATCTCCCGGAGAAAATTATTCCTGCGATTCGCCACCTTTACGATAAATACCAGGCAAAGGTTTACGGCGGCTATGGGTTTTATGACTCCTATAATAAGGATGCTGACTGGTGGTCTGCCGACCACCGGAAATATGTCAGTCTGAATCCGACTTCGAATTTTGTCGCCCTTGAAAACCATAAAACAGGTTTAATCTGGGAGCTCTATAACAAAGCCCCTGAAATACAGGAAGCCTATCGCAGAGGCGGCTTTGTCAGGGATGCTGATGCGGGGTTGATGGTCAGTTATTTTGAAAATGAAGGTCGCTGGGATACGGACAACCTGCCAGACCTGTCGGCGATGACACCTGAGTGGGAAGTTCAGGTGAGTACCTTCCACGCAACACCACGAGACCGGGCAACGAACTTCGGGCTGCTGTATCAGGGTTGGCTGACTGTCGAACAATCCGGTCACTATACCTTCTATACGGATTCTAACAGCCCGAACAGGCTCACAATTGATGGAAAAAAAGTGATAGAGGGTGAGGCAGGCATTGAAAACTCCGGCACGATTTATTTGCCAGCCGGTGAACACCCTGTATCTGCCGAGTATTTTCAATCAACCGGTATGCGGCAGTTTACGGTTTCCTATGAAGGTCCGGGGATAGAGAAAAAGGTTATTCCTGTGAAACGACTGCGGACTTCGTTAAATGCAGCGATAGCTCCATAGTTATTGAGTTCCTGATATACGCCCATGATCGTTTTATCATTCATGGGCAATTCTGACATCTCTATTTTCGCTGATGTCTCTCATGGTCACCCTGTCGGAAAACTGTCCGAATCATTGTTACTAAGGGAAGCAGCAGGTAAAAACATCCTATCGTCATCCCCGCGAAGGCGGAGACCCACTGTTCGTGTCAGATTCCCGCCTTCGCGAGAATGACGGATTACTGGTATGTTCTGTAGTGCTGTTTCCCTAAGCTTCTGCAAAAATCGAGTCTGACCTTCAGACTCCAGACCAGTTTTTTCACCACTGGAAACAAGTATTGAATTAATGGCAACATAAATAACGGCACCATAATAGTGTCACAAGGAAGTAACAGAAAATCGATAATAATTGATTAAGTATTCATGAACGCAAGGAAGATGAATGAGAAACAATCTTATGAAACTGCTACTTTTACCTTTGGTAATAGTGTGTAGCTTTTCCTACGGCCATGGCTGGACCGATTACCCCAAAGCACGACAAACTATCTGTGCTGACGATGGGGGTTACTGGTCGTCTACTGATGGATCAACGATTCCTAATGCCGCCTGTCGGGCAGCATTTTTACAGTCAGGCACTTATCCCTTTGTACAGAAGAATGAGTTTTCTGCCAATGTTATTGATTACCTGAATCAGGGTGCGGTAGAGGCTGTTGTTACCGATGGTGACCTCTGTAGTGCGGGAGCGACTAGTAAGTCGGGAATGGATATCCCTTCTGCAGCCTGGCAGAAAACCGTTCTGCAACCTGGCAGCCATACACTGAGGTTCAGGGCTACTGCGCCACATAACCCGAGCTTCTGGAGAATCTACCTGACCAGGTCTGGTTTTGACTCTGCCAGTCAGCGACTGAACTGGTCAGACCTGGAGCTGATTAACAGCTATGATAATCTCCCGGTTGTAAACGGCTTTTATGAGATGGATATCAACATTCCTTCAGAACGTAGTGGAACCGGAATCCTGTATGTTCGCTGGCAAAGGTATGACGCTGGCGGTGAGGGGTTCTATAACTGTTCCGATTTGGCTTTTTCTGACGACGCGACTACAACGCCTCCACCAGGACCAGATCCAGACCCATCTCCCAATCTGGTTAATATCGGTTCTTATGTGACCAGTGCCCATGATATTGCCGAGGTGAATGACACCGTAAGGTTCCGTCTGTTCAATAGCTCCGGTCAGGAAGTAGTGGATGAATCCATTGTCGTCACTGCAGGCAACCTTGATATCAGTGTCTGGGCAAGGGACCTGGCATTGAAAGTCAATGACATCCATTCAAACCAGATGTTTATAGGCATCTGGCATGAAGAGATGAATCATCTGATGTACGACGAAGACAATGTCTTCAGTAACCGGGTCTGGGCAACGGATACAAACTTCAGCTACTCAACCTCCGTTATTAAGTCAGACGACCAGCCACCCGTAACGGATTATGATTATGCATACCCTGAAGGCCTGGGCAGCTATCAGCCAGCAACTAAAGTGAAGGGTACCGATGGCAACATTTACCAGTGCAAGCCATTCCCGGACTCAGGCTGGTGTAACCTGAGTTCATTTTATTATGCTCCGGGAACAGGGTTAGCCTGGCAGGATGCGTGGATAAGGTTGTAAGTTAATGGAGTCAGGCACTGTTTTTTCAGTGCCTGACAATTCACACTTTAGCGAAATATAAGTGATCAGAACTGCCGGGAAACCCTGTACTTTCAGTGGATTTCAAATAGCTGTAGTCAGAAACTAAATGTCATCACGCTTCAGACTGCGGGAACGTTTTGTAGCAGCTTCAAGGCTCTTTTTCCGGGTGTAGTCAAGCCTCTGTTTCAGCTCCTTCATTTTTAACTCCTGTTCATATTGATGGGCCAGCGACGTGAAAGAACCTCTAACGACTCTGACCCAGTCAGAAGCCTGTTTGATGACAACAGGAAGACGCTCAGGCCCGATTACCAGCAAGCCCAGAGTCATGACAACCAGAATTTCAAAAAATCCAACACTATCAAGCACAGCGCCTTCCTTTGTCTATTCAGCTGATAAAATCAAGGGTTTCCTGTCCGGGGAAGTTTTTTAAACTTTCAAACAGTCCGCTGAGTTGACTATCTGTAGCACCAAACCATTTTGCCAGTGTCGCATTAACCTGGTCAGAGGCAATGCCGGGAATCATTCGCCCATTGCCATAATCATCTTCACTGTTGAGGCTAAGGTCAGGCCAGTTACCATAGGCTCTGGCACCATTAACGGCTCCTCCCATAATAATCTGATGCCCACCCCAGCCATGGTCTGTACCGGTATTATTTGCAGGTAAACGTCGCCCGAAATCAGACATAGTGAAGGTGGTAACACTATTCTCAAGACCATTAGCTTCGAGTTCGGCATTAAACGCACCCATTGCTTCGGCCACCTGCCTTAACAATCCGGGGTGAAGGTTTTGCTGATCCTGATGGGTATCAAAACCACCAAGCCCAACCAGAATAACCTGGCGCTGCTGACCCAGTTCCGCCTGTGCCCGAATCAACTGGCCTGCCACTTGTAGCTGACCAGACAACGAACCACTACTATAGCCCCCCGCTTTGGGATGATTCTTCAGGGCTGTATTGAGGATACTGTGGTCATCGTAAACATCGAGCATCAACTGGGAAAAGTGATCCTGGTAGATATTGTTGTAAGCCTGAGCGCCATGCCATTTATAAACCCCATCAATACCTCCCAGTATTCCGTAATTTGGGAAATAATAAGGACTGAGGCCTGAAGTACCTAAACCGATCTGATTCAGGTTAGTATGGCGCAGCCACTTTCGCTCCCCGGATAAGCAATACAGAGGGGCAACCTTTCCTGTGCCGATGCCGGTCATCTGCAACAGACGTCCCCCCCAGCCCTGAAGCACTTCCAGTTCCAGACTGCCACTTTCCCACATTGCCTGTTGCATGTTATGTGCCATCAGAAACTTGGGCAGGCGCTCACTGGCTGTTCCAAGATCACTTCTCCGGGTTGGCTTTACCAGTGTGCCGGAATTAATAATGGCAGCGGCCCGGCCTCCCCGGAACAATGGCTGCAGGGATGACATGGCGTCGTGTATACCGATTCTGACGCCATTATCTGTAAACATACCTGTATCGAGGATTCTGTCTGCCGCTAAGCCAATAGTCGGTCGTACACTGCGGTATTGCTGATACGCTGTCGTTTGCCCTGAAGCACTGTCGCCAACAGAGTGGTACGGATATGGCACCAGCATATTGTATGCATCATTGCCTCCGAACAGAAAAACACAGACCAGAGCCTTGTAATCCTGCGTTGCACCATGAACAACCGGAACCAGAGTGGTCGCTGTCGCAGTGGCTGCCGTGGCCAGTGCAGTGTTTTTTATAAAGTCGCGTCGTGTCAGTTTCATGATCAGACCTCGCAGCGAAATTCGGGTGAATTCTGGGCGGTATAAAGCATGACTCTGACGATTTCCTTGTCCGAACGATTTGGGTTATCAGTGAAAATGCTGTGTGTCTCTCTCAGGTAGGCCTGCAGCCGGTCCGACATTAAACCACCAAAGAGTCTTTCATTGATGATCTGAACCAGTGCCGTGCCATCCTGCACATGGACACGAAAGTCCGTTGAATCCCAGGTGGTGTTGCGCATGCCAGTTCCACCGTTATCCTGATCAGCCCAGATAAAGTTGTCGTACTTATTGTGGATACTGTTCATATTGGTCAGATTCAGAATGGTGAACTCTGGCGCAGTCAGCTCTGCTTCGCTGATAGCCCCGGGAGGCGCATCCGTAGGGGTATAGAAATTAAAGACACTGGGTGCCATTAACAGAGCCTGCCCCAGCGTATCGATAGTGCTGAAATCGCCCCAGAGCGCTTGATGACTGTCGAGCCCCAAAGCCCGAAACAAGTTTGCCATGGCGATAACTGGTTCTTTAACTTTGCCAAAATTCTCAACACTGGTGCCGGTTTTAAAATTGTCTCTGCCTCCGTGGCCATTCAGTGCATCCTTATCCGTCAGAATGGCTTTAGTAACAGCAAACAGGTCACCACGCACCCCCTGTCCATTATCAATGAAGACATTGGCAACCGCCTTGATGTAACGACGGCGGGGGTTGCTTGTCACCAGTCGTTTAATCAACTGGGTTGCCACCTGGGCCGGTGTGGCTGGATGATTGAAGACCAGGTCAAGTGCCTGTTCCAGATCCTGCTCTGCGGTCTGCCCTGCGGGAAAAACCGTACCCAGAACGACTTTCTCACCCGTATCATGATTTGCTTCCACTGCGATCATCGGGTCGTGTCTGCCACTACTGCGTTTCCAGCCGGTCAGCACACGTGCCATTTCCTGAACATCATAATGTGTATAGGTGGGAATCAGTTCGCCATTATCATCCAGAACAGGTATACCGTTGTCTTTCAGCTTATAAAGGCCAATGGTGAAGAGCTGCATTAATTCGCGTGCATAGTTTTCATCAGGAAAGGTGTTTTTAACCGGGTCATGTTTTTTACTGTTCTGCAGGCTGAGATACATGCCCATTGCCGGGTGAAGCGTGACTTCTTTCAGTAAGTCACGATAATTCCCCAGGGCGTGCCTGCTGAGAACATCAAAGTAATGGGATAACCAGTCAAACCAGACACCACCATGGTAGGAGACTACTAGAATCTGGCTCAGTGCAAACGCCATGCGCTGGCGGAGCTGGTCTTCATCGTGGCAGACTTTATGCCAGTAGGCACCATAAAAACTCAGGTAATCCTGATACTGTTTGTCCCTTTCTTCACCCAGTGACTGGGAAAGCTCAAACAGGCTGGTAACTGGTGCATTATACTGCTCATCGAACCAGGCATTGACTCCAGTCTTTACAAGGTAGTCAATATCGGACATGCCTTTTTTCGGACCATAGGTGGCCCGATAGATTAATTTTGCTGCTTGTGTTTCCGTTAAAGCCATATTCTTTTCCCTGAATATATCCCTGACGTATAACGACTTATAAGCAATCAACCCTATAAAATCGTATTTTCTGATTCATTGCTCAGGCGCTTCCGGCAACGGCTCCTGCCTCCATGCACAGCGACTGCGTTGCAGCTTTCGTCATATCACCTGCCTGATAAGCCAGAAATATTAGATTCCATAGTGACGAGTACTCAGAGCCATTATCGAATGGCTACAGCTTATTTTTAAATACAACTCAGAAGCCGACTTTGATAAGTCTGAAATCCGAATCAGCAAAGTCAACAAATACGGTAACAGATGTTTGTACAAATAATAAACATGCAGTGAAGAAAGGTATTTCAGAAAGCATGTGGAAAAGCTCCCCCACCCCCATGCACAGTTCCGGGGGTGAGGATGGCATAACGTTAACTGTCCTTCCTGATCGCAGTTGCTGCACGCTTCGGCAGCCAGGCTTTTGTACCATTACTTAACAGCACCTCCTGCCAGTTCTCCGATTCCTGTAGCAAAATAAACTCGGTTCCCTGATTCAGCGGATTGGTGAAAGCAGGGGCATAGACTATGCCGGGGCCTTTACGGGCAGTGACGTCCATTGCCGTGATGACTCCTGTACTGACTGCCGGCGTATAGTTGATCTTGAAAACGGTCAGCACAGTGGTCAGCAGCATAATGCTACCTGCGATGATAATGCGACTCTTCTCCGTTCGGTCAGAACGGATATAGCCCCACACCAGCCACCAGAACACCAGATAAACGACTAAGGAGAAAAACAGCCAGGTGTCGGAGCTGGCTATCTGGTGGGCTGTTGCCAGCCATGGGTTGCCAAAGCTGTCAGGCAAACTGTCGAGCCTCTGTGTACGGGCGTATTTGAGATTGTGCGTCAGCTCATTACTGTTATAGCCAAGCTCTTCCGCACGACGATACCAGAGAATGCTTTCCCCATAGCGATCTGCAAGGAACCAGCTGCTGCCAATGTTGTAAGCCAGAATCGCCTGGTTAATGCCATCAACATTCCACAAAGCCCGTTGTTTACCCGCCATCAGCGTGTGGGCTTTACGAGCCCTGTGTGGATAACTCTGGCTCAACTGCAATGCCTGCTTGTGTTCCTTTCTCAATGCCTGCAACTGGCCATCCAGGTCAGTGGCTTCTGCCTGGCTGATACCAGGCAATGACAACAGCATCAGGGTGAATAGTAAAAACTGTTTCATGACCGTACTCCTTTGGCTGCTGGCACTCTGTCACCGGGCAGGGCTTTATCAAGGCGCTGCATCAGACCGGCAAGTGCTTCATGCCGGGCTGATGCAGGCTGAGTGTCGTTAGTCCGGGAGGCATAATCCTGTTGATATTGATCCAGCCACTGACAGACCTCCTGATTCAAAGCATCGCTGATACCCGACTGTGACAGTGCAACGGCCAGAGCCTGGCTATTGAGTTTCGACGGTGGCAGCGCTATACGACGATAAAAGTATGCACTCAGCGGAGCCAGGGGGTCACTGCCTGTTTTCAGCTCATCACACAGCTGTGTAATTGCACTGTCGCCACGACAGGCTTTCCACTTTTCCTGAATAGTCGATAGAGCACCGAACACAATCAGTCCGGGCGGTGAGACCAGCAAAGCAAACAGAAATAACGCCCGGAACCGGTTTTTTTCATGAGCCTGGCTGACCAGTTCTTGCGACCAGTTATGTGACCAGATGCCACTCTGGTCAGGTTTAACCGGGTTTCTCAGTTCCATATCGTCAGACAGCGCGCTGGTACTGACGTTAAACCGCTCGACAGGCATCACGGTCAGGGGAATTGACGGTGTGGTGTAGTTGTGGAAATGCCCGGTTTCCGGGTCAAAATAACTGAAGATCACAGAGGGAATTTCCGTTGTATCAGCATTTCCCGGAAACAGACTCTGTCGTACGATTTTTACACCATTTTCGTAGGTTCCCGGCCCGATATCTGCCGGGACATCGAAGCTGTTGGTGAACGCTGTCATCGTATGCAGTTCGGGCAGTCTGGCTACCTCAGGGTCTGGGTGCGTAATCTCAAAGCGTAATTGCATGGGTTCGCCCTGATGCACTTCATCCGGTTCGGCAGCAACAATAATGTCCGGGCGACCAATCATGCCTGAAAAGTTTTCAGGTACTTCCGAAGGTAAAGACTTAACTTCAAATCGCAGAGGTTCCGCTCTGGTCATCAGCCGAACAGGGGGCTCACGGGTTACGCCTCGTTCCGCCTGGAAGAAGTTGTTGTCAAAATGAGCAGGAAGCCGTGAGCCCCTGAAATCCTGAGGGCTGTTTCTCATCAGTACGGGGTCCGCACTGGCCAGCAACAGGGCAGGAGGCAGTTCAAAAACACCTGCCTTCTGAGGCTGCACCTTGTAATGAAAATGAATGCGGAAGCGATCGCCGCCCATACGATGCCAGCGTGCAATAATACGACGGCTGCCAACCGGCAGGCCGATGGCGTTCTGGTCAGATGAGACAAAAGCATCCCAGGGTTCAACCGGCAGAATGTCGGCGTGCTCAAACACCGGCAGCAGAATGTTAACCGCTTGCAGCGCATTCGGATGAATAGAGGTGATCCATTCAAAATTCACACTCAGGGTCTGCCCCAGATAAACGCTGTCTGTATCGAAGCTGACATGAATGCTCATATCGTCGGTTTCCACAGGCGTGGAAACGGTGACGCTTTCAGAACTGCCGGTCTGGTGACTGCCCAGGGTGAAGACGGGTAACGTCAGCTCACCGGCTTTCAACGGGGTTAGCCTCACAGGAAAAGCCAGGGCAGGCTGATTGTTGCGCTCCAGTCGCACCGCCGACCGCGTGGCAACGGCAAAATCAGCAGTGTCCGCAATCTCCAGCTCCATCTTCCCGGCTGGCGGATTCAGGGCAAGAATAAGGAATTCTGCAGACTGTCCCTGCCACATTTTGCCTTCCGGTTTTTCCAGCACAAGCTGCCAGTCATTAGCGGCACTGCTGGCAAAGGCTGCCGGAAGCACCAGCAGCAACAGCAGACCGACCATCGGTTGCTTTAAAAAACGTTTCATAAACATAACGATTACCAGTCCCGGTCAACAGCATTCTGACGTTGCTGATCCAGTTGTTGCAGTTTGCCCTCAAGTGTCCGGGCCTGATCCATAATGTCGACAGAGGCTGGCTGACGGAGTCGACTCCATCATGTCGCTAAACATCGTATCCAGATCACCGAAATTGGGGTCGCCCTGACTGCCGCGGCCGTCCTCTGCGGCGTCCTCCCCTTCCTGGTCGGAATCGCCGCTGCCTTCATCGGCCTCGTCAGTATCCTCACCCTGCATGTTGGACTCAGCATCCTGCATCTGCTCCTGCTCGATAAACTCTTCATCCTGTTTAAAGGTACTGACCAGGTCTTCATCCATGCCAGACTGTTCCCGGGCCAGCCATTCCAGATTCCTCCGGCTGGCTTCGTGGCTCGGATCGGTAAGCAGGATGGCACGCAGTACATGCCGGGCTTCACTCAGGTAAACCTCCGGATCAATAAACTCTCCCTCATCCTCTATGCCGTCGATAAAATCAAGCCCCATTGCCGCGTCAAGACTCTGGTTGGCAAGAAAAATCAGCGTAGTGGCAAGGTTGTAATTGGCAGTCACCGTCGTATGCTGGTCGTCGGCAAGATTTGCCATTCTGCGATAGGTATTGGCTGCCTCTGTATAGTTTCGCTGTTCTGTCAGGGCAACAGCCTGCTGTTCCAGGTCGTGTACGGTTTCCGGTGTGTCGGCATGTGCCATATTAACCATCAGCAGTAACAGGCATGACAGCGCAGCCGAATGCTTCACCAGTGCAGGCTTCTGCATCAGGAAAATCAGCAGCATGGAGATAGCGATGGTTATCAGGTAAGGGTAACCTTCAACATATTTCATCACCTCTCCCTGATCCCTGCTGTTTGCCGGCCACATGGCCTGCATCTGACCGAGCAGTGCCGACAGGTCCAGCCAGGTGGTGCCAATCGGGAAGTAAATACCCTGCTCAGCCCGCTGCGCCAGAGACTGAAGACGATTGTCGTCCAGTCGGGACCAGTGCTCACGTCCCTCGTCCAGTGTCCAGCCAGTGCCGTCGCGGTTAGGAATTCTGGCACCAAACTGGCTGTCACCCAGGCCAATGACCATCAATCTAACGCCCAGCCGGTTCAGCAACGCCATGGCCTCAACCGGCTCATCACCCATATCTTCACCATCAGTGATCAGGATAATATCCACCGCTTCCGGTGCATTGTCGTCTGTACTGCCAGCATCGACCATATTGTTAAGTACCATCATCAGGGCATCCCCGATATGGGTCCCGCCTGTGGCAACACTGCCCGGGCCAATGCTATCGAGCAAGGTATTCAGAAAGACACGGTCCCGGGTGACAGGCGACCTGATCGAAGCCTCACCGGCAAAGGCGACCAGCCCGAACCGGTCGTTGGATGGCAGGTTAACCACTCGTTTTATAGCGGCCCGGGCCACTTCCAGACGGTTAGGGCGGGCATCTTCTGCCAGCATGGACCGGGATACGTCCAGCAGGAAAACAATGTCACGTCCCTGGTCCTGTATTCCCACAGGCCGGGGGTTCCATGCCGGACGGGATAAAGACAGGGATACCAGCGCAATAGCAAGCAGCATCGCCCCGAATCGTCGGTTAATGGTTGGCAGCGACAGGGCTGAACTGAGTTTCTTCAGGTCACGCCTGCTTTTCTGGTGCTGGTAGAACGCCAGACAACAAGAGACCGGCACCAAAACCAGCAGCCAGAGCCACTGGGGTGCAAGTAATGTCAGTTGGTTCATCCCAGCCTCCTTAACCAGGTCGCGCTCAGCAACACAGACAACATCAGAAACAGCAGAGCCATCAGGGCGAAAGGCTGATAGGCAGGTACCCGGTCGGTAAAGACAACGGTCTGCAATTTAGAGGTTTCCAGCTCGTTAATGGCCTGATATCCGGCGACCAGCGACTCATAGTCATACGCGCGTTTATAAACGCCCCCCGTCGTTTCAGCCATAGCCTTCAGTACCCAGTCGACCCGCACTTCTTCATTGTCATCATCGAGCATGTCTTCTGGTTGGGTGCCAATAAAAATGGTGTAGATCTTAATGCCCCATTCTTCTGCCAGGGCTGCAGCCATCATGGGCGAGTACTGGCCTGCATTGTTTTCACCATCGGTAATCATAATGATGACCTTGCTCCTGACTTCCTGATCCTCTCCCTGGCTTTTTTCATATTCCCTGAGCTGGGCAGCAGCCAGGGCCGTGGCATCGCCTATTGCCGTACCGTCTTCATCAAGACGAACCGGTGGCTGAACATGACGTGCCATGGCAACCAGAGCATCGTGGGAGTCCGTCAGAGGGCTTATCACCCTGGGGTAACGGGCAAACGAAATCAGGGAGATCAGGTCAGCATTGCGCCCTTTCAGCTGATCATCATCACCGATAATGAACGCCTCCAGCACGTCTTTTGCCACTGCCATTCGATTGCTGCGTTTACCGTTCATCTCCATACTGATATTCATGGAGGAAGAGACGTCGAGTACGATGGCGATGGCAATGCCTTCCTGCTGTTCCGACAGTTCGGAAACCTCACGGTAGGGCTGAGTCAGGATAACTATCATGCCAGCCAGCGCCAGCAGTGGCAGTGCCGTTGTAAGCCACATCCATTTCTGCCGATAGCTGACCGGCAGGTTCTCAACCAGCGGCAGGTGGGAATAACTAATTCCCTGTCGTTTATTCCGGCGCCACAGATAAACGGCCAGCAGCGGTATTGTTAGCAGCAACCACAGCAGCATTGGGTATTTAAAGCTCATCCCCACTTCTCCTGACACTGGTGACAGTATTCGACAAACTGCTCTACAGCGTCTTCCGGTGAGCTGCTTTCACTGAACCTGAGCCATTGATAACGATGCAGCAGGGGTTCATCAGTGGTCAGCTTGCCGGTCGGGTCAGACCCTGTTGCCACCATTAGCCACTGCCGTAAGCCATCCCAGTCTGTTAAACCCGAGGCATGAGCCTGTCTGGCAATATCTGCGGCAGAAGGGAGAATGGCAGGCCGTTGTTGTATTTTCTTTCTGCACCTGACCAGGAGGACGGATACCAGACCGGCCAGAGCCGTTATCAGCCAGAAGATGGTAGCCTTTGCCATGGGAGCTGTCGCCTGTTCCGGCTCGTCCAGTCTTATAATGCTCTGCACATTAACCTGCAGCTCATTAAATGTTGATCTGACACCTACCGTCCCGGGCTGCGTGTGCAATTGCCAGTGATCCGGGCCTTTGAATACATCGACACTGAAGGCTGGTACCTGGTGCTGCCCTGGCAGCAGGAAGGTGACATCCATATAAATGATGTATTGCCACAGGCCGTCAACCCAGTGAAGCGGGGCAACCTGACTCGATAACAACTCCATTGCGCCCCATTCCTGGGCTTCAGGATCAAAGATAATTTCAAGGTATTCATCGTAACGAACGGTCAGGGCCAGCTCGATTTGCTCCCCCGCCGTGATGGTGTCTGGAAAAGGTTCCAGCGATACCGTTACCTGATCCTCCATAGCCAGGGCCGGTTCAATCCAGAAGAATGCCAGCCCGGCCAGCAGCAGTGATGAAAACAGTGTGGTATAAAATGATTTAGCCACCGGTTGCTCCTTCAACCCTCTCTTTTCGGGCATGAAAGAAAGACAGTAGCGTTTCCGCCGGGTCATCGTTCACATGATGCACAACCAGATCCACTCCCCATTGCGCAAAGGCCTGTTCGCGATCTTTTAAACGTTTATCCATACGACGGTTAAATACTTTTTGCAGAGAGCGGTTAGCCAGGTCGAGCCATTGGGCCTCTCCGGTTTCGGCATCCCGCAGGTGCATCAGCCCGCCACCGGTCAGTGATGTCTCTCCGGGGTCATCAACAGCAATGGCTATGACTTCATGGTGATGGCTGAGCATGGCAAGATGTTCCATAAAGCCTTCCATGAAGAAATCAGAAATCACAACAATGATTGAGCGTTTCAGCTGTAACTGGTTCAGGTGATCCAGCGACTCTGTAACGCAGGTGTTAGAAACCTTTTTTGGCTCTTCCAGCACAGACGACAAACAGCGCATAAGCTGGTTACGGCCTCTGGCCGGCGGCAAAAAACTGTCCATTGTGTCACTGAACCTGAGCAAACCGATCCGGTCATTACTGCTTAATGCCGACATACCTAACAGACCGCACAGCTTTGCAGCAACGGTCTGTCGTTTATTGTCGGTACTTGACCAGACGAATGAGGGCGAATTATCGACCACTAAAATCAGGTTGATTTCCCTCTCTTCATGGAAACGCTTGATATGCACTTCGCCACTACGAGCCGTTACGTTCCAGTCAATCGTACGAACATCGTCGCCCGGGCTGTACGCTCTGACCTCATCAAATTCCAGTCCCTGACCTTTGAAAGTCGAGCGATATTGCCCTGTCAGCAGGTGGTCAACCCGGTGCTTGCAGAACAACTGCAATTGATGCAGTCGCTGGGTTAAATGGTCATGCATATCAGTTGGGAATGGCTACTTGCACGAGAATCTGCTCGATCAGGGCATCGGATGTCATACCCCTGGCTTCGGCCTTGTAGCTCAAGGCAATCCGGTGGCGCAGAATATCCGGAGACAGGGCGCGGATATCTTCAGGCAGAACATGGTCACGACCATTAATCACAGCCGCCGCACGAGCCGCCAGAGCCAGGTTAATGGTGGCTCGCGGAGAAGCGCCGAAACGCACCAGATCTGCAATATCCAGCCCGTACTCTTCAGGATTACGGGTCGCAGAAATCAGATGCACAATATATTTTTCCAGTGACGGAGCCATATGAATGTTTTCAATTTGTGCCGTCAGGGTTTCCAGATCCTCCCTGGTCAATACACTGTTAACGTCAACGTTCTGCTTTGGCCGGGACATACGACGCATTACTTCCAGCTCTTCGTCAAACGCAGGGTAGTCAACTTTCAGTTTGAACATGAACCGGTCAACCTGGGCTTCAGGCAGTGGGTAGGTACCTTCCTGCTCAACAGGGTTCTGTGTCGCCAGAACCAGAAACGGGTGTGGCAGCGGACTGATTTCCTTACCCAGGGTCACCTGCTTTTCCTGCATCGCCTCCAGCAGTGCAGACTGCACCTTCGCCGGTGAACGGTTGATTTCATCAGCCAGAACGATATTGGCAAAAACCGGGCCTTTCTCTGCGGTAAATTCGCCGGTGGACGGGTTGTAAATCAGGGTACCGGTTACGTCGCCCGGCAAAAGGTCAGGTGTAAACTGGATACGACTGAAATGGAGCCCGAGGGCTTTGGACAGGGTGTTGACTGTCAGGGTTTTTGCCAGACCGGGAATGCCTTCAATCAGAACATGGCTCCGACACAACAGGGCCAGAATCAGGCGGTCGACCAGGTCTTCCTGACCGACGATTACTTTGCCAACTTCCTGACGGAGGATGGCAATTTTTTCCAAAGCTTCAACAGGCTGGCTGATAGCGACTGTCATACAATGAATACTCTGTATTGGTCTGTCGGGTGAAAGCAAGTGATGTGAGATGTCAGCGCTTCTTTTGCGGGAAAGGTTTGCTGTGAGACACTTCAACAATAGAAACGTTTAGACTATCTCAAAAAAATCTATATAAAAAAGAAAGAATGCTGACTCAAGTCGATAGTCAGGGAACTGACATTCTGTCGTCATCCCCGCGAAAGCAGGAATCCACTGTTCCTGATGGATTCCTGCCTCTCATTCCGGGTATCAGGCGTTACGCTGCGCTCTTCTCCACTTCTGCAGGGCTTCACGCTGCTTCTGTGTAGTCATCTGCTCAAACCTGGCGTTGTAAGCCTCACGGTTAGTTCTGCGGGCCGCGTTACGAGCCTCTCTGTCATGGGGAAATTTGCGATTAGCAGCCTGCTGCTGGGTGTACAGGTGCATCTTCATTTCAAGCAATGCCTGCCTTTCTGCTTTGGATAACCTCATCACCTTACCTTTTTCCTTGACCTGCTTTTCATATCGGTTCATGAAATCGGCAGGAACCTGCTTGCGCAGTTGGGCCAGCTCATAATCACGAACAGCTTTCTGCTGCTTTTTGGTCAGTAGTTCAGCAAAGGCTGCATCGTACCGATCCTGGTTGGCCTGACTAAGAACGCGCATTGAATGTTCGTCGTGACCATGAACAGCTTCTACATTGCGGTTATGGCGGTACAGGTCGGTTTTCAGTTTTAACAGTGCTTCAGACTGTTTCTGGCTCAGGTTGATAGTGTCAGACTGTTGCTGAATTTCTTTTCTGAACTGAGCCAGCGTTGAATCAGGGATCGACTGATCAGCAACAACACCCATAGAAATGCTCAGGGCAAATCCGGCAAAAATGCCTGCGACAGATTTCTTCATAACGACTCCGGAGAAATAATAGAAACGTTTCAAGCGATCTATTTTATATCAGCACTGTCTCAAACAGTAAAGAAACCTTCGCATAAAATACCAGTTGAGTATCCGTATTTGTGCTTTATACCAATCGCACAAAATAACTATTCGATAACCGCCCAGCTCCGAAAGCAGAGGCTGGCTATTCGACCAGTCTCTGCAACCAGCTTATTCCAAGAGTCGCAACAGGCATCGACAATAGTTATTTCGTATGATTGGTATAACCTGATCATCAGCTTCTGTTACCGCATGCGAACAATTATTGATGCAGGCAAAGTCCACGCTTCAACGGAACAAATGGAACACAGTTCCAAAGTCGTCACGGACTTCCCAAAGTTGGCTAAATTTCTGAAATGGTTCCCTGTTCGGAACTCAAACCTGACTCAGGAAGAACTGAACGCCGTTGCGTTGCCTATGGCATTCTGCCGAAAGAACAATTCTCTGTACTGGCTGAATTTCTGGATGGGGAGTCCTTCGATAAGCTGAAATAGCCAATATCGTAATGTTTGTTGGTGACCGAATCGGCATGTGGGATAGCTTTACCCACATGAAGGATCGCTACACCAAACGAAAAAACCCTTTACCACTGGTGATAAACGCTTGCTTGCTTTCAGAAGCCTTTGGATTTGGCGCTCTTAAAATGGCTGATATGTCGGATCTCGAATTGAACCAGTTACGCTCCATACGGGAGGATTTTGTTCGTGTTGATACCCTGTGTGAGGCTAATGATATAGTCAGCAACCATATTCACTCGCTGCCAATTTTCAAACAGTGGAATCTCATGAGCGAAAAGGTACTGGCAGATACAGACGGGCAAAAATTCACAACCACCGATAGCACTATTCGAGGGTTGGCCATTAAATCGGGAAAATGCAGCCACATTACGCATAAGATATTGATTTTAAAATTAAACACACTATTGTGGACACAGCTTGGATTACTCAATAACTAACATTTAGCGCCATAGGGCTTGCGAAAATATGGCAGGAAATAGAAACTTGGTCTCAAGTTTTGGCAGCTTCCAGCTACATTGTAAGTTCTCTCCCTACTGTAAGCTGCTGAGAGGCGAACTGGACTGTCATTAAGTTATTAAGCATTTCTGCCTAAATAGTACCATATGCTTTGGGATGGATTTACATGAAAAAAATTTGCTCAGCCATTCGGGATGTCGAAGCAGGTGATGGAGTGGTGATTATCGAGCCAGCAAATATCTATGAATGCATGCTTGGAGATAATGTATTCATTGGCCCGTTCACTGAAATACAGAAAGGATGCAAAATAGGAGATAGCTCTCGTATACAGTCACATACTTTCATCTGCGAAAATGTAACAATGGGCAAGAGGTGCTTTATTGCACACAGCGTAACTTTCGCTAACGATTTGTTTAAGAGTGGTGAGCCTAACCCTGATCCTGAAAGCTGGATGGAGATTATTTTAGGTGATGATGTAACTATAGGTAGCGGAGCAATTATTCTCGCTGAAGAGATTTGCAGTGGGACAGTTATTGGCGCTGGCAGTGTTGTTACTAAATCGATACATAAAAAAGGGGTTTATGCTGGAAACCCTGCAAAACTGTTGAGAGAACTATGAGAATCTGCCCACTAATGTGGGCAGAATGAACAAGAACAAACTTTTATGAAAGATATTTTTGACTGTATGTAAGCTCTACAGGGATCGCTTTAGATGGGCTTATTAATGATACCTTATCTATGTCATCTTTGGTGATATGGTTTAAATCTGCAAGTTTCGCTAACTCTTCACTTGTAAATCCAGCTAGAATTCGATGCTTTGCCTCATCAAGATCAAAAATATTATCCATAAAGCCAGGTTCTGATTGAGCTGGGGGAGTGGCCAAAAACTCAGGCTTGACAGTACTACTTACGATATTCCAGTAATTACTAAAGTCATTTTTGGGGTTTATTCAGTCACGCTATTCCAAAAAATACCTGGGCAAAGGGCGAGGTATATCCCTTTACACCTTGCTCGCCAACCATGTCGCCGTAAACGCCAAGAACATTGGCCTGAATGAGATTGATGTAGAGTCCATGGCGCGAATATTGGAAGACCATGTGAAGCAACGCTTTTGGAGTGACGAGGGGGAGGAGCTGAATCAGGAAAGGGTGGTGCAGTCAGAGCCTGATATCGTGCATTGAATTCCCACTCGTCATTTTCGAGGGTTCTTCCACAGGCCCCGTATTTATCGCAATGATGAGCCGGTGCCAAACTTTGATGAATACCTGACCGACCGCTTTGGTTCAGAAGCCATCGATTACATCGAGAAGCGAAAGGACGAGCCTTTCTTTCTGTTTGTACCATTCAACGCGATTCATGGCCCTCTGCAAGCCAAAGAAGAAGACCTTGAAAAGTTCAAACACATCGAGGAAGCAAAACGTCTGCAGAAAGATTTCGACCAGTGGAACGCGAAGAACGAGCCGTCCAGGTGGGGCTGGAATAAGCAGAATTTCCCTTACACGAATGGCTGGCGTAAACACGACTGATCAACGGTAATCGTTGATTATTAGGCCGTGCCTGCCCTGCAAGGGTTGGCACGGCCGGGAACTGTTTGCTATGTAGCACTTCCATTCGCTACCAGGATATAACTCATCGGTATTTCAATACCTGCTTCTTTACTCGCTTCCTGGTTTCGGCTGTGCATTTCAGAAACATCATGGCTGTATTCAACAAATCTCGAAATATTAAAACCCTGATCAATAATTGCCATCATAATGTCTGAGATTTTCCAGACGAACCAGTATCGCGTCGATGTTTCTTCATCGGTTTTTCCTACATAGTCCAGGCCAGCAGTATCTTCATAGGGCTCATTCTTAAAGTAAGGTTCCATGATCTGAAGTGGATGGGCTTCATGATCGCCATCTGTAGGCAACATTTCTGTCACCGGATGTATCTCATAGATAAAAATGGCCCCTGTTGGCTTCAGAATGTCCTTAACTTTTTTGAAGAAGGCATTAATGTCAGGCATCCAGCCCAATGCACCAATGGTGATATAGACAATATCAAATGTTGAATTGTATTCTTCCGAAATATCAAAAACATCCGTACACACAAACTGGCATTCATTGTTTGAGGTCATTGCCCTGTGTTGGGCTTCTTCTATCGCGAGATCACAAATATCAAATCCCACACAGTGACCAGCCCCCATATTTTTCAGAGACATTAACTCGATGCCATTATTACAACAGAGGTGTGCAATATCTTTCCCTTTGAAGTCGAGTTTTCTCCACTCATCCATTTCCGGGCTTTTAATAACGCTATGACTGCTATTTTTGAAGGCTTCATCAAGCCTGGCCCGGGCTGCCTTCTGATGTGCTGGCATAATTTGATTCCATGCCATTCTGTTTGATTGGGTATAATCTTTAATACTACGCATATTGATGTCACTGTTTTTCATAGTGTTTACTCCAGTCCAAGCCGGGCAGTGATTTGGGCAATGGCTTCCCGCCACTCCTGTTGCAGCCTCGGTTTCTGATGTTTCGGTTTGCGTTCGAGGTCAGCCTCCAGTCGGGCTTCCAGATCGATCAGCTGTTCAAACAGGGCGTCCTCATGGCTGGTTTCTGCTGTCTGGACAGCATTCACATCCGGGGTCGGAAGCGCATCATCCTGCTGCAATGAAACCGTCTGTTCTGCGCCCATCGCCGTATACATCGCCTCAGGGTCCAGCCACTCTTCCAGACGATGGTCGTCTACAAGCCAGTACCGGTTACAGCTTTTTTCAATCAGGTCACGGTCATGACTGACCAGTATAAAACCACCGGCAAACTGGCTGAGGGTTTCTGCCAGCTCTTCCTTGCCTTCCAGGTCCAGATGGTTAGTAGGCTCATCCAGAAACAGCAGATGATGGTTAGCCAGGGTCAGGCCAATAAACAACAGTCGGGAACGCTCGCCACCACTGAGTTCCCGGACTTTCTGTGTGTGCCTGAGATAGGGGAAACCGGCACTGATCAGCGCCATTTTTCGCTCCCTGTCCGGCAGTGGCGCAAAGTGACGCAGGGCATCCAGCAGGCTGTCATTGTCGTTAAGCTGTTGCAGGCTCTGGTCGTAATAACCCAGACGACAGCGGGGGTGAAACTGGATGGTTTTACCGGGACTGTACTCGGCAGATGTCTGATACACAGCCCACAACCGTCGCAGTAAAGAGGATTTACCACAGCCGTTGCGCCCGACAATAGCCACCCGGTCTCCGCTTTTCAGCTGCTGATCGAGAATATGGAACAGTGTCGGTGCATCGGTTGCAGGTTGCACATCCAGGCTGGTAAGGCTTAGCAGCCGGTCAGCAGGCAGAGCCTCCCCGGTCAGGCTCAGACGCCAGGGCGTCCCGGCCGTTAACTCAGTCTGTTCGTCTTTGAGGCGTTCAACCCGTTTTTCCATGTTTTTGGCTTTGCGGGAAAGGTCTTCGTTGTCGTACACCTGCCCCCATAACGCCAGACGTCTGGCACTCTTTTCAACCCGGTCAATTTCCTTCTGTTCGGATTGATGGCGAAGCTCATCGGTTTCATCTTTTTCCGCCAGAGCTTTCCGTGCTGAAGAGCAGGGCAGGCGGAAAAACTGCAGGGTTTTATCCCGCATAATCCAGGTGCAGTTGGTGACGTTATCCAGCAGACGCTGGTCGTGAGATACCAGCACAAAGCTGCCCTGCCAGTGTCTCAGAAAGTTTTCCAGCCACAGGAGCGTAGGCAGATCCAGATGGTTACTGGGTTCGTCCAGCAATAACAGATCCGGCTGATTAATGAGCGCCCGGGCCAGCAACAGGCGGGTGTGCTGTCCGCCACTCAGGGTTCCGGCGGTCAGTTGCCAGTCGGAGTCGTCAAACCCCATGTCTGCCAGCAACCGTTCTATGCGCCAGCCTTCAGCAATACGCAGGCTCTCAGGCAGCTGTGCCGCTACTGCGTCAAACATGGATAGATGTTCAATAGTTTCAGGAAGGTGTTGTTCAACCCGTTCCATCAGACACTGACTGGACTGGGAGACAGAGCCGGAAAGGGCATTCAGGTCGCCGCTTAGCAGTTTAAGAAGGGTACTTTTGCCACAGCCGTTGTGGCCAATAAGGCCAATCCGGTCGCCTTTCTTCAGGGTGAAAGAGATCCCTTCAAGCAGTGGGCCTGAAGTCAGGTCGTAAGAGACAGATTGTGCAGATAGTAAAGTGCTCATTGCTTACTCAAGTTTTACAGGCGCTCTTATCTGCAAATGTTTTTTTCAGATAAAGGAGTGCCGATCGTCATACATTGCTGACGATAACCGGGTAAGCCAGAGTGAAGAAAATCTGGTCTGAATGTTAAAGTCTTCGCTCAAGCAGAGGTTATCGCAGCACGATACCGGTAAAGCTTGAGCTGTGCGCATAACCAAAGAAGTGCGCGAAATTTAATTCACACATAAGCTGTCGTTCCTCCTCTTTTCATAGTCAGGTTAATAGTCAGTTGATGGGAAACGTCAGGATATTAAGGTGACAGGGTGTTGTCTATGAGCAGATGGCGCAATGGGCAGTCATCCGCGCCCCCTGCACCTGTGATGTCCATCCGGTCGTTGATCAGGTAGCTGGCGCATTTATCGATAGCCTCCCTTTTTTTCAGACCTCTCTTGCTGGCACTTTGCCTGATGCCTCTGGCCACTCTGTCAGACTGTCCACACAGGACTTTGAGGGCGCGTTCTGCTACCCAGTTTTCGACCGCATCATCGCCTTTTTCATGCCGACATGCGCTTGCGGTCTTTTTTCTCACCCGGGCTGAGGCGGGTCTGCTGTTTCTTCTGGCTTTTCCCGGCATTTTTGCGGGTGCCATCGGGACGCATGACCAGCCCCTTTCTTCCTCATGCGCCCGTTTATTTCTGCCGCGTCGCTGACGAGGGCTTATTTCATTATGGGCAGCTGATAAAAGACACTTGCAAGGTTTCTCTGGCGGACCCGGATACATCTTGTGACGCGCGTCGTACAATGTTTGAATCGAAGGGTTTTGATGTACTTGTTTATTTTGTCGCTTCAGACTAATCCGTTTTCCAAATCATCCGTCCAGCCTCTTAAGTCGGGGAACTCATTGCCGGGATTCGCTGACAGGGCTTCTGTGGCGATCTGTGACAGGGTTGCAGAGGTGGTCGGAGCATCTGATTCTCCGGGCATCATGACGTCCATGACGTCCATGACGGCCAACAACTTAGAATAATCCTTTTGTTGTTGATCTAATTGCTGCATGGCTGACTGAAAAGTCAGTTCCGCTTGAGCCCTATAGTTTTGCAGGCTTTTATTTTCCTGATCTTTCTGTTCGAGTTGTTGTCTGAGTGAACTGATCTGCTGCTCGCTCACTGCCAGCTGATTTTCAAGAGTACTGACCTGCTGTTTGCTTACTGCCAGCTGATTTTCAAGAGAACTGGCCTGCTGTTTGCTTACTGCCAGCTGATTTTCAAGAGTGCTGACCTGCTGTTTGCTTACTGCCAGCTGATTTTCAAGAGTGCTGACCTGCTGTTTGCTTACTGCCAGCTGATTTTCAAGAGTACTGACCTGCTGTTTGCTTACTGCCAGCTGATTTTCAAGAGTACTGACCTGCTGCTTGCTCACTGCCAGCTGATTTTCAAGAAAACTGACCTGCTTCATTAAATTATTCTGAAGCTCCTCAAGCTCCATATTCCTTTTAATGTCTTCAGCACCCTTGGAAATTAACTGTTCAATTTTCTCATTCTGATTGGCAATTGTTTGCCTGGCATCAGCAAGCTGCTGCTGGAACGCCTGCTCTTTTACCGTTATTTCATTCTGTTGTCGCTGGTTAGTCTGCTCTAACTCATCAATTTTTTTATTCAATGCCACATTGTTATTTTTCTGAATTTTAAGCTTATGCTTTTTCAGGGTGTTTTTAGAGGTTAATAATCGCACCTGTTCTTTCAGTTGGCTGTTAGTGGCATCAGACTTATTCAACCTGGTATTGGCATCTGCCAGTGCCATTTCATGGCTGGCCCTGTCTCTAAGGATGTCAGCATTCAGTGAGGCTACTGCTTCTTCTTTGACACCGAGTAACGATTGAAGATCAGAAATAGTTTGCAAGGATTGTTCTTGCTCATCCAGAAGCTTCATTTTCAAAGATTCATTAACGCTATTCAGTTCCTGAACAGCATTGAGTTGCTGATTATATAATTCTTTAGCGCTTCTGAGGTTTTGCTGCAATGTCTGAATTTTAGTTTCCAGAGCTGCTTTGTCGGATTCAAGCAGTTGGTTTTTACCGGTCAGTGCTTCAAATTGCTGTATATAGCTTTCTTCATTGTCCAGGCTCTCCTGATAACGAGACTGAAGGGTCTCAAACGCTTCCTTATTTTCATCAAGTTCAGTGTTGAGCGCTTCGTTATCAAGCTTCAGCTCTTTAAGTTCATTGGCCAGTGCTTCAGTTGCGCCATCAGAATGCTGCCTGTCGGTTTGAACCCCTACCGTATTGAACGTTTTTTCAACCGTTCTGCTTCCTGTTTTATGAGAGGAAGAAGCCTTTCGCCTCCGTTTCGGTTCCGGTGATTCTGACGCCTGACCTGATGGTGCCGAACGCTTTTTCTTTGCCGGCTTCAACGACCGCGCCTGTTCAATCTGTTCACTCAACTGATCGTAGGCCATTTGCCGGATAATATGCACCTTGCCACGGGCCTCATCAATTATCTGGCTGGCAGAATCCGGATCACCTGCGGCAAAATACAAGCGTGCAGCTTCGAGGTGAGCGTTAGTTCGAATATCGAACTCTCTAAACTTTTTCAAACATTCAACGGCACCTTTGGAATGCCCTTCCCTGAGGTGAATCCAGCCTCTCAGCAACATGAGGGCAGGTCGTTCATAGCGATAAACCCCCGTCTGGCCTACCAGCTTTTTTGCCTGCTCCGTGTCACCTTTGTGAACAGCGTCCACAGCATCCAGCCAATCCCGGCGCAGTAATATTCCGCACCTTTCCGCAAAAATTCTCTCCAGCTCCTTTCTCACCTCATACGGCACATTACCAGGGCTGAGCTCTGTAACCACCTCATTGATAAAGTCAGTAACAACCGGCGGGTAAGGTTGTGCAAGCATGCCCAGTTCCTTCAGGTAGATGATATTTCCGGCAAGCACATTTAAAATGTCACTCTGGTGCCCCTGAATGATCGGTCTACGACACCTGAAGCCAAATAACAGTAAATCATAACCATAAAACAAAGTATTCCCCTGCTTTTCAACGGAGTCACTGCCTTTTTTATAGTGGGGGTGGTGACGCCATTTCTCATTCATCGCTCTGCATCCACAGCACATAATCTCAACGGCTTCAGGGGTAACCCCCTGGATGAGAAACCGTTTGTGCTGTTGCTTCAGAATCTTGAGTGCCTGCTCAGGATTTTCAGCGGATGAGACGGCTACTGTTATTTGCACGATCTTCTTTGCATGCTGACCTTCGGGTGACTTTGCAAACTCAGGGTCTTTCAAAATAAGTTGTGAACAGACTTTTTCGTAGCAATCTAACCACCGTTTATGAATACTATTGGCTATCATCCTGCTGTTTCTGGTCCAGAGCAGATAGTTTCTGGCAGCGTTCAGACGATCAAGAGCAGCCTCCTCTGATTGATCAGAATGCAATTCATCATTCAGCAAAAAGTAATCAACAAAAATGAGAGTATCGCTACAGTCTTTGAGTTCTGGATTTAAGACATTGGCAGATAAGTCGGTTTGCCATTTTATGGTGGGGGTGCTATCTCCCTGAGTCGACTTAGTTTCTGTTCCAGAAGGGTGGTATATGCGGATCATCTTCAGCGATGTGTCTATATAGCCCAATTTCTGAAGCATTTTCTTATCTTCATCACTAAGTTCGTGCTTTTTAATAAAAAACGGTAGGTGTCGCCAGGTTAATTTTAACGTTTCAGCCATTTCGTCTAACTTTTTTCTGGCCTGATCAAACTTATGAGAGCGCATGTCCTCAGAGCAAGCTGCATAGACATTCCGGATTTGGCTGGAAATATCCCTGTCAGAACGACCCCGCCGACTGGGGAATTCACTCTTTGGCGATCTTGCCGGGGCTGAATAGCGAGTTGTCACTATGGTATCAGGCTTCCTGTCATCAGGCTCGTCACGACGAACACCCGAAGCCTCATGCCGCCTGACATGCCTGGAGCCATGACCGGCACCTGAAGTCTGCTCTTTCCTGTATTGAGGCTTCGGCCAGTACCTTGAAGAAGGGGCTGACCCGGTTCCGTCTGTATGCATGATATCTTCCGTGATACTGATATTTATCGTTTTTCGACCTTCCTGCGCTGAAGGAGTTCCGCTAATGGCTGCTTATTTATCTGATGAATATGTCCCGGTTAATCCGCTGAATTTGTTTCGCCCAGAGTCGCTTTTTGATCTGCAATGAGTTTGGTCAGACCCTCTTTGATGTCGAGAAGTTGCTTAAACACTTGCTGGTCGTTGTCTATAACGTTACTAGACTGAATCGAGCAAAAAGTGTTCTTCATTTGTTAGCAGAACTAACGGCATTGTTCATTAAGGCATTGTTCATTAAGCGTCTTTCACCCTCCTGTGTCAGCGATTCTAACCGGAAGGTTACCGGTTTTTCTGAACCTTTATGATATTTGATCGCCTAATCCTTTAATGAAGGAGAAAAGTGGAGTGCAAAGACTATGAAAAGATTCGGGGTCAATCAGCGGTTGGGATCGTTTTTTCGAGCCCTGTTGGTGGTTATTTTTTTCAGCTTTGGGCTTTCAACACTGCATGCCGCAGCGTTGCCGATACAAGACTGGTCACTGTGGGTGAGTGAAGGAAATACACCCACCTTTACTCAGGAACTGGCCAACATAGTAGAGTGCGTTGAAAAAGAAGGCGTTAATGTGGATCGCTTGCCTGCAAACGTTGACGATATGACCCCATGCCAGCGGCAAGTCCGGAATGCGGTGACCTATCGGGATTCTGAAGGACGCGATTTATTACAGATCTATTTCAAATACAGCGAACCGAATTATCTGAAAGACCCTTACTCTGTACTCATTATTGAAGAGGCGATGGAAGTCATCGAGCACCTGAATAAGCTGGGTATGATTCTGGCGGACTGGGAAAATGAAAGACCCTCGTCAGATAATTTGTTTTTTCTGGCCATTAAATACGACAAGCTTGGTTTGTTGAATCAGCTTTTTACAGGCATTAAAGTACAGACCCCGGAAAGGATACCAAAGCTGGCAGAGATGCGCTCAACCAACAATGACAGCCTTGCCGATGCCCTGATGAAGACATACCCCAATAAACTGGAAATCGGCGCCATGATCAATGATTACTCTCTGGTCAGGGATTTTAAAAAGCTCAAACATAAAAGCGGACTCGTCTATCAGCAACTGCTTGCATTAAAGGATTTCAATAAAACGTTACCTTTACCGATGCACTGACGGGCCAGCTCCTTTAGTTGAAAAAAGCGACTGCGACAGGGTATTTTTGCAGGCCTGACAGTCGTTTTCGTTGTCCCGGGCATCAACATTTATACCTCAAAGGCCATAGGGTTTTCCTTTATCAGATTGAAGCGAAAGGTAGAAGGCTCTCTGACAGTCTCCACATAAGCCCTCTTCGTTGATATACCGTACGTGGTCGCAAAAAGAGCACGGTAGCAGGGGTTGCCCTTCCGGAAAAAAGGGCAGATTTACTTGAACATTAGCGTTATTGCCGCGCACCCTTACCCCTAACCTTACTCTTAGTTCATCAAGCCTCTCCTGGTCCAGGCAGTCTTTTTTATCAAGATAAAAACCTTTTTCCGGTTGCCTTCTGTCGCTGTTGACCACAAGGTAATAACCCTGATGGTTTTCATAGATTGTAAACCTGAGTGATGGAATACTGCACGGTCTGGCATCGGGGGGAATGGTCAGATTGGGAAGCTCTTCCTGCTGTTTATCGATCTCATTGGTGCAGAGCGGGCAGCGACGCTGGAACTCGTACTCCAATTGTTCCAGTATCCGGTAGAAGTCATTTTCACAGTCACTGCAACAGGTATGCCCGCACAGTAAGAAATCAAGCCGATGGCGTGTTTTACATATCGGGCATCGGTTGAGCATGCTGTTGTCTGTTGGCGCAGAAGCAGCACTCTGCAGAGTATTCCCGCCGTGTAACAGACAGGAGGTGTATTGAAAGTGCTGGTAATAGTCTCCGGTGATGTCCTCTCGGCACAGCCAGCAAAAAGCGGTCTTGCAACGGCTGCAGATAACCTTGTTGCACGCCTCATCTTTGCTCACAACAAGCTGGCAGGTAGGACACCTCTTATAGTCCAGGGGATTTTCTTCAATCAGTTGGGTGAAGGCCAGAGTCTCGGGACATTCTCCGGTGTGGTAGTCCTGACGGCACTGTCGGCACAGCGAATGGTTACATTCCGGGCAAACAACCCGGGTTCCCGGAGCTTTTCTGGAATCCACCAAATGTCCGTTAGGGCAGGACATCAGGTAAGGCGATCGATTGGCGATCAGCTGGTTGGCTTTCAGGGTGATTTCCTGAAGTGCGCTGTTACCACTGAGAAGTTTAATCACGTCATCGGGAACCTGAGCAGTGCAACCCGGGCATTGCAGACCTTTTTCGGTGAGGAGATAGGCATCATCAGAGGTATACGCAATTCGAATGTGTTGTGAAAGGCATTGCAGGCAGAAAGCGCAGCCAGCCTCTTCACAGCCAGGAAGCTGATAACATTCAGCCTCGGTAAAGCAGATATTGCACTCTGCACTGACCGCTTTGTGACGGTTTAATTGGTCAATGGATACGCTTCTCTCTTTCAGGTGCTTACTGATTCTGGTCAGGATATTAAGACTATGAACCTGGGCAGGCGTTACGCCTCCCTCCTGCGCCAACTGGAGTGTGTTGATGGCGTCTGACAACGTTCGGACAAGGTTCAGTGGCTGGGTACAGACAGGACAGGAGACGGTTTCCAGAGTTGGAACGACGATGGAGTCTGAAAATAATGCCAGCATTGCACTGAGCAGACTGGCTTCACAGACCCTGCTTTCACAACAGGGGAGAAAAACAGTGGCATCAAACGTACCTTCGTGAACAGCGCACTCGGTCCTGCCTTCCGAGCACTGCCGGTGACTTGAATGTGGGATTTGCAACAGGTGACCGGGAATGGCACAGCTGTCAAGGAAAGAGTGCATCGGTCCCGAACCGACTGCTCCTGCCAGTGCGTTGCTGTTCGTTGCAAAGCTGTTTGTTGGGAAGTTGCTCGTTGCCGAGGCTTCGGCCTGTTTAGGCAGGCAATCTTCATTGGCTCGGGTGAGTTCAGGAAAGAGTGACGGGTTGATTGAGTCAGCGGTTTCCCTGATCAGGTTAATCGCCTTCTGCTGGTTGGCTTTAACGGCGGCCTGCAAGGCGGTGAGCCATGGGAAGGCACGGTACCGGCCTTCGAGTAATGATTGTTTCTGCTCATTAGTTTCCATTGTGTTGACGATTCTGAGCATGTCGTCTGTGCTGCCTGTTTGTGAGGCATAGACAAAATGATCTATCTGCACCTGAAGGGTTTCTTCATGAAACTTCGGACGCTCTCTTGTACCGATAAACTCTCTGCTGGACTGGATGTTCAACATTCGCTGCTGCCAGCCTTGCCCGAGGACTCCCGGTATGGCGTCAGATACCTCTCTCTGACGGGTCTGTTGCTGACCGGCTGATGTGGGGGGCTGCAGATGGTGGCTGTCCGGAGGCGTTTGGTTATCCGGCTTTTTTTCGATAACCTGAATTGCCTGACGACCTATCGCTTTCTTAATTTGCCTGATTATGGACCATGGCACTATGCGGTGTTCTCTCTGGAACTGTGCCGGGGCAATACCTGCTGCCTGGTTCATGGGGTTACCCGTGGTCAGGCGATGGAAAATATCGGCCTTGATACTTTCATGGTAAAGACTGTGCCATTGTTCCAGCTCTTCCTGTGAGATGACGGAGGTCTGGCCCTCGTGGTCGCGAAACCAGTACTCCGTGCTGCCATCGGCTGTTTGTTTTTGTAATACATCACCGAAAATGAGTGCTAATAATGGGAGAAGGTGCCGGAAGCTCCCTTGTTTTGTATCAAGCCATTCACGTTTCAGTGGAACCCGCAGGAGTGCCGGCTCATTCAGTCGGGTCTGATCGGCAATCCCCAGAGTCAGGTTATTGGGGTTGAGCAGGTCATTGTCATTTTCCAGTGGGGATAAAAGTGGCCACTGGATAATGTCGAATTGATTCATTTCATTCCAGTACAACCAGTAGAGCCTGTAGTCCACCGGGTTGTGAATAAGAAACAGCGGCTGTTTCTGTTCGGCTAAATAAACTTCGCGAACTGAGTAGGATGGCTTGTTAAGGTCTGCCCTGTAGGGATGGGAAAATTCCGGGTCGGGACCACGGTTCTGGACAGTGATGGGGACGAAGGGGCCTGTACCTGAAACCCAGTGGTTCATCCAGAGTGGAAAAATGCCACTGGCGGGTAAAGGGGAATGCCGTGTCACTTCGTGTGTTACAGGCTGTGGGTGTTCAGAAAAAGCATCTGAGTTTATAACGAACAGAGTGCTGCAGGCAGACTTTTCACACAAACTCACCTGACAAACAGATTCTGGTGGCGTGATAACGGCTGGCGCTCTGCTGTTGTCAGGCCAGTGCCAGGGGCTGGGAAGATGAAGGCGCAAAGCGGATGCCTTCGTTTTTCCGGCTGAAAATACAACGACCTGAGCCCGGTCTGGCAGCGTGGGTGACTGGATGGCCAGCGCTGTTGCACAGGGTTCTGCCCCTGAAACCTGTGGATCGCCGTAAGCAGCCGGTTGAAAAAAAAAGACAAGAGTCATCAACCAGATCGACAGGAGAAAGCAACTTTTTTTCATTCTGTTATTTATACTCCGGCACTTAAACAGAAACTGCTTAGTGGGTCCATTCGATCAGACAGTAAAGTTGATGACGTTCAGGCTTGCAATGTGGTTGAAGCTTTTGTGGTTGAAGCTTCAATAGGCAAAGAACGCTCCGACCCTGCGACAGATTCCCCCGAAGCAGGAATAGCCAGCACCATCAGAGCTTTCTGAGTCGCCGGTATCGTTTCTACCAGCCTGTATGCCTGCATCCGGTGCCGGTGATTCAGGAGCCGGTTCCGGATAGGGCATGATGACGGTAAACTGCACAGGAAATGGATTGGTAATATTCACCAGCCAATGGTTAACAGGGCCATCAGAATGATTCGGCACGTTACCGATGAGTGGATATCGGCGATCGGCGTCTAGAGCCGGAAAAATGAAAGTAAATGCATCCCGGACAGAAGCTTGCCTGCCAGACCCGTCTCGTGCACCACCTGACTGATAAGTGCCACTTTCTGCCAACTGTGAGTAATTAGGCATTTCCAACGAAATAATGATAAGGGCTATCAGGAAATTTCTTTTTGTCCGGTCAGTTATCCTATGGCGTGTTACTTCATTAATGGAATCCTGGGGTATACTCTGAGGTTGTGCCCCATCAAGCGACACCAATATTTTTTCATTTCCATTAATGACCACCTGATTCATGGTGACGGTATGTTGCGGACTATTCTCACCGGATTTTTGATACTGAAAAGTATCAGGCAGTGAACCAAAGGGGGTTTTTATATCCTGGGCGCACAATGGTTTAGTCCACAGAAAAAAAAGTATAAGCAGAGCGGTGGAGAATGAGATGTGTTTCATATTGACCCTGAAAGTTTGTTAAAAAGGAAGGGATTCAGTGTAGTTAAACAATCAGGAAACAAAGGGCTTCAGTTTGACTCTCAACCTACAGTTCGGAACGAGACAAAAGGTGTGCAATGGGTCACTATTTTGATGGATTGATGTCCTGGTCAATCTGCTCAATTAATTTGATGTTGAATCGCTCGCAGGTCTGCAGCAGGTCTGGAATGAGCTTGTCCAAACCCTCATTGGTTTCGGAAAGTTCCTTATGCGTTTCCTTAAGAGCCTTAATTTCAGAGGTCAGACGCTGGTTCTCGGCAGTAGTGTCTGCAAGTTCCTGTTGAAGATCATTAAACTCTTGTTTCTTCCTTTCTCTGTAGCATCGGGCGTCTTCTTTCTTAAACTCTTTTCTTTCCTCAGCTGATCGTTTCTGTCTTTTTGCACGCTTTCTCTTGGTCACAGGAACTTCGGGCTTGTTGTCATCACCCACACCAGACCCAACAGGCTCAGGTTCCTGTTGTGATCGGTTTATTGCAGGCGCTGCACCGGTTTCACGTACTAAATGTATTTCACATGAGGTTGCGTTCGGGTTTTCAATGACTTTGAGCAGTTTCTCACTGGCTTCGAGTAGTTTTTGATTGGCTGTGGAAAGCTGCTCGGCACTTTTCCGGAGCTTAGTATATTCAGCACTCAGACGCTGGTACTCGGCATTAGCTTTATCAAGATCTTGGTTAAGATTAAGCCAGTCTTGTTTGTTCCTGTCCCTTATGCGTTGGGCGCATTTTTGCTTTGATATTCTTCTTCTATTAGCTGCGTCTTCCATTTCAGCCTTTGTTTTGACAGCCTTGCCTCTGCCCCTGCCCCTCCTGACTTTGGGCTGGCTGTCATCACTCTCTGAAGAAGAGCTGACAAGGCAAGGTCGCTTCTCGACACGACGCCCCGCGCTGTCGGTACCAGCTGATGTGCCAGGCATGCTGTCAGCTGTTGGTTCTTTACTGGAGCCAAAGGCAAATGGACGATCTGGTTGTATATTCATTGCCGTTAACCCTGTCCTTTCTGGTCGTTGTTCATAGAGTTTCTAGACTCAATAAAACAAAAAACGTTCTTTATTGGTTAGCAGAACTAACGGCATTGTTCATTAAGACAAAAAAACCACTCAGTGCTCAACAGAGTGGTTTTTTCGGGTATTCGGAAGATCATGTTGATGAAGTGGATATGACGCTCTTTGTTTTATGCAACAAAATAGGATTATCGTGTTGATTATAGGTTGAAAAATAGTAGGCATAGCACAAAACAACTCCACTATACCTACTATTATTCTGCATTTTAGATTTTAGAACACATTAGCCAGCAGGAGGGTTACGGAACCAGAACCCACTGCTTCTTATTAGTATCACTGCAACCACTAAATGACACACGGTCTCCTTCAGCTACGTCGTCGTTATTGTCTCCGCTAATGGTCATGCAGTTCCCTGCTGACTTGGGCTTGATGGTGGAATAGCCATACCGGTACTGATCTTCATGCACTCTAAAGAGCTGGTTGTCACCTAAATGACAATCCCATGTTACGAGTCCACCAGTATTGAAATTCACATCCAGACACTGATCGGGAGTGTTAACGGGACGAATAGAAACGTAGTTAATGCCATCAACTACGCCTTCATCGACCGTTAACCATTCCTGGTAGTCATCGGTGTTCAGGCATTTGCCCATTTTCATACTGTCATTGTTTGCGACGTCGCCTTCTTCACGGTCAACCCGCATGCAGGTGCTCAGGTCAGCTTTGGATCGAATATGATAGGTAGACTCCGGCACAGTGACAGGCTCGTCACCTACTTTGTTACCGAATATATCAATTTCTGCCAGACTGGCCCACCGGCTACCCTCCTCAAATGGGGACTCCGCTACAAAACGGAAATAGCGTGCTTTCTCCATTTCAAAATGAATGGTTTTGGCTTTCTTATCACGTCCTACGTAATTTCCCGGGTAACTGAATGAGCCATCCTTTTCTGATGAACCAACAATCATTTTCCAGGTTTCACCGTCTTCACTGACGTAAAAACTGTACGTTCCAATAAGACCGCGAAGTCTGTCCGCGCCATTCTGTCGTGGGTGGAAGCGAGCTCCTACCACTTCATAGGTGTCACCCATATCGATATCGACGGTATGGGGGTAAGTGTCATAACCAGCGGAGTGCCTTGTCTCCCACAGAGAGTCTGTTCTGCCACTGAAGAGATTGCTGGCACCGCCATCCCCCCTCTGAATCTCTTCACTGCTGACCGCCATGACAGACCAGTTGTCTCTGGGAACAGCAGAAGCTTCACCAACTACCAGAGGCGCTCCGCCAATCGTGTCCATGCGCTCAAGAAATTCATCGAATGTGCTGTCATCTTCATGAGCGCCAAACCAGTTTCTTTCTGCAGTGACAGTCCGGGGCGTAACCATCAGTTTCTCGAGTTGCTGGTCAGGCCATTTATAGGCAGTATCAGCCCAGAGGCTGAGCTTTACGCCTGTCATGTCAGGGCTGGCTGAACCTTCCAAGGTATAAATCTTGGGAGGGTTTGGCATGGTATTAGGAAAACCGGGCGTCAGGTAAAGGTAAGGAGTACCTGTTAAAGTGGTGTTGTATCCTTTCTCAGTGTAATAGTCCAGAGCGTTTCCGATCCAGGCGTCAATACGGATGTCATTATCGGCATCGAATGAGATTGGTGATCGTTCGTACCAGTTCCACTTTTGGGTTTGTTTACCCAAACCCTTTATAACGTCGTTAGCTTCGTTAATAAACTCGACCAGTGGATCACCGATTTCTCTTAGATGGTCTGAGTCCGCAACATAGCTAGCAAGTTCAGCACAGCTTGTAAGATTGCCCCATTCCGGTACTTCATCCGTACCTATATGGAAGTACGGGCCGCTAAACCAGGGAGCAAATTCCTCGATAAGCCCGAACATAAATTCCCTGCCGGATCTTGGACTGTTTGCTGATTTACCTGTGTAATCCAAATTCCAGCGAGGGCCGTGTTCACCTTCCCAGCCTCTACCGGTGACGACGCTCATACTTGGGCATTCAAAGGCAGCATCTTTCCTGAAGTCCGACAACATCTTACCATGTCCCGGAATATCGATTTCCGGTACGATCACAAACATGGTTCAGTTTGGCGACGGCTTCCAGTTCTGCAATATCCTCTCTGGTATAAGCCCTCAGTGCTGCCAGACCTTCCAGCTCAGGGTTGTCACTGTCTAAACGAAAGGCGTTCCACTCGGTGAGATGGAGGTGCAAGCGATTCATTTTCATCCAGCCCATCTGGCGGATCACATCTTTCAGTGAGTCCACCTCCCAGTATTTTCTTCCGGCATCAACCATGATGCCCCTTTCCGTTAAACTGGGATAATCGGTGACTTCACCTCTGGCAATACGGCTTTTCTCATCATCTTGCTGCAGCAGTTGCAAAATGGTTTGGGTACCGTAGAAGAGACCAGTATTTGTATTAGCTTCAATTTCAACCGTATCGCCGACCTTAAGTTTATACCCTTCCGGTCCGAGTTCATCGTTTTCATTGCCTAATAATGTCAGGCTAATATCACCATTTCGCAGAGTATCTGACGTTTCAATAGTGAGGTTTAAACCAGTGACGGCCAGAATGGTTTCCTGAAACTTTTCGGCTGTATCTGAAATGTTGGTTGTAATACCTGCCAACGTTGATTCTGTATTGCCAGGGTTAATAACAATTCTGGAATTAGCAGTTACTTGATAGCTACCCTCGGTTGCTTCCCAGTTCCTGACCGTTGGAATGGTTTCAAATTCAAGTGTTACTGATGGAGGAGGTACGACAGTATTATCAGAACTATCGTTACTATTGCAGCCATACAATACAGGCAATGCCAATGCGCAACACACAGCCAGTTTATTAAGTTTCATTGTTTACTCTGTTTGAATGTTTACTGTTTTAATTTAATGCCCTCTCCGTAAAGCCCGGAGAGGGGAGGGAGGCAATAATATGAAGAGACGGTTTTCAGAGTGAGCTTACAGGAAGCCCAGGTACGCACCGGTAATGCCCAGCACCACAATACCGCCAATGACTTTCAAAGGTGACACGCCGCGCTTGATGAACGAGAACACGCCCAGAGTGAAGACCAGAGGCAGGAGCTTCGGCATAATCGGGTCAAAAAGATCCTGCTGCAGGGCAACGGTTGCCTGACCCACTTCAAGAACCAGTGTCGTGTTCAGGTTGACAAAGGTAGCAATCAAACCACCTACAACGGTCAGACCTACAATGGTTGCAGCGTGAGACAGCTTCTGGGTATGTTCCTTTAATGCGCTGATCGCTTTCGTACCGGCGCTGTAACCGTAATGAGCCAAACCAAAGCGCAAGCCAAAGTGAACCGCGTTAAATAGCACCAGGAAAAGCACAGGTCCTGCCAGACTGCCTTCCATTGCCAGCGATATGCCCAGTGCGGCACAGATAGGCAACAGGGTCAGCCAGAACAACGCATCACCGATCCCCCCCATTGGCCCCATGGTAGCCACTTTAATAGCCCGGATAACAGACAGGCGCTCCTTGCTTTTCTCCATGGCCAGCACGATTCCCATGATAAACGTCACCAGGAAAGGGTGCGTGTTATAGAACTCCATGTGGAGCTTCATGGAACGGCTCAGGTCTTCGTCATTTTTATGAATCTTACGCAGGGATGGAATCAGACCGTACAGCCAACCCGCCGCCTGCATACGCTCATAGTTAAAGGATGCCTGCAAAGCCAGTGAGCGCCACGCCATTCTGGTAATATCTTTACGTGTCAGTTCCGCTGCCGGAGCCTGGTCTTCATACTCATCGGCTACAACGGTACTAGTGGCCTCTGCCTTGGCCAGCATGCGCTCTGCCTTGGCGTCCATTTCAAGTGTACTTTCAAATGCCATCGTTAACGCCTCCGGCTTGCTGTGGAACCTGTGCAGCTACTCTGCTGCTCTGGAAATAATCCGCCAGTGCGATCGCGATACCTACAAGCGCAATAGCGATAACAGGCAGTTCAAGGTAAGCAGCGGCAAGGAAACCGACGATGAAATAAGGAATGTAGCTTTGCTTGAACATGATTTTCATGAGCATGGAGAAACCGATAGCTGGCATTAATCCGCCCGCTACACCCAGACCACTCATTAACCATTCAGGCGCAACTTCAACGACCGTTTGCGCTTGTTCAGCACCAAAGAAGATAGGCAGGAAGGCAAGAATGAAATAGAAGCTGAACAAAATGCTCATGCCCATATAGTTAACCCGGTCAATTCCCTTCCAGTCTGCTTTAGCTGCCATCTCGTCGCAGCGATGCATGACAGGCGAAAAGGCGGTGAACAGCAAGGTGATCAAACCCTGTACCGCAACAGCGAATGGTACAGCAATACCAATAGCAGCCTGTGGTTCAGCCTGTGTCAGAATGGCGAAAGCAACGCCAATAATGCCACCGATAACAACATTAGGTGGCTGGGCGCCAGCTAGAGGTGCCATACCCATCCAAACCAGTTCGAGCGATGCACCCGTGATAAGGCCTGTCTGCACATCTCCAAGAATAAAGCCAACAATAGGTCCTGTAATTAATGGCCGGTGCATATGGGTCAGGCCGTTGAATAAATCGACCCCCGCTATGCCCGCCAGTAATGCAATCATTAATGCTTCAAATAGCATTGTTTCACCCCGGTTGTGTTAATAGCCAAAAACCATCTGAGAACCTCTTTTATTAACCTGATGGCAAGAGGTCTTCTTTTGATTAGTAATCTCAATTCAGGAAAGCGGCAAAACTGAAATTACCACTCCCGTCATTCCAGCAAAGGCAGGAATCTGACACGGCTGTGACTCCCTGCCTTCGACGCTGTGTTTTTACCTGCGTCTTGCCTTAGAAGGCGTAAGACGCTCCGAAAACAAAGCCGAAGTTGTCATCGTTGTTTTTGCCCGCTGCATCCTTGCCACCATCTTCGTGACGGACTTCAAAGAATGGATCTATACCCGTATCAGCAATATTGAATCGGGTAACTCGCCACTCGGTATTGAATGCATCATCCTTTCTGCCTACCGAATTTCGCTTAAGCTGGTCAACATAAATGGTATTGAGTTTGAATTGATAGTCACTGGCATTAAAACCGACAGCGGTATCGTAACGGTTCTGTACATGACCAACGTCGCTGTTGGTTGAGTAATGCGCTCTTGCCCGGTGACTGACAAATAAGCCATTGTCAAAGTTATAACCGACTTTAATCAGGGGGCGGTTCTGACCACCAGTTCCTTTTCTGTCACCAGAGCTGCCATCTAAAGATAAGCTGTGATAGCCAACGGCCAGCCAGAGGTTATCGTTATTGTAAAGCATCTGCTCAATACCCAGGGTCGTATCAGTAACACTGCGTACGCCACCTGTCTGATCACCTGCAACTTCTACCAAAACAGTAGTACCAGTCTCAAAAGTATGTCCCAGCTCGAACGTGTACTCTGTACTCCTTTCTGTATTATGCCGAAGGTTGCCTGTGATATAAGAGCTTGCAGAAGCTGACGATACGACAGCCATCCCCAGAATTGCTGTTGCCAGAAGTTTTTTTTGCATCATGTACTTACCCCTTTTAATGTTATTTTTTTGATCAAAAGATCAAACGTTATTGCCACACACTACTGACTTAATCTCAGGTGGACTCAAAACCGATGGGATGCAACCATTTCTTACCACCTTTCTTTTTGTGACAAATATTAACTTCTTCTTTCGAATAGTAAATAGAAAGCTTTCATTTTCTTTTCATTTTTTGACATAAATCAAATATTCACAATCACAAGTAGTCCTGCAGCCGTTTCCGGATCGCCTCCATACAATCAGAGAAAGAGCCACAAGGCTTACCCGCTCAACTTATCGGACTTATTTAACGGGAAGAGGGCAATATCTATCCCTGATTGCAGGAAGCGGCGTTATTGTCTTTACAGCTTTGTAGAGTCCCTTCAAAATACCCGATATAAAATCTTTCGCCTTTCGATAAGAAAGATACAAAAAGGTATTGAAAGGTATTCGAAAGGCGTATATCGTAAAAACGCAACTGTGCAGAGGCACAGTTGCAAGAGAGGTTTGAATGAGCACTGTTGAGCGGCGTGAAGCCATTGTTCGTCTGGTGTCTGATAAAGGGCAGGCTCGTGTTGAGGATCTGGCGGATCATTTTAAGGTGTCCACTGTCACCATACGTAATGACCTGAATTATCTCGATAACAAGGGCGTTTTGCTTCGCTCCCATGGGGGAGCCATGTCAACGGGCGGTTTAACAAAGGAAGTATCCTTTCAGGATAAGGGAGGCGTCAATGCTTCAAGGAAAGCAGCTATTGGGGAAGCCGCAGCCCGTTTGGTCAACGATGGCGAGTCCATCATTCTGGATTCCGGAACGACCACTCCGTACGTTGCCAAAAATTTACTGGACAGAAAGCATCTGGTCATCATGACCAATGGCCTTAATGTGGCAGTAGAACTGGCAAAGTCACACGATATCGAAATTATGATGACTGGCGGCACCTTGCGAAAGAAGTCTTACTCCTTCTATGGCGCACAGGCTGAAGATGCCTTACGTAACTTCCGGTTTGATAAATTATTTCTCGGAGTCGATGGGTTCGATCTTGTCGCAGGCCTGACGACTCACTTTGACCGGGAGGCGAGTCTTAATCGTGTGATGTGTGATATTTCCAGTGAAATCATATTGGTCGCGGACTCCAGTAAATTTGGTAAAAAGGGTTATCACTTGATTCGCTCTTTTGGTGCTTTCAATACACTGGTCACCGATAAGGGTATTCCGGCTGATTATCTGGCAGGGCTGCAGCGTCAGGGGGTCAGGGTCATTATTGCTGATGAGTAGTCAGTAATAATGACCCTGAAGAATACGTAGCCTCCCGGCAAAGCCTGTATTTAATCACCAAACATTTTATGTGGTTACAGAACAACCGCTTTATTTAGTGAAAAAATCGTAACAAGTTCCAGGGAGATTACTGTGGAAAGTTTGACTGAGATCATAAAAGCAAACAAGCAGGGGCAGAAATGTGGCGTCTACTCAGTATGCTCCGCTAACCGTCTTGTTCTTGAGGCAGCTATTCTTCAGGCAAAAAAAGACAACACTGCATTATTAATCGAAGCAACTTCCAATCAGGTCAATCAGTACGGTGGTTATACAGGAATGCTTCCTGAAAACTTTCGGGATTATGTTTTTGATATCGCCGCAGATTTAGATTTCCCCCGGGAGCTAATCTGGCTTGGGGGTGACCACCTGGGACCAAACTGCTGGCAAAGCGAACCCGCTGACCAGGCCATGGATAAATCACGGGCACTCATCAGAGCCTATGTTGCAGCCGGTTTTACCAAAATTCATCTTGATGCCAGCATGAGCTGCGCTGATGATCCGGTTCCCTTGTCGGATGAAATGGTGGCCCGTCGCGCCGCTGATTTATGTACAGTTGCAGAACAAACCGCTATAGAGTGCTTCGGTCAAAGTCAGCTGGTGTATGTAATAGGAACCGAGGTACCTGTTCCGGGAGGAGAGGCTGAAGATATAAAGACTATCCATGTAACTACTCCGGAAAGAGCCTCCCATACTCTGGATTGCCACAGAAATATTTTTAATGACAGCGGCCTGCAACAGGTCTGGGACCGGGTCGTTGGGCTGGTTGTTCAGCCGGGGGTTGAGTTTGATCATACCACCGTTATTGATTATGAAAGAACGAAAGCAAAACCGCTCAGCCAGTTTATAAAAGATGTTCCGGGCATCGCTTTTGAAGCCCACTCAACGGATTACCAGGCACCTGAAGCTTATGCTGATCTTGTTGAAGACCACTTTGCCATCCTGAAAGTCGGCCCTCAGCTCACTTTTGCCATGCGTGAAGCCATTTATTCTCTGGCTCATATTGAAGACTTATTGATTCCTGAATCTGAGCGTTCGCATATTTGTTCAGTGATGGAAGATGAAATGCTGACTCATCCCGAAAACTGGGAAAAATATTACAGCGGCAATGAAGACGACCTTCGTATGTTCCGCATCTTTAGTTACAGCGACCGTATCCGTTATTACTGGGGTTCTGAATCCGTTGAAGCTGCACTGAATAAACTACTGGGGAATCTGGACAATAAAGAAATCCCCATGCCGGTTATCAGTCAGTATCTTCCTGATCAATATCAGGCCATAAGGAAAGGGGAGATTCATAATAACCCAAGGTCACTGATTCATCACCGAATTATGCAGGTAACCAGCAATTACGCCAAGGCGTGCTGATTGACTCTTAACGGCTATATAAGCCTTATTCATTTTACGATTAATCTTTGCATTAACAGGCAGGACGCTTTTGTTCTGGCAAACAAAATAGTAACTGAGAAAATAATGAGTACCTATCTGACCTTTGATGAGAGTTATCTTCGGGATATTTACGGCGAACATACAGCAAAAGAAATTACACACCAGCCAGCGATGTGGCGTCAGGCTTTTAACAATATAGAAACGATCAGGGGTGAAATCGATGCTTTTTTAGCCCCGGTAATGAAGAAAGACAATGTCAGAGTGGTTCTGACGGGGGCAGGTACGTCAGCCTTTGCTGGTAAAACACTTGCACCACATCTGACTAAAGTGACCGGACGCCGTTTTGACGCTGTGAGCACGACTGACATTGTCGCTGCACCGGGTGAATATCTCGGTGAACAGGTGCCAACTCTGGTGATTTCTTTCGCACGATCCGGCAACAGCCCTGAAAGCGTGGCAACAGTGGATCTTGCCGATCAGGTCTTAAACGACTGTTATCACCTTGTACTGACCTGTAATCCAGAAGGACAGCTGGCTAAGGCGGCTCAAACTAAAAAAAATATGTTTTGCTTGCTTATGCCTGAGGGTACTAATGATAAAAGCTTTGCTATGACCAGCAGCTTTACTTCCATGATGCTCAGCGCCCTCTGTATTTTTGATCCATCCGAAGGGCTGGCCAACAGTGTGGAAAGCATTTGCACCAATACAGAGCAATTAATCGCTGAAAAAGCAGCAGAAATGAAGGCACTTGCGGCCAAAGCCTGTGAAAGGGTGGTGTTTTTGGGAAGTGGCAGCTTTCAAGGGTTGGCGCAGGAATCCGCTCTTAAACTGCTGGAGCTGACTGCCGGGAAAGTGGTCGCAATACACGACTCACCTCTGGGCTTCCGCCACGGGCCAAAGTCTGTCGTCAATGACAAGACCATTATTTTCAATTTTATGTCCAATGATCGCTATACGCGGCAGTACGACCAGGATCTGCTCGCAGAAATAAGGCAGGATAATCAGGCAATGCACATTGTTGCGCTGTCCGACGGCGCCGACGAGCAAGTCATGTCAGGAAATGTGATCTGCACAGAAACACAAGCTGGAAATGAAAATGTTTGGCTTTCATTTCCTTTCATTGCTCTAGCTCAAACTTTCTCATTCTTTAAATCCGTACAATTGAATATAACACCGGATAACCCTTGCCCTACCGGAGAAGTTAATCGTGTCGTGCAAGGCGTCACTATCCACCCTTACAACAAAAAATAACTGTTTAACAATTTGAGTCAGGAGAAAGAGATGAGTAACCCAAACATTGTACTGGTTCGTATTGATAACCGTTTATTACATGGTCAGGTTGCAGTCACCTGGAGCCATCACGCAGGCGGCAACCTGATTCTGGTGGCTAATGACGACGCGTCCAGCGATGAAGTTCGTCAGAACCTGATGGATATGGCGGCTCCGAGCACCATGGCAACCCGCTACTTTTCCATTCAAAAAACCATCGACGTGATTCACAAAGCCAGTCCTGCCCAAAAAATTGTTCTGGTGGTTGAAACCCCTCAGGATGTACTGCAGCTGGTGAAAGGCGGTGTGCCTCTGACTCAGGTTAATGTAGGCAACATGCACTTCAGCGATGGTAAAAATCAGGTTCATAAAACAGTCTCTGTTGACCAGAGTGATATTGAATCCTTCAGAAGCCTGAATGAAATGGGCGTTCAATGCACGATTCAGCGTGTTCCGACAGAAGACCCTATCGACATTATGAGTGTTATTTAACTGATCAAAGCACCTGAGAAAAGCCATTAAAACTTTGGATTTATTATGATTGGAATTGTGGTCACCGGGCATCTTAATTTTGCCACCGGCTTTCAGTCTGCTCTGTCTGCTATCTCCGGCGATGAGCGACAAATTGAGTATGTCGATTTTCTTGAGTCTTATTCAACATCAGATCTTGAACAGAAATTGCGGGAAGCGTCTGACCGAGTGGATACCGGCGACGGTGTACTGTTTTTATCAGACATTCCCGGCGGCTCTCCGTTTCAGCGTGCAGCGCAGGTAGCTGCTGATATGAGCCATGCTGATGTGATTGCAGGTACGAACCTGGTCATGGCAGCAGAAGCGTGCATGGAAAGAGATGACCTTGAATTGAATGCTCTGGTAGAACAGGTACTGGAAGTTGGCGTTATGAGCATCAAAAGCGTTCGCTCTCAACAAAAAAGCGACAAACATTCCGATTCTGCCACTGGTGACGGTATCTAATGAAAGCGATCCCGGTCTCAGGTGATTACTGCCTGAAAGCTCGCCAGGTTTTTACTGCCGACGGCATGAAAGACAACGCTTATGTCCATATCAGTAATGGTCATATTGAATCAATCGGCTTTGAGCTTGATCCCCGTTATCAACTGATTGACCTGGGTGACAGAAAGTTACTTCCCGGACTGATAGATCTGCACATTCACGGTCAGTCCGGCGCGGATGCCATGGATGCAACGCCGGAATCACTGGCAACTATTGCCAGAGACCTCCCAAAAAATGGAGTGACCGGCTTTCTGGCAACCACGGTAACGGCTCCGTGGGAAAAGATTCTGGCAGCCCTGGCCAACATACGGGAATGTATGGGACAGGATACCAATCAGAAAGGTGCTGAATTGCTTGGAAGCTATCTGGAGGGTCCGTTTTTCACTCCGAAACACAAGGGCGCGCATCCAGAGCAGCATTTTCTGTCACCTTCCGCTCAACGGATTGATGAGTTAATCGAGGTGGCAGGCGACTCATTAAAAGTCGCAGCGCTGGCTCCTGAAAGTGAAGGTGCTGTAACAGCCACTGAGCGACTGAAAGCCAATCATGTGAGAGTCGCTCTGGGGCACAGTGACGCCACGTTCGAACAGGCAACAGCCTGTATTGACGCAGGTGCCAGCATAGCAGTCCACCTCTATAACGGCATGAGTGGTTTGCATCATCGTGAACCCGGGTGCGTGGGGGCCTTCCTTGCCAGTGACTCTGTCACGACTGAAATGATTGCAGATGGTGTCCATGTTCACCCGGCAGCTTTGAAACTGAGCTGGAAATGCAAGGGAACGGACAAGTCTGTCCTGATTACTGACTGCATGTGTGCAGGTGGCCTGCCAGATGGTGAATACCAGTTGGGAGAGCTTCCGGTAACCGTGATCGACGGTGTTGCCAGAACCCGTTGTGGTTCATTGGCAGGCAGTACGCTGCCAATGAATAAAGCTATTCGCAATATGGTGGCACTGGCCGGAGTGCCGGAGGCCGATGCGATAAAAATGGCCACAGAAGTACCAGCAAAACTGCTTGGAATAGACAACAGAGTTGGTGTTATTGCCCCGGGAAGGGAAGCCAGCCTGATTGTTACAGACAACGATTACAACGTAGAGCTGACACTGATGAAAGGTCAGCCAATCTATCCTGAACAGAGAGAGTCAAAGTAATGGCATTGGTTTCTACCCGACAAATGCTTCTGGATGCACAAGCTGGCGGATACGCAGTACCGGCTTTTAATATCCACAATCTTGAAACCGTACGTGTTGTTGTTGAAACAGCAGCAGAAATGCGTTCTCCGGTTATTCTGGCAGGAACGCCAGGCACAATCAGCTATGCCGGAGCAAAGTACATCGTTGATATTGCTGAAGCTGCCAGTCAGTTGCACGATATTCCCATCGCTCTGCATCTGGATCACCACGAATCCTTTGAGTCCATTAAGGCACTCATCGACCTTGGTGTTAAGTCGGTCATGATTGACGGCTCCCATCACGACTTTGAAGAAAACATTCGCATTGTCAGTGAAGTGGTTAAATATGCCCATGCCCGCGATGTCACAGTGGAGGCAGAACTGGGGCGTTTAGGTGGTCAGGAAGACGATTTGATTGTCGATGAAAAAGATGCACTGTATACCAACCCGGCCCAGGCTGCAGAATTCATAGAGCGTACCGGCATTGACTCACTGGCTGTCGCCATTGGTACCGCTCATGGCATGTACAAGTCCGAACCTAAACTCGACTTTGAACGTCTTGCGGAAATTCGGGAACAAACGACAGCCCCCCTGGTTCTACACGGCGCATCGGGCATTGATCGTGAAGATATCCGAAAAACCATTGAGCTGGGGGTGACAAAGGTCAACGTAGCCACTGAGTTAAAAATCGCTTTTTCAGATAAAGTAAAAGAGCATTTCATTGATAACCCGGAAGCTAACGACCCAAGAAAATACATGGAACCGGGCAAAGAGGCGATGGCTAACCTAATAAGGGAAAAAATTGATATCTGCAACAGTGCTAACCGGGTTTAGCGGAAAACGTTCCTAAACCGGAATGGTTGCAGATAGACTGATAATGGCAAACAGCTCCGTTGCTCACATAGCGGAATAATGTTTTGCGATATACGGAGTTGTTGTTTGTCATTTTTAAATATGCCGGGGATCGCTGTAGTCAGGAAGGATGAGTCAGAATACGATTACCATGTTCAAGCAGAAACCACTGAGCTGATGAGTGCCTGTCCACATTGTCACAGCACTCAAATTAGACGGTTTGGCACTAAAATCAACACGGTAATCCGGATACCCGTTTTTTCATACTGTCTTTCAATCAGCCCTTTTTTCAGTGTACGGAGCCAGGCGTTATTCCAACCCTACCAGCGTTGAAGCCTGCAGCCCCGCCGCTATTGCCATCACCGTCGTCCGTGTCAGATTTCTTTCTGGTTTCACGGAAGTCCTCACAGAGGTTAACTCCATTGCGTCTCATGATCAGGGCAATCCATGCTTTCAATACCGCGTTACTGGATGAGTACTGTTCATCCCCCATCCCCAGAAAGAAGCTTGCCATGGCATTCTCCCTGAGTTCTTTGCCTCCGGGCCTCATTCCTATCAGCTTTTCCCGTTCCTGATCCTGGGTCCCGGACTTATAGGTATAGTTGGTGAGAATGGCGGCCGCATTTGGATGCTGGTTTTGTATAAGGTTGATATTCTCAATTGCGCCGTTCCTGCTTTTAGGGTTGTCCGCAGGCCCCGTCAGGGAAGATATCAGCAAAAGCTGGTCTATTCCTTCTTCATCCGGAAACACAATGGCTGCGGGCAAATTCAGGTTTCCCCTAAAGCCTTCGACATGGCTGACCCCGGGTATCTCTGTGACAGTGACAGGCTGGGGGGCTGGAGGCCCGTTTCTTCCTTCACCGTGGTTAATAGAAATAAATGCGTCGGTAATTATATTGTTCCGCGTGCGCCCCCGGTCATCAGAACGCTGAGGATGTGCCATAACATCATCAAGGCTGGTTCGAACATCACCCTGCTGTGAAGCACTGACCAGCCGGGCAGTAACACCTTGCTGAGCGTTTAAGCTGTCCAGAATCGCTTTTAGCTCATCTGCCGCCGTCCGGATTATGTTCAATACATCGGAACGGTTTTCAACGGTATTTCGCGCAAGAATATCTGCCCTGGAATTAAAGTCAGGGCTCAGCCTTCGACGCTCGTCCTGTAACCGTTCTGAGTTCAGTTTTGCAAAATCACTGCTTAAGGGGCTGTATAATTCCTTGAAAAATCTTCCGGACGCCTCAGTCAGACGACCACTTTCATCATAGAAATGACGGGCAATGTGACGGTCACCAAAAAAGCGATCATAAACGGTTTCAGGGGTTTCTCCCTGCTTCACGTCCTCCAGGAATTCAGGACTGAAATTAATGTGGCTGATCTCCTCGTAAACCTTTGTGTACTTTTCTTCAGACTCTGCCCTGGTCATAATATATTGATGCCGTTTTCGCATATCCTCCCGGGTTAACATGGAGTTAAAGGTGGGGTATCCCGAGCCTCCGACAGTGGTAACCCGATACTCACGCCCTGCCACACGGTAGGCGGTATGAGTAATAGGGTACGCGAAGTAATTGTTAAGCGTCTCACCAACCCCGGTATACGGCACCTGTTCAGTTCTTGGTGACTGAAGAAGTACCGGCTGCCCCTCATCATTGAGAGTCGGTATGAACTGGGATGATTCAATAACAGACACATCATCCGGTTGACCGGACGCTCCGGGAGATGCAATGGGGTAAAACGGTTGGGTATAACCGGGTATAGGTTGCCAGGGTTCATCCCCCGGATAAGCCTGACCTGAAAAAAAAGGCAGGAGGGTCGCCCCTATGACAGGCAGTGACACTCTGCTGACGACCACTGTCCAATCAAAAAATTTACACATGCTTATCGTTTCCTTATTTCTTGTAACCACTTAAACAGGCAACGCTGAAATGAGTTCTCAGATAAAAACTCCACTTTAATTTAGTGCATTTTTTGAGTGATAACAGGAACGCTGTTATTGCTGTAAAGGAACTACTCCCGCCCCCCATGGTCTTAAAGGAATTGAAAGGAAACCAAGGTATGGATACCAGACATGATAAACTCCACTCCACTATCGTCACAGCTATCGTCACAGCCTGCGACACCCGAAGTACGCACAGTAAACCCTGCAAAGAAGTCTGATGAACCCGTAGCGGTTGAACATACACCCTTCCTTACCTGGAAACGGGATCACCGTAGCAGGCCACTGCCTGACTACAGGGTTAAGGTGCTGGATGAGCCGGTCGCCGATCCGTTGCAGGTCAAGCCAGAGCTGCCCATTGTTCTTGAAAGCCCTCCACTGCCAGAGATGGCAGGCATTCCGGATGCTTTAAAGGCGCCCTTTACCAAAAACCTGATCTCGCTGGTTGAGCAACTCAAGCAGGAGCAGTATGAGAAAGGCATTGAACAATGCAAAAAGCTTCGGAAGTTTGCCGAGTGCAAGCAACATCTTGATACACCGGAAATCATGCAATTCCTTGATTCGCTCTACGTTCTGTTCAGCCTGAGTCTGGGAAAGAAGGAAGTCATTGACCAGCTGCACACTGCCGATCCGGACACCTTTATTCGCTGGCATCTGGATATCGCAGCCAGTGCCGCCCCCGGCTCTGACAACAAAGCTAAAGCCGCCATCAACTCTGACACTGCAGCGAAAGCCAAAGCCGACACCGATCCTGCCCCCCTGAAACCGCCGAAGGAGCTGGAGCTGTATTGTCTGCGCAGGGCGGCGGATGCTGGCAGCCAGACAGCCAGACAGCATCTGGTGCTGCAATTGCTGTTTGGTCAGGAAGACCAGAAGCCTGATGTTTATCTTCCCGAAGAAGCGCTTCGTTATATCAAAGCCATGGCGACTGAACAGGGTGAACCACCGCAGCCTCTGGTCATGGGACATCATGGTGCCGTTATTCGTAAACTGGTGAAACTGGCGACCAATCCCACGACGGAAGATCGTGAAGCCCTGACCAAAGAGCTGGCCGAAGACAGCGACCCCAACATTCAGGCTCTGGCTGTTGCCCTGTACCTGAAGCCTCTGTTTGGCGCCACAGACATTGACCGCGCACTAGCAGAAGCAAACACGTTGAACTCTGCCCCTGACAGCCACCCTCATCTTCGTTACTGGCAGGCTTTGGCCCAACTTAAAAAAGGGGAACCCGCGCTGGTGGAACAGGCGGAAGCCAGTCTGGAAAAACTGGTCAGGCAGAATTACCCGGCTGCCATAAGGGTGGCGACTGAGCATTATATGCGGGTCGGAAACATTTTTAAGGTCGACACCTTTGTGGTAGGCACCAAAGACAATGGTGTACCGGTCGAATACTGTCCCGACCTTGCCCATACACTGGCCACGGCCTGCGAGTATCTGGAAACAGAAGTAAAAACGGTGCCTTTAGGTTGGTCAACCCCGGGGGAAAAGAAAGAAATGCGGCAGAACTATAAAAACATCGCCATCAGCCACTGCTGCCCGGAAGCCCGTCTTGCCAGTCTTGCCAGTCTTACCATGGACATACCGAAGAAGAACAGACCAAAACCCTCGAGAGATGAGCCCGTTGAAAAAACCTGCTTGCCTGAGCATGCCAGAGACTTACTGCATCAGTGCCGTTTTTCTGAAGACCCGGAGACACTGGTGTTTATTTATCTGGATCAGTTACAGCAAACCGGTAAAAGCGATGAGAAGCTGCTCGATCTGGCCATGGCCATGGACCCCGTCAGAACCTGTTGCCGTATGCTGGCACTGAAGGTCTACTCTGAAAAATGGTCGTACCAGGCCCTGACGACAAAGTTATACAGCCTGATTAATGATGTGGCCGATCTGCCTGAAGACTGGCAACAGAAACCGTCTCAGAAAGCGCTCTATTACGGACTGACAGGACCCCATCACACTCTTACTCCGGACTGTGAAAAGTACTTCAGGCTTGCCTCACAGCTGGCTTATGGCTACCAGAGCCTGACACCGGATGAAACGGGTATTTATGACGACCTGAAAGAACGTTATGCCAAATTCCTTATGCATCAGGGCAAGCCTGAAGCGGCGAAAAGAATGTTTTCCAGCTATGAGAAGACTAATAAAAGCCTCGCAAGGGGTTACGATGCATCCACCAAGGTGCCTGAAGATTACTCCGTTTTTCAAAAAGACTTACCCGCCTGCTACTGGGATTTAACGACCTTTGAAACAAAGTCAGACAGCACCCCGGTAGCGTCTTTTAAATACCAGAAACTGCTTGATCTGCAGCAGACGATAGCCAGTCATCCCGACCCTGCGCTTCATCAGGCATGGTCTGAAACCTGCCGCTATTTTCTGGATAGTTCGGGCAAACATCTGACCAATGAACAAATTATGGACCTGAGTCAGCGAATGATCCGATGTCAGCAACAGGTTGATTCACTGACAGCCTCTATGCTGAATCAGTCCAGACAGATGATAGAAGCCAGGGCAGAGCAACTCGCATTGACTCAGGGCAGCTCCGAACCACTGGAAAGGATCAGGAACCAATGGGGTCAGGTGACCTTCCCTGGGGTGCCCCGTAAAAACCTGGCCGCCGCTGACTCAGGACAGTCGAGTCAACGGCGACTGCCGGAAAGGCGACCGAACAGCCAGGTAATGGAACATCACCTTGAAGCACCACTGCGGGCAGCAGAGACGGCTGAAGAACGACTGGAGCTTCTGCAGCAATTGCTGGCCAAAGGGACATTCAATACGCCGGTCATTACCACCCTCGCCCTTGAGGCAATAGAAACCCTTCCTCCTGAAAGGCATGAAGAAGCGCTTGAGTGTTTATCGCAGCTGGCAAAGAGACTGACAGACGACGTGCTACGTCTGGCGAATCGCTTTCGCCAATCGCTCTGTGAGCATATCCAGGCTCTGCATGTAATACTGTATGACCCACCTGAGAGACGTCATTGTGAAGCGCTTGCGTTGCGATTGGAAGATATGAAAATCTGCGCAGGGGCTGTAAACCTGAGACAGTTATCGGAGGTACTTCACCCCGCCGCTCTTTATCGGGAAAGAGGCCTGCATAACCAGGTGATCGCAGCTTCAGAACCCTTTGCGGAACAGTTGGATCGTATGCTTTCCAGCATCGACGAACCCAAAGCCTTTGTGGACTATGCCAGGTACCTGGCCGGTAAGACACTCAGCCATGAGGAAACCAGAGCGCTTCAGGAACTCCCCGAAAAAGTACGGGAGCAGCAAAAACCTCTGGCAAAATTGTTATCGGATTATGTGCTGGGCAAACGGTGCAAAGGCCATATTTTAAGAACCGCCGCTAACACGAAAATTTTCCTGGACTTTAGAGTGGATCCTCTGTCTATTGGCCTGGAAGCTGGCATTATTTCCGCCCGGGAAGTGCGGCAAAATGCCAGGTGGTTTGACAGTAACTCAGTCTATAGCAATGTGCTTTATGCCCTCTCGGCGAACACCATTGAAGAGCTTAAAGATTACCACGGTAAGCTGGAGACCTCGACCAGAATGAACTCCAAGGACTGCAAGAAGATGTGCCGTGACAAGTACTTTGTAGCACTTGGGTTTAAAAGCCTGAAAATGGGTGATTTCAAACTCGCTTATAACTGTTTCAAAAATGGTCAATGCGACTACGGTATGGCTATGCTGGCATGGAAGCACAGCAAGGGGTCACTGACTGATAAGACAGGTCGTCAGATAGCCAAACAGCTTGATCGGGCGGCTGGGAATGCCAATACCGAGGCTCAGTGTCGTTTGATCGACTGGATGCTTGGGAATGAGCAGGTCGTGCAACCGCTGCTGAAAAAACGCGCCTGCCGTTTCCTGTTTTCCCCCGTCGTTGTACCGTCCGTTGAACGGGAGTTTTATCAGGGTGTGGTTGAGTACCTGGGGATGGCTGACGATTTCGTTCACAACGCGAATCAAACGGCAGGTTTAACAAAAATCCGGGCAGCCCTGGATTCAGAGTCCCCCATACCGGCTTTACGACTGGTTCAGCTGACCGCAAACGGTAAGCTCTCACAGGAAAAAATCGGCAGAGACAGCCTGCTGCTGTTTGCCCAGAAGTTGAACCGTTATAAGGGCAACCTGCCGCAGGAATTAAAGCTGGCCGAGCCCACAAAAACATGGGAACAACTGGCAGACAGACTGGAAGCGCATTCCGGGACCACCACAGAAGCCGACAGCGCTGATTTATTAGCCGCCGCGCAAACACTGAGGCGCGCCGTTGAACCCGCCAAAGCCATCGTCCCGATGCGAGCCAAAGTTAAGAAAACAGCAGCTTCCCGTAAAAAGGCGTCTGAGGCTCTGCAGAAACAGCAACTGAAGCAACAACGTGAAAAAGAACAACTTGAAAAAGAACAACTTGAAAAAGAACAACGGGCTGAAAAAGAACAGACACTACTGAAAGACCTGACCAGCCAGCTTCAGGATGTAATGGCTGAGCCACAAGCCGTGCTTTCCATTTTGAATGAACTCAAAGAGGTTCAGGGTGCCCGCTTCCCGGAAGTGGCTGACCACTTATTGCCCCGGTTGGCCAGTTATCTGCCCGTGTCGGCGGACAATAATGATTTAACCGTGGCCTTTTTCAGAAATATTCAGGCAAAAGAGGGCATCGACGAGGTCATCAATGAACTGCTGGACAGCTTTAAGTTCCGATTCGAGATCAGAGAATCGAGTCTTGCCGCCAGCGCCCCCCAGAGCATAACGGAAGAGAAAGAAACCCTGTTGCGGCTATTGCCTGATAACCTGAAGGTTACTGAAGCCAACAGGGAAGCCATGGGCATTTTTACGGGTGCCTTTGCACCGGATTTTCCGGAAAAACTGCAGCGCATTCTGAAGTTGCCCCACAATGCAGCCTTTCTCCAGCGCACGCTTCTGGAGCATTCCGAGCTGACACCGGACTCACACCCTGCACTCTACCGTTCTTACAACTTTAATCGTGCCGGGGTCGATGAACAGGCAAGACTGACCCAGTCGAAAACGAATGATGAACTTCTGGAAACCCTGTTTTGCGATTTATCATCGTTTACTGCCAGCGATATTGAACGCTATTTGTTAAAGCACCCTCACCTGCCCGCTGAAGCCAAAATCAAGCACTTCCAGCGACTGGAACTGCCAGTCAGGCAGAAGCTGCTGGCTACGGTCGATACGAAGGTGATCAGTGAGGGAACCTGCCAGATAGCCGCCAACCCGAGACGCAAGCTGAAACAGGGCCAGTTGCGGACAAAAGCCCAACAAATTATCGACGGTAAAGAAAGCCCGACAATCACGGACATACTGTCTGTTTACATGGGTTTAAAAGGTTACCTTGACGTTCCGCTCGCGCAACGACTGCATCCGGACATGGAGAGGCTTGCTGGCCAACACCTGCAGACACCCCCGGAGCAGTGGGATGGAAGTATGGACAGGCTCTGTGCCATGGCAATAAAACATATTCTGTCTGATGGACAGGCGGAATCACCGTTCAAAGTAACAAATTAAAAAAGGAGTTTGCCTTATGATACCGGCCGCAATGGAAAACAGAACAGATTATCGAGCGTTTGAAGATCCGAATCAGGATCAGGTTCAGGAGGCTCGTTCTTCCGACAATGCAGATGTTTTCGGCAGAGACTGTTCTGTACCCATCTGCCCTGAGAGGCAAATACAACCTCGCATAACAACACCCACCCCTGCTCCCTCATTGCTCGGACGGTGCATAAAAGCGGTCAGAATCCCTTTAAATGCTCTGGGTCAGGGACTCATGTCAGGAATGGCGACTGGTTTATTTACTATGGCGATTGCTGGTTTGAGCGTTGTAGTGGGTAAACCTTTTGGTCACGAGGGCATTAATTTTGCGGCGTCTTATCCGCTTAATCCTCTCCATGTCGGCTTTAAAGTCGGAGTTCTTACGGGCGCGGTTTCTAATGTCATAGCGGAAATCGCGGATTTGCCCGATCACTATTTACATCAGGCTTTTCGTGATACCGCGTTTACTCATGTTTTCCGTGGGATTGTTTACGGCTCTCTCGGTGCCTTTGCGCTTGGTTACCCTGTCGTTGCTTCCAGTGCGCTGGGTGTTGGTGTCGGCATGTATTACGGTTTGAACCGGAATCATAATTTCGTATAAGGGAAGCAGCAGGTAAAAACATACCGCCGTTATTCCTGCGAAAGCGGGAGTGACAGTGGAGTTCTTGCCATGCCGGTATTTTTGGCTAGCCTTTTTCGGGATAGAAATGAATACTGGAAAACAGATGTCAAAGTTAACAGAAGCCAGATCTGTTCATATCGCTCTTGCCACACTGTTATTTGCTTCTCAAATCACACATTCTCAGGCTGGCTCCGCTTTGGGCATTGGTACCTTCATACCATCGATATTCAGAGACTCCCAAAGTCAATTGTTACTGAAACAAATAAATTGTGACCAGAATGACTGCATTACATCTCCTTCGCATCCTTCGTACCACATTAACAATAAACACTGGCACATAATCAGTGCCCCTCCTGAAGCCGCTGGCGTGACAACCCAGAAACCTCAGCTGACTAAAAGTCGATTACCTTTTCTGGATGGCTTTTTATGGATTGTTACCGGATTGGATAACCAGCAGTATCTGTACTCTGAGATGACAAGCAACCCCGAAGGGCAAGCCAGAGAACTCATCCCTATAAAAAACTGCCCGATGCTATACCGGGCAGATGAAGATACAGTCGGTTCTGTTACCTTGTGTGATGATACCCAAACACTCGACACCCTGTTAGCTGCACGCTATTGCGGATATTTTTCTGTCTTGTTCAGATTAAATGAAGACGGTGTGATGATGGTCACAGTACATACCATTGACGGGGAAACCTTTACCCTGACAATCGACGAGTACAGAAACTGGCACTCCATTTTTCATGAGGCGTTGAAAAGCAGCCTGATCACGGGGCCGGTTGATTATGTGCGCTCCCCGGCACCCGCCTCTCGTTCAATAACACCCTCAATGACTGAAAAGGTTTTACTGCCTGAGAACAGCCAACCAAAGCGAGGCGGTGAAGCACCTGAAGACCCGGCTTTTTTTTCAAAGTCAAAAAAATCAAATAAGAAAAAAAGCAGGCAGGTCGATGACTCCGGTCGGTCGATGACCGCAGTGGGAGAAGCATTTGCCCGGTTTCTTCACAGATCGGGCGATGAACCGGAAACGTCATCACAACAAAGCAGGCCGCCGGAAAATCATGGACAGGCTGAATCAGGGGAACAATCACCTGCGGCCAGAGTGGAAATTGATAACCTGGATACAGTGACTGAGTTTGTCAGGCATGGAGAGCCAACCGTTATCGCGTTTGATCTCGACGACACCTTAATTACACAGGACGTGGTCAATGAAGAACCACAACAGGTACAGCTGCACTCAAATCTGGCTGAACTGGTAAAGAGGATAAGAAGACAGGCGGGGGGCAAGAATGCCAGGGTGATCATTCTTACACAAAACAGTGAAGAAAGATTTAACGACAAGGTTAAAACAACTGATTTAAACCTTGATTTGTTTGACGATGTTGTGAGAACCGGACAAACACCGCAAAAAAGCGACTATAAGACCGACGAAGATTACAAAAGAGCAATAGCCGGGGCTGAAGAAATTAACTCCCCCCCTGACAAGGGAAAAGGAATTCGTTACTTTCTTGAGAAAACCCGACACCCTGCCAGGCACTTGATATTGGTCGATGATAATGAGACTCATCTTGATAATTTTGCCCGAGAGTGCCTACAGCTCAATATTCGTTGTACCACGATTCAATTTAACGGGGCCCGGAGCATCAACATTCGTTATAACCAATATCTTTCAAAGATGTTTAATTAAGTGGAAACCAGTACATCATTGCAACGATGTGAGAGTGTAATGCGTAACCCACAAAAACAAATGATAAAATCTGGCGCTCTTTTTTATCTTTGTCTTATTTTGCTTGCATTCCCTAAACCTGCTTTGCCCGATACAGTCAGCCGCTATAAAAATCGGTGGATACAGTACATTGAGCCAGCCATGGCGGGCGTTTACTTTCTGTCTCAGTACCTCAAACTACCTGACAATAATGTTGATTTATCATCTTCAAATTTATCTGGTTGGCCTACACCTGAAGATGAGCATTCTGTCGATACACCGGGTGAAAAAGCCAGGGCAATGATGGACAAATATTTACCCTCGTTTGACGTTCTTATAGATATTGATAACGGCTACATTGTCATCATCATTGTTGAAACTGATGAATCTGGAAAACCGGTTAAAATGCACAAAATAAAAACCGGGCTTCACTACCTGGCCTCAGAATCATTAGAACAACTGAAGAGTCAAACCGCTTTAAAATCAGCTCAGATAACAGCCCGTTATGCTCAGCTACTTAAGCTGACCAGAGAATCTGAACGGCTATCACCCGAAGGTAATAAACACTTAAAGCAGTTATCTGAACTTAATTTTTTACCTCTCACATTCCAAACAGATTCTGCTTTACCCCCTTTATCAGCGCATTTTGAAAACGATTTGGCACAGCCTCCCATAGCTCAGGAGTCAGTACAACAGGATGGCAGTACAACCCAAATACCCGAACACAATAATGAGGTGACAAGAAATCAGCTTATTCGACTCGTCAATTTACTCGACGAAATTTTTTACACAGGGTTCATCACAGAACATATCAGTAGCGAAGAACGGTTTCAGCCATTATTGCAGGTACTGCCTGATCGGTTCACAGAACTCCTGAACAACAGTTCTGATACCTTACTGGTTTTGCCGGGTGAACAGCTCAGAGACTTTCTTCGCATGGCGGCAGCAGTGGCTTCCAGTGATTATGACATTTCACAAACAGCAGGACTGACTTACTATTTTGATCTGCTAATGCAAGTTTTCTATGAAGGTGCCTTCGAACCAATAGAGGGGGCAAAGTATGTGACTAGCCGGGAGGAGCTTTTCAAAAGACTACTTGACCTCAAACAAATTAGTTGGCAAACGGCCAGGGAGCCTGATCCAGAGCTTCGGGGCTGGGGTGAGAGTGCAGAAGTAATGTCCCTATTAACCGAATCAGCTGCTGTCACATGTGGTTATCAGCCTGTATCTTCTCCTTATGAACCTGAACCTGTGCCTGCTGTTGAAAACGGTCACGCATCAAATAGAGAACCTTTGCAAAACCTTCGAAACATATTCATTCCTGCTTATCGAGAGATTAATTGGGAGTCTCAGAGCTTTTGCATTGAGCTTTCTGATTTCAGACTGGGGGATCTGGAAAGATCGTTATCAATACTCAGCGATTTAAGTTCAGGGTTCTATCGTTCCATAGATGGTTGTTTATTGCATGTTAATCGCGACTCTGATGATGCGGTTTACTCTCTTCATATGAGGGCAGGCGTTGTATTTAACTTTTCATCACCGGATCAGCTGCTTGCCCACTACCAGAAAAACTACGGCTTGAGTATTTCTCTTTATCCCCTTTTGTATTCTCCCGTGTATTTAAACGGCATCGTGCTTACGACCACTGAAAGTGAAGCCCTGAAATTGTTTGGCCTTAGCTTGCAACAGCTATACCAGCCCAACGCGAAGAAAACGATTAAACAAAAATACTATAAAAAAGCCAAACTCTGTCACCCGGATAAACACGGAACAAAAAGAGCATTTCAGGCTCTGGAAAGTGCTAAAGAAACTCTTTTTGCACTGGTGGAAACTATAGAGCGGATGGAAAGTCCCGAAGAGTGACTGCTGTTAAAACGCAAACATCAGGTCATGGTGGTGTTTGGTCTATCCCGAGGCTGCGGGAGGAAACAGGCGGTGGATCATAAGAAGCTGTTCCGGTGACTGGGTATTTATTTGCGGACAGCGCCTTGCCCGTCATAGGGATACCGCCTACTTTTATGGTCAATCAACCCCCTGTCCGAGAGGATTGAATGAAAAAAAATAGTCGTACTGCGGGACACTTTCTTTTCTTAGTGGCTTTTTTCTTACATTCCATTTCCTCTCAAGGTGATACCGGGAAAGGTACTTATAAAATCATGGATGAAGATCGCATTATCACCAGCCAGGCGCTGATTTTCACCTGTAATAAAGACGAGTTGCATTACGAATATAAACATGTGCCACGAGTGCCGATGAATGAATACAGTATTTTACACCCGGTAAAAACCATTCTTTCGCCTGCGGGTGAGGTGATGACAGGCTTTGACCTGAGACATGGGAATATTTTCTCCCATACCCCCCCCTTTAAGCTGAAGTTAGAAGCAGCCTATGACGACGACGCACCAGAACCGGTCTGGTCTGATAAACAGTCGCTCATTATAAAACGTATGGGAGAGGTCATTGAAAACAGCTTCAGGCATAATCTCCGAGGGATTATGGCAACAACGTCCCGGAGTAACAAATGCTATGAAGCGGAAAGGATTTATCAGACGTCGGCCTTGTATCATATTTTCTTTGATGTCTATGAACCGTTAAGTAGTATTGAGGAAAGTAAAGCGGTTCCTATCCTGACAGAAGACGATTTATTTCCCAATAGCGGAAGTGAACATAAGCTTGGGCAAATCTGGACCATACGTCACCGGAACACCGAATCGCAGCGTCATTTTATTATTTTCTACTTTGACCGGGGTATCTATGGACTCATTGACTATACCGGCCTGAAGTTTCTCGATCTCAATGGTTTCATGATTCTGTTTGAGAACAGCCAGTCACTGGGATACCAGTGGCAGATGCTTCGATTAACGCCATTACCGTCGTCTCAACCATTTAATCGAGACTTTAACGTCTTGAGTCTGTTTCTCAATATGGGATTTGTAGCGACTACCTATGCTTTAACGTCCGCTTTTTTCTATGGGCTGGACAAGTATTTCTTTTCAAACTTCAACACTGACGATGCCCCCGTGATAAAAAAGAAGAAAAAAAGAGACCGACCCTCCAGGTCCGGTAGATCCGGTAATAAGGTTCAAGCGAACCCTCCGAAAAAACCTAAAGGGAAGGACCGCTGCAAAGAGGTTTGTAAAGACAAAACAACGGTTGAAACTGAACAGCAGAAGCTTGAAAGGCAAAAGCGAATAGCAAAACAGGAACAGGAGCAAAAGCAGAGACTAATAGAGGCGCAATACTGGGAACAAGTGCAAAGACGGTTATCGAAGCAAAAATCAGCACAAGAGCGAGATAAACAGCAACAAGAGAGAGATAACCAGGAAAGAGAACGTCAAAAGGCGCTGGAGAAGAAGCGACAAGAGGAACAGGAACAGACTCAGCAACAGATTCAGGAGCGTGAGCAGCGAGTGTCGCAGGAACAGGCACAGGCACTGCTGAGAGATTTAGCTGAAGCATTCAGAAATGGGGCTGAACAGTCTGACATAGAGCACTTATTACTGGAACAACGGAAATATGGCTGGCATTTATCGGATTTAATCCACGTCATCATGAATGAAGACAGAAAGTTTCGCATACGGTTCAAGTTACGCACCCTGTTCAAGGACGGAGTTTTGAATCACGAGTTAACCCCTTTTGAACAGGATTTAAAGCAAAAGCTCCAGTCATAAAGTCAGCAAAGCAACCATTCTGGAACCTGATCAATCGATTGACCAGAAAGACAATTTATATTTCGCTTCGATGAGAATATTGAACTACCTTGTTTTCATTAAACGATCCTGAGCAGTGAGGCTGGATTCAAGCAGTAGCTATATTCAAGCAGTATCAATCCGGTGAGCCGACAACCATGTTGACAAACACCGGCACTGGCAAGGAGAGCTATAAATCGGAGGTAGGTATGAAGCCCGGGCAGTTCAGGACAGGGGAGGTATGCAATAATCCATACCCCAATACAAAAATATTGGAGCAGAACGGGCTGTATTTCAGACATATTTCACGTTTGTGCCTGCAGCCTTTTACCCGTCTGCTGTCTGGGTTATGTCTGCTGTTTGGTGTTCTACAAAGCCCTGATGTATCTGCCATTGAAGATAGCAGCAATAATGACCATTGGCTGTTCGCTCTGTTCTCTTTCGATAAAGGAAGCATTGACACCGAAGTATTAATGACTGCGTTAAGGTCATACGATCATGATGTATTTGAATTTCTCTATACCTCCGGATTTTTAACAGAGAGAATCAATAAGAAAATCCGTGTTGAGCGGAATAAAATAGCCTGTGTAATTGCCAGACAGTCCCCTGACGACGGACAGGCTAAAGAGTCCGATGGAGGCATAGGCGTCTGCTTTACGCCCTTCACTGAAAGTAGTTTATCCATTAAAAAACAACAGGGCCACGAAACAGAAGCTAGTTCTGAAGCTAGTTTTGAATACAGTGTTTTAGGTCAGATGGTTCGCTCCATGTGTTGGGATAAGCATGATGACTATTTTGGGCAGACCTTTCGTTATCCGGATGACTGTCAGCAAAGAAATAACAACGACGGTCCCGCAAAACCACCATCGACCCATTCATATCCTGAGGCAGTGGACGTAGTACACAGTTTCGCCAGTGCCCGACACGCTTTTTCAGCTTTAGGCGCCTCGGAACTGACCGATTACTCTCTTCTGCTTAAGGAGACAGACTTGCCTCAGCCGGACATGGCCAACAGGTTGAAGTACGATGATGGTCAGAGTGTCAGGCGAATTCTGATGCCACCACAAGTGGTTTCCGTCTATCCATCACAAAGGACTGCCCCTACCACTGCCAACGGAAGTTCTCGGACCAGAGTTCAACATGGTCAGACCCTGACGCAGATTAGAGACACTTTGAGAAGTGGCAGTGGCGCAACAGCCCCTGTTTTGTCAGGGGCGGTGCCTCCACGTTATTGGAATCAGCACACTGCACAGGGCGCTACCGCTGCACAGCCTCCTGCTGCACAGGCTCCTGATGCAAATGTACGGGGAGCACTGCCAGAGATAAATGACGAGTATGTTGATCGCTTTACAGATCAGGTTGATGCTTTTTTAGGAGGGGATTGGAATGAAGACACTGCCATCAGACACTTGAATGAGTTGGAGCGTATCAGTAATTTCAGTCGTGAAGAGGAAGAAAATGGAAGACCAGGCATTGATTTTATGATGCAAGCCTGGGTCAGGCATTTAATCGAACAAATTCAGAGCCGGGGATTTGAGCGTCATAGCGCCAGCATCAATCAGGTGCACGGAAGTGCTCAGAGGCAGCTCTTCGAGGGGAATGCGGACCTGGCACAGCTAAACCAGATTGAGCAGGCTCTATCAGGTGTTACATCACAGGTCCAGCGTTACGCCAGTGCAAATCACCAAAGCCATCAGGCGGATTGGGAGCTGGAGGTTAAAAAACAGAAAACGTCACAGCAAGCGCAAATATCCCGCATGAGAGTGACAGAGATACTGGATAATTCTGAAGATGAAAATTATCTGTATCAGCAGATCACCCCTCCAACGATCAGAGCGTTGAATTTCCGACTGAATGAGCTGCTGGATGAAACGAGTGGAACCATGAGCCCGAACAGGCAGGAAATAGTTCTCAGGGATTTTCGTGGGTTGGCAAGAATCAGCCAGCTGGTTCACGAACACAGGGAACGATTTCATGCTCTGAAAAAAATAACACAGCCTGCGTCACAGCAGGAACTTGACGATTTCAGAGCCTGTGCGGATCAACTGCCACGCTATATTCGCCAGCTTGAGCATGAAATAAACCCGGCAGAATTCTCTCTTAACCAGCAAAGACTGGAAGAACTTAAACGGCTTAACTTAGACCAGCAGCTGGATGCGGCTGTTGCCAGTAGTATGAGCGAAGACGACTATCAGGCCATCATCAGGGTTCTGTCAGGAGAGAGTTTAACGCCTGAGCAGCGGCAGCGGGCGAGTTTTTCTACGACACTGGGCGATCGTCCCCTGACTTACCGGGGGCATAGCAGAACGTACGTTGTTTATGAGAGTGAAACCGCTACCAGTATCCGTCAGAATCAGCCCGATGGAACAACACTGGAGCTGGCCCATGGTTCGTATGAATTTGTCCGCCGTATCATAACGCTTGCCGGTGGGCTTCAGAAGGTCACCAGACAGCATGTCATACAGGTGCTTCGCGAAGGTGACTACGACAGGGGAAAAAGATGAAATTCGCTAAAAAATTCTTTTTGGCAATAACGCTGGCAGCAGCAACCTTTTCCGTAACCTCAAAGGGCTATTGCCGCGACTATTTAATTCTTCAGACTGCCACGGATAAAAAAACTGTTCACGTGGTAGGCAGTTTTAGAGTAAGTGATCGTTCCCGGACAGCTACCGCCGTCCTGCTTCATGAAACAGGTCACCAGCTTATTGCAGTGCAGCTTTATCGAGCGTCTCAAGGAAGAATCGGTGTGAATGCCCGTAGTTTCGGACAGCTCTTTACCCTTGATTACAGCCGTAGTTCAGAAGAGGATTTTGAACCACTTGCTTCACTGATAATGGATGCCGTCAGGGAGCGGGCAGGCACTTCGTTTGAATGGTTAGTGAATCCGCAGAGAGGAGATGATGGAGTTGTTTCGTTTACCTTACCCGCTTTAGGAGAGTTGCCTGTAGAACGAGATAATCAAGACAGGTTGAGTTCAGTTGATGGTATCAGTGTGTATCCCATGGCTGTTAGTACCTCACAAGGCGTTACTTTCTCAGGTAAAAAAACCAGCTTGTCCAGTCAGGGGATTCATTTAAGAAGGGGTATCTCTACAAATGAGCTGGCTCTTACCCCTTTTCGAGCAACGAAAGAGAATGCTGTCAGGGTGCTTCACCTCATCCTGGTGGCTCTCATCCAACGCGATGTCGAACAGGGTGTGGTATTACCCCGGGAAAACGGTTCAAGAGGCATCAAAACAGAACCATTGATCAATCTTGCAATCTATAACAATGTAACGAAATCCGGCAAAATAAAATCACCGGGACGCATTTATACATTTGAAAATTTTATAACAGACAAACCTGATGCCTATTTTTCTGTTTTTAAAGAACCAGAACAGGATCCTGACTCAGAGAACGCCCCTCCCCCGGATGATTTCTGGCCCAACTTTAATTTTGATAACTGGATTGGCAAACAGAATGGTAACTGGGGAAATGGTGGCTGGGGAGACGATGGCTCAGGGGCAGCTGGCGCAGTGCCCTTTTAATTGTTCAACTGGGTATTGAAGGCTATATTGCAAGCTGGGTTATTGGGTACTTAACGTTATAAATTGATTTTTTAGTTGGAGTCGTATTGTGCTCAGGTGTTGTGTCTTAATTATTTTGATATTAAATCCGGTTGCTTTATTAGCTATTACTATTGAAATAACGGACAACCCTAAAGCTTATAACATCACAGAAGGTAATGGATGGCGATATATTACAGTTTACCCAGTACGAATTATGGACACGATCTATGACAGTCTTCCTCATTCTTTCAATGAGGAAGAATTAATTGAGCCAGGGCATAATGACAGGCAAATACAGTTCAGTGTTCCCTCCTTCAGGCAGAGTAGTCGAACATCTTTAAGACCTTCTCCTGAACTTCAGGATAACATTTTTCAACTATTAACAGCTCGGCCTGAAACAGTCATTCAAGAATTAACAGATCCCTCTGAAACAGTCATTCAAGAAAACAGCAGTCCTTCGACAGAAAGTAAAATAACGTGCTTTCAGTTGTTTTATTATTTGCAAACAGGACAGCGTGACCTGAGAGAATTAGAGTTTGATGTAGAATCAGAGAACAGTCAGCCAGAGCACATTGACTTGGGAAGCTGGGTGCTTCTGATTGATGGTAAGAAACCTGTTCATGTGATGCTCCATTTAGCGAATGGCATTTACATGAGTAAATTTGGGCAGAGTAACATTGTTTTTCACAACCTTGATACTGCATTAGGTCTTTATGGCAGAACGTTGAAGATAAGAAAAATCAATAAGCTCCATTGGTTTTATAAAGGAATGGACAGATTTAATAATCCACCTCCCCCCCCTCCCGGAGCAGGAGCCTGTGGTGCCTGTTCTTTCGGAGAGCCCCGGCAACAGTCCGCTTTTTAAATAGCAGAAACACCTCAGGAAGCCATTCGCGCTTTCGATAGGAACTCTCTGGCGCGAAAAGGTACGTAGCCCGTAACCGTGACAAATTGGCATCAAGAAATATTTTGCTATTTTGATAGCCGTGTAACCAATGCCTACACTGAGTCGGTAAACAATCTGATAAAGGTACTGCACAAAGTTGGAAGGGGTTACAGCTTTGAAGCTCTCAGAGCAAAAATCCTGTTTCCTGAAGGCTTGCATAAAGCTAAGCGCCCAAAATTTGATAAGCGGAAGTCTCGAAAAGTATCCAGAAAGACTGATACTGATTGTATGTATTTCATGTACTCTTTGCCTTACAGGCAGGAAGAGGAAATATACTCAGGAGTCAGCATATCAACACTGACTGAGAAATTAGAGACTGATGAATTTTAACTAAAATCAACACGATAATCCGGATACCCGTTTTTTCATACTGTCTTTCAATCAGCCCTTTTTTCAGTGTACGGAGCCAGGCGTTATTCCAGCCCTACCAGCGTTGAAGCCTGTAGCCCCACCACTGTTGCCATCACCGTCGTCCGTGTCAGGTTTCTTTCTGGTTTCACGGAAGTCCTTACAGAGGTTAACACCATGGCGCCTCATGATCAGGGCAATCCATGCTTTCAATACCACGTTACTGGATGAGTACAGTTCATCCCCCATCCCCAGATAGAAGCTTGCCATGGCATTCTCCCTGAGTTCTTTGCCTCCGGGCCTCATTCTCATCAGCGCTGTCCGTTCCTTATCCTGAGTACCGGACTTATAGGTGTAATTGGTGAGAATGGCGGCCGTATTTGGATGCTGGTTTTGTATAAGGTTGATATTCTTAATTGCGCGATCCCTGCTTTTCGTGTTGTCCGCAGGTTCCGTCAGGGAAGATATCAGCAAAAGCTGGTCGATTCCTTGTTCATTCGGAAACACAATGGCTGCGGGCAGGTTCAGGTTTCTAGAAAAGCCTGCGACAGGCTCTACCCCGGTTATCTCTGTGACAGTGACAGGCCGGGGGGCTGGAGGCCCGTTTCTTCCTTCACCGTGGTTAATAGAAATAAATGCGTCAGTAATGATACTGTCCCACGTGTCCCCGTCGTCACCAAAGCACCAGAGATTTGTGATAACATCATCAAGGCTGGTTCGAACAACACCATGCTGTGAAGCACTGACCAGCCAGGCAGTAACACCTCCCTGAGCGTTTAAGCTGTCCATAATCGCGTTTAGCTCATCTGCCGTCGTCTGGGTTATGTTCAATACATCGGAACGGTTTTCAACGGTATTTCGCGCAAGAATATCTGCCCTGGAAATAAAGTCAGGGCCCAACCATTGAGGCTCGTCCCGTAACCATCTTGAGCTCTGTTTTGGCAAAGCATCGCTTAAGGGTCTGTATAAATCACGCCAAAATCTTTCGGTATCCTCAGTCAGACGACCACTGTCATCATAAAAATGACGGGCAATGCCACGGTCACCAAAAAAGCGATCATAAACGGTTTCAGGGGTTTCTCCCTGCTTCAAGCCCTCGGCGAATCCGCTACTGACACTGAAACTGCTGAAGTGGTGGCTGACAGTATTATAGACGTCTATGTACTCTTGTTCAGATTCTGCCCTTTCCATAATATATTGATGCCGCTTTCTCATATCCTGCCGGGTTAACATGAAGTTAAACCTGGGGTATCCCGAGCCTCCGACAGTGGTGACCCGGTAATCACGCCCTCTCACACTGTAGGCGGTATGAGTAATAGGGTACGTGAAGTAATTGTTAAGCGTCTCACCAACCCCGGTATACGGCACCTGTTCAGTTCTTTGTGACTGAAGAAGCACCGGCTGCCCCTCATCATTGAGAGTCGGTATTAACTGGGATGATTCAATAACAGACACATCATCCGGTTTACCGGACGCTCCGGGAAATGCAATGGGGTAAAACGGTTGGGTATAACCCGGTATAGGTTGCCAGGGTTTATCCCCCGGATAAGCCTGACCTGAAAAAAAAGGCAGGAGTGTCGCCCCCATGACAGGCAGTGACGCTCTGCTGACGACCACTGTCCAATCAAAAAATTTACACATGCTTATCGTTTCCTTATTTCTTATAACCACTTAAAAAGGCAACGCTGAAATGAGTTCTCAGATAAAAACTCCACTTTAATTTAATGCATTTTTTGAGTGCTCCAGTTTAGAGAATTACATGTACCATCGTGCTTTTTGAAGCTCTCTAATACTGTCACTTAACTGGAGTTCCAGAACCAGCAAGGCATATGCACTACAAAGCCTCAAGAGAGCAAACTTAAATGGTACTTATGTACATGTAATTCTCTAATGTGGAGTTTTGAGTGATAACAGGAACGCTGTTATTGCCGGCCACCATTGGATCGATTGCTGTTAAAAGGCTTTGAGTGTAGTTCCCTTTCTACGACGAGCCATTGATCACATCCTGACCATAGTTCCGAGCCTGAGAGCAGGATTTATGGAAATGTCCATCCGGTCGTTGATCAGGTGACGACAAGCACCTTCAATCACGCCGCTAGCGATGGGAAACGTCAGGATATTAAGGTGGCAGGGTGTTGTCTATGAGCAGATGATGCAATGGGCAGTCATCCGCGCTACCTGTAAGCCTGCAAGGAACTACTCACCCCTGCCACGGTCTTAAAGTCATTAAAAGGAAACCAAGGTATGGACACCAGAAATGATCAACCCAACTCCTATATCACCGCAGCTTCCTGCACCCGAAGTACGCGCAACAAGCCCTGAAAGGGCTTCTGATGAGCCAGCACCGGTTCGTTATATACCGCCTCGTCCCTGGCCACAGGATCATTGTGTCGTACCGCTTCGTGGTTACACGGTTCAGGCTCTGGATAAATCGGTCAATCTGTTGCAGGTGAAGCCAGCGCTGCCCATTTTCTGTGATATGCCTCCACTGCCGGAGATGGCAGGCGTTCCGGATGCTTTAAAAGCACCCTTTACCAGGAAACTGAGCCCGCTGGTTGAGCAACTCAAGTCGGGACAGTTTGAAGAAGGCATAGAAAAGTGCAAGGAAGTCCGGGAGTTTGCGTCGAAAATCAAGAGTTTTAATACTCCTGAAATCATGGGGTTTCTTGATTCGCTCTACGTTCTGTTCAGCCTGAACCTGGGAAAGAAGGAAGCCATCCACCAGTTGCCCGCTAACTGTCCGGAAAACTTCATTTACTGGCATCTGGATATCGCAGCCAATGCCGCCACCGGCTCTGACACCCTGAAACAGTCGAAGGAACTGGAGCTGTACTGTTTCCGCAGGGCGGCGGACGCAGGCAGCCGGACCGCCAGACAGCATCTGGTGCTGCAATTGCTGTTTGGTCAGGAAAGCCAGACGCCTGATGTTTATCTTCCCGAAGAAGCGCTGCGCTCTGTCAAGGCCATGGCGGCTAACAAGGGTAAACCAGAACCCCGGATAATGGGGCATCATGATGCCGTTATTCATAAGCTGGTGACACTGGCGATCAACCCGACGGCGGAAGATCGTGAAACCCTGGCCAGAGAGCTGGCTGAAGACAGCGACCACGCCATTCAGGCACTGGCTGTTGCCCTGTATCTGGAGCCTTTATTTGGTGCCGTAGACATTGACCGCGCACTGGCAGCAGCGAACCCGCTGAACGCTGCCCCTGACAGTCCCCCTTGCCTGCGTTACTGGCAAGCTAAGGCTCAGCTTAAAAAAAATGAGCCAGCGCTGGTGAAACAGGCGGAAGCCAGCCTGGATACGCTGGCCAGACAGGGTTGTCCGGCTGCCATACAGCTGGCGGCTGAGCATTATATGCAGGTTGATAACTCTTTTAAGGTCGAAAACCTTCTGTCTGACGTTACAAAGTCCTATAAAGCACAGATCGAATACTGCCCCGACCTTGCCCATACACTGATTACCGCCTGCCAGTTCCCACGAAAACCCGTAAGAAAGACGCCTGCAAAGTGGTTAACACCGGACAATAAAGATAAAGTGATTCAGGACTGCCAAAAAATCGCCATCAGCCACTGCAACCCTGAAGCCCGTGCCGCCAAACTGGCCAAACTGGCCAAACAGACCAAAAAACAGGATAGATTAAAATCTTTGGGTGCCAGCCCTGATAAAAAAACCGAGCTGCCAAAGCAGGCCAGCGACTTATTGCAACAGTTCCGTTTTTCCGAAGACCCGCAGATGCTGGTGTTTATTTATCTGGAACAATTAATGCGAACCGGTGAAGGCGATGAGCTGCTGCTCGATATCGCCATGGCAGCGGACCCCGTCAGAACCTGTTGCCGTTTGCTGGCACTGGAAACCTACTCAGGAAAATGGTCGTACCAGACCCTGACGACAAAATTATTCAGCCTGATTAATGATGTGGCCGACCTGCCTGACGACTGGCAGCAGAAAAAGTGTCAGAAGGCACTCTATTTAGGACTGATAAAATCCCACAACGATCACACTCCGGACAGTGAAAAATACTTCAGGCTGGCCTCCCAGCTGGGTCATGGCTATAAAAAAACGACACCCGACAAAACGGGTATTTATAACGACCTGAAAAGAGATTATGCCCACTTTCTTATACAACAGGGCAAGCCTGAAGAGGCTGAAAAAATGTTCCTCCTGTATCAGAAGGCCGAAAGAAAAAGAGGGACGCCAGACCCTGAACCCGATACAGTGCCTGACGATTACTCCGTTTTCCAAAAAGGCTTACCCGACGGCTACTGGCAACTGGCCACCTTTGCAGTCAAGTCAGGCAGTGCGGCAGAAACGTCTGCCAAATACCAGTCTCTGCTCGACCTGCACCAGAAAATGGCCAGTGACCCCAACCCTGCGATTCATCAGAAATGGTTTGAAACCTGTAAGGAGTTTCTGAGGTTTTCGGGCAAGCATCTGACGACCGAACAAGTTCTGTGCCTGAGTCAGCGGATGGTAGAAGCGCAGAAACAGGTTAAGGCACAGTCAGCCTCTTTGCTGCACCGGTCCAGACAACTGATCGAGGCAAAGGCAGAGCAACTCGCATTGACTCAGGGCAGCTCCGAACCACTGGAAACGATCAGGAACCAATGGAGCCAGGTGACCTTCCCTGAAGCTATCCGTCCAGACGCAGCCGCCGCTGACTCTCACCATGCGGCTCAACGGATACGACTACCGCAAGAGACATGGAACAGCCATGCACTGGAACATCACCTTGAAGCGCCACTGCTGGCAGCAGAGACGGCCGAAGAACGGCTGGAACTTCTGCAACAGCTGCTGGCAAAGGGGCAATTCAATACGCCTGTGATTACGGCTCTCGCCCTTGAAACGATAGAAACCCTTCCTCCTGAAAGGCATGAAGAAGCGCTTGAGTGTTTATTACAGCTGGCAAAAAGGCTGACAGCCGACGTGACCACCCTGAAGGACTACCTTCATACATCGTCCTGTGAACACGTCCAGTCTCTGCATGTCATGCTGCCTGAAAGACCCGCCAATAGTGGTCGTGAAGCGCTTGAGTTGCTACTGGAGGAGATGAAGACCAGTACGGGTGCTGAAAATCTCAAGCCGTTGGCGCAGGCATTGCGCCTCTGCGTGACTCACCAGGAAACAGACTTGTATGATCAGGTGATCATGGCTTCAGAACCCTTTCCGGAACAGTTGAAGAGTATGGTTACCAGCATCAGTGAACCGGACTGCTTTCTGCGCTATGCCCGGCATCTGACCCGTAAAACACTCAGTGATGAGGAAACCAGGGCTCTTCAGGAGCTCCCCGATAACGTCAGGTTCGGTAAAAAGGCTCAGGCAACGCTGCTCTCTGATTATGTACAGGGCAAAGGGAGCAGGACTCAGATTTTAAACGCTGTCGCTAACACTAAAATTTTCGAGGATTACCGGGTGGACCTGCTGGCCATGGGCCTGGAGGCCGGTATTATTTCCGCAGAGGATGTGCGGCAAAACGCCGGGCTGTTTGCCGAAGGCTCAGACTGCAGGACTATTCTTTATGCCCTCTCTGCCACCACCACGGATGAGCTGAAAGATTACTATGACAAGCTCAATGCCTCGACCCTACTGAACAAGGAATGCAATGACCGCTACTTTGCAGCCCTTGGTTTCAAAAGCCTGAAAATGGGTGACTTCAGGCTTGCTTATGACTGTTTTAAAAGTGGCAAATGCAACTACGGTATGGCCATGCTGGCATGGAAGTACGGCATGGGTTCACAGACAGGTGAGACAGATGGTCAGGCAGATAGCCAGATAGCCAGCCAGCTCGAACTGGCGGCTTCTGCTGCCAATACCGATGCCCAGTGTCGTTTGATTGACAGGATACTGGAGAGTGATCAGGCCGTGTCACCGCTGCTGAGAAAACGCGCCTGTCGTTACCTGTTTTCCCCCGTGGTTGTGCCGTCCAGTGAACGGCTGTTTTACCAGGGTGTGGTTGAGCATCTTGGGATCGCTGACGCTTCCGGTGAACAGGCGGATGAAACGGCGGGTTTAGCAAAAATCCACGAAGCCCTGGATTCAGACTCCCCCATACCGGCTTTACGACTGGTTCAGCTGACGGAAAACGGTACGCTTCCACAGGCAACAACCGGCACCAACGGTTTGCTACTGTTCGCCCGGAAGCTGAACCTTTATACGGGCAACCTGCCGCAGGAATTAAAGCTGGCCGAGCCGGTAGAGAGCTGGAAACATCTGGCAGACAGACTGGAAGATTATTCCCGAACCATCGCAGAAGCCGACAGTGACGCTTTATTAACCGCCGCGCAAACACTGAGAGACGCCGTTGAACCACCCAAAACCATCGCCCTGATGCCTGCCGGAGTGCGGAAAACAGCGCCTTCCCGTAAAAAGGTGCCTACGGCTCAGGAGGAACAGCAACTGAAACTGCAACGTGAAAAAGAACAACGGGCTGAAAAAGAGCAGAAAATACTGGACGACCTTACCAGCCGGCTTCAGGACGTAATGGCTGAGCCGCAAGCCGTAATTGCTCTTTTGTCTGAGCTTAAAAAAGTGCAGGGTTCCCGCTTCCCGGAAGTGGCTGACCACTTATTGCCCCGGTTGATCAACTGTCTGCCCGTATCGGCAGACAATAATGATTTAATCGTGGCCTTTTTCAGAAATATTCGGGCAAAAGAGGGTATTGACGAGATCATCAATGAGCTGCTGGAGAGCTTCCGGTTCAGATTCGAAATCAGAGAATCCAGTCTTGCAGCCAACGACCCCGGAAGCATGACGGAAGAGAAAGAAACCCTGTTGCGGTTATTACCGGATGACCTGAAGGTGTCTGAAGCCAACCGGGAAGCCCTGTGCATTTTTGCGGGTACTTTTGCACCGGATTTTCCAGAAAAACTTCAGCGCATTCTGAAATTGCCACACAATGTCGCCTTCCTGCAGCGCATTCTTCTGGAGCATCCTGAGCTGACACCGGACAGCCACCATTCGCTCTATTGTTCTTACAGCCTGAATCGTGCCGGGGTCGATGATCAGGACAGGTTTAGCCAGTCGAAAACGAACGAAGAGCTTCTGGACACCCTGTTTTGCGATTTATCATCCTTTACGGCCAGCGAGGTTGAACGCTTCCTGTTGAAGCATCCCGACCTGCCCGCTGAAGCAAAAATAACGTACTTCAGGCAACTGGGCCTGTCAGTAAAGCAGGGGCTGCTGGCAACGGTTGATCCGAAGGTTATCTGTGAGGGGGTCTGTCAAATGGCCGCCAACCCGAGGCGAGAGCTGAAACGGGAAGAGTGGCAGGAAAAAGCCCGGGAAATTATCGCGGGTAAAAGCCCGAAAATCACGGACATACTTTCTGTTTACATGATTTTAAAGGGTTATAAGGACATTCAGCTCGCTGAGCAGCTGCATCCGGAAATGCAGAGGCTGTCTGATCATTATCTTCAGACTCCCCCGGAGCATTGGGACGGAAGCATCGACAGGCTCTATGCGATCGCCATAAAACTCCTGCTGGCTGGACAATAAGCCGATGTGGGCCTTGCCTGCTAAAGCAATTTTGCAGGAGAGCCACGTTCACCAGTCCTTCGGCACAAGCACCAGTCTGAAGCTCTTGAAATAACTCTCTTTACCGCTTGAATCATGTTCGCTCTCGCTCTGGCTACCCAGAAAACAACCATAGTGACCACCCAGAAGACGTGGGTAGCGTTCAGAAGAGCCTTCTTTCTGAACAAAGTCATAGAGATAGCTGAACATATCAAACAGCCCAAATGCATTGGCGGGTGCCAGAGTGCCTGCTGCCAGACCTTTTTTTGCTTTGTACTGTTCCAGATCCAGATCACCAAGGGTTTCACCGTTAAACCCAAGGGCATCAGAGCCGGTATAAAACGTTGTTCTGGTTCCCGCTGCCGCCGCAAACTGCCACTCCGGTCGGGTTGGTAAACGACACTTCCAGCCTGTCTCTTTCAGCTTGTCATTAAGGGCATTGGCAAATTTGCTGCAATCCTTAAAACTTTTGTGTGTCACGGGGTCATCAGGATTAACGGATTCGTTCAGCCCTTGCCGGTAAAATTGCGCCCACTGCCTTTCTGTCACCTGAAACTCAGCCATGTAGAAAGGTTTGACGACCGAGGTTCCTGAGGGCTTATAGGGAATCAGCTGGAAGCGCATATTCAGCCCCGTCAGTTTCACCGTCTGGCTATAGCCCTGGTCAGTCACCAGTTTTCTCTGTGACTCATACGCCTCCCTGCTACCAGCTGCCAGGTGTTCACGACAGAAGCCGTTTTTAAAATGCTGCAAAGCATCATCCGGCACGACGTTGATGGACGATGTACCCTGTAATGAATCCATCAGGCCGTTGTAGACCTCAGGCTGAGCCGGCGTCCGCCCGCCAAAATTAACCTGTGTCAGTTCTGCCATCTCCGGCTTCCAGGTGGTCAGGTCAGCTGGATGAAACCTGCGCAGATCCGAATAGCCACAGGCTCTGGACAGCAGGGTCATCATGTGGACTGCCCCCCGGAAAAAATCCCGGAGCCTTCGGTCAGCAACCCGATTCGAGCTATTATCACTGGCTATAATTTTTGGCGTCAGGTCCGAACGTTGTGTCGCGATACCCGCATCGCAGCTGCCCGAATTGCAATCCCTCGCACCAATGCAGCCAATCGCCTGCAATACACTGTTGGACAGTGCGATCGCATCCGCCCCCAGGGCCAGCGCCTTGGTAAAGTCGGCAGGCGTGCGCAAGCCTCCGGTTATGATCAGCGTTACCCCGTAAGGGTCACCCTTGAACAGACCTTTGCTGTCCAGATAACGCCTTGCCCTGGCCAGGGCCGGTATGGTGGGTACCGAAATATTGTTACGGAATATTTCCGGGGCCGAACCGGTACTGCCTCCTCGTCCATCCAGAATGATATAGTCAGCACCGGCATCCAGGGCGAACTGAATATCCTCTTCAATATGGTTCGCGCTGAGTTTGAAGCCAATAGGAATATCGCCGCACTGATCCTTTATCAGCTGGCCCAGTGCCTTAAAATCTGCGGGTGTGGAATAAAACGGAAAGCGGGAAGGGGAGATAATATCCTGTTCGGCTTTAACACCACGGATTCTGGCAATGTCCTTTGTAATTTTACTGGAAGGCAGATGCCCCCCGGTGCCTGTTTTGGCGGCTTGCCCTCCTTTAAAATGTACGGCTTTGATCGTCTCTTTATGCCGTTGGAAATAGTCTCTGGCACTCGCCTCAAATTCATCCCTGCTGCTAAAGGCACTTTTCCCTTCCGGTTTCTTCGGCCCATTCAAGGCACTGCTGAGCTCAAAAAGATACCGGTTGCACTGTTCTACTGCGACTTCTTTTATAATTTCATTGTCGTTTTTTTCTTCAGTGATCAACCCGCCTTCACCGGAGCAAACCCCTGTACCCGCCAGGTCAGCGCCCAATGCCAGAACAAGCTTGGCATTTTTTGATAACGAGCCATAGCTCATATCAGACACCAGCAGGGGGATGTCCAGACCCAGGCTTTTTTCAGCCCTGGGACCAATCACCACCCCGGTGGTCACGGGGTCGCTGTCAAGCAGTGGGGTTCTGGCCAATTGAGCCGTTAACAGCTGCAAATCATCCCATAACGGCAAGGTGTGTTTGGAAACCCCCATCGCCACCGACTTACCATGCACCGGGTGTTTGCCCTCGCTGGCTTTCAGCGATTTTGCCAGTTGTATAAGGTCTTTAATTTCGTCCTGTTTATCTTCGATAACAGGTGCCGGCATCGATCCGGGCGTATCACATCCGTTTGAATTACTCATGTTACTTTCCCTGTAAATAAGCTTTGATAATGTTGATTGCACTGGGTGGCAGGGAGCCAGAAGGCGGCATGATGATCGCAGGGTTATCTTCTTGTATGCGTCGCATCACAATAGCGGCGTTTTCTTTATAATCAGCTTCTGTCATCAGCTTGCGCCATTCGGTATTGCCATCATGACAGTAACTGCAATTGGCCTTCAAATAATTCAGCGGCTCCTCTTTTATTTTCTCAAGGGTCCAGTGATCTTCCCATTTGCATCGCTCCTTTGGCTCTTTATCCTTGCTGGTTGAACACTCTTTTACACGCTGGATGGCCAGGAGGTACGCTTTTTCTGATAAGTCTTCAAGAACGGCGTTTTTTATCTCTTTAGAGTCCTTGCCCTGATTTTTCGCGGGCAGGACAGCGGTTTTAATCTTCTCATCATGGAAACCTGCTTCCTTAGATTTCTCTGATAAATTACTCCAGTAAAGCCTGGACCGGAAATGATAATCCGCTTGCGGAACGGTCTGGCCAAGCCGAAAGGCGCTTTGCATAAACCGTTCACCGTAGCGACCATCGCCTATCGCATGACACAACGTACAGGGCTCAGCCTGTTTCTCGGCCAGACGTTTGGGCTCATGCCACTTTTCAAGCGTTGCGCCGACAAATTCCCCCAGGTATTCGTCCTGGGAAGTTTTATACTTTGAACTCAGGTCCTTAATGTGCTCCTGCAACCTACTGTCCGTGAAAGGCGAAATAACGGAATACAACATACCGGGCTGGCGTTCAGGCATGACCTTTTTGCATTTATAATCGCCCGGAAGCGCTTGACGATTCTTATACAGGAAATGATTACACTCTCTCACCGTGGCAAAGCTGTGTTCCGGCTTTAACGAGCACTTTTCAGTGTCCTCATCCGCCAGGCAAACCTGTTCTGTAAACGGGTATCGAACAAAAGGCCCCTGAGAGTGACAACTGGTACAGCCCCCTGGCGGCATAGACCAGTGACTCACCGCCCTTTTATCAAAATCCCGGCCTTTCGGAGGGGGGATATCTTTACCAACGATGATGTCAATGTCTGTTTTCTTTTTACTTTTGTCTTTATTATCTTCCTCCTCAGTTTCCACACTGAATCGAAGCGTTGCCTGACCGGCAAAGTAGCAGGTTTTGCCTGTATTCCGGTTGTACCCAATCAGACCCAGTTCGTTGTAAAGAAACTCGTCAGCCATGAACTTGCTGTTTTTACGGCATATATAGACCCAGTCCACCTGATCCCCGTTAGACAACTCGTTGCGTACATGCCCGATTCTGTCCCCCGGTACACAACCCACATTTTTCATATCCCGAAATATACCGCTGGGTTTATCGCAGGTGGTAATGGATGAAGCCAGGTTATCCGGGCCGAACGTCACCTGATTTTCACCATCCCTAACCCGGGGAATACTATCTGGTATGTTATCCAGAGTCAGCCGGGTGACCTTGCCGTCCGATGTTGTTCTCTGCATCAATATGGGCTGAGCATTGCGACAATCGATGGTTTCTTTCGGAAAAGCCCCCAGTTCCGCCTCGCAGATTTCAAAATATTTTTGATTAATATCGATCTGAGCTTTTGAAGGCACCAGTGTTTGTATGAAGGCAGGCTGCCCCTGTCCTTTATAGGAATACTTGTCGGGCAGATCGCTCTCTTTCGTTTTTGGATCATAAAGAGCACTGTCGTCTGCCAAAACCATCTGGCAAAACAGCCCGCTCAACAGTGTCAGCCAGGCTGGAAACATTCTGTATTTCATCCTCAATCCCTGAAGAAAGTTATTCAAAACAGCTTAAAGTACAGGGGCAGACTTAATCAATTTCTGGCTCTGGCCAATTTTTCGAACGCATCATTCCCTGCCACTCCTGACGCATTAACTCTTTGAATTCGGTGAACCCCATATCGCTGACCGGATCAAAATGGCCAATATTGCCTTCCGTATCAAGAAAGTCGAAATACTCATAGTGCGTGTCATTATCTTTGCCGTAGGCGTAGCACTGGATCGTCATACAGGTTTTATCTTCCGCACTGTCATTAATCAATTGATGCGTTTGATTGATTTCAGGCGTGATCCAGGTAGTCTGCCCCGGTAAAAATGTTTTTTGAGCAAACGGTTTTTTGTGATGCTCTGACAACATCGAAAATAATTTTACGGTAATTTCCCCGTGCAGGACTTTTATAATGGCATTTGCGCCCGCATGATTATGGATGGGTGAGTAGTGCTGGTGCGGCCATATTTCCAGTACAAACGGCACACCCGGACTCCACCCCTGATTTTGACCCAGAGTAATCCTTATATAAGTCCCGTTGGTATCGTCGGACTCCCCAAACTCATCTTTTTTCTTTAGCAGTGTTTGGTAGCACCAGCCATTTTCATTACGAATGCTGTTTTCTATTGCGTCAGTAAAATCCGGAAAGTCCGGCGTATTCAGGGTAAAGTGATGACCCGCAACATTGGCGTACAGTTTCTGACAGGCCGCAGAGAGATTCTCAACCACGGTGGTCCGGCTCCACGCTGCGTCCATCATGGAATACTGGTCATTGGCAACAACCAGTAATGCCGGATCAATCGTCACCGGGTCGCGCCAGATGTTGGAATGGTCTTTGTTTATTTCTGTGTCTTCAATCCGGACTTTGTTCAAGCTCTGCATCCAGAACCTGGATGGTTTTTCTGAATCTTTTTCGTCCTCTTTTTCTGAATCATCTTCAAAGGTGTAGTGCGCCAGCTCTGTCAGCTTTCGCATTTCACCTTTGCCATAATTAACGGTTCTGTTCTGACCAAAGATACTGAACCAGTACACCGCTTCCTTATCCTGGTCGAGCCCGATCACGGTGCCTGTTTTTTCTGCTACCATTTTGCTGTCTGAGCCAGAGACTTCAAAAAATGAAACACAGCCGGGGTGTACATGAATCTGGACTTCCTGACTAATGTCAGGCTTATCGGAATAAAAAATAACCTTGAAAGGCTTATCATTGTTCTTTATCTGAACAGAGACGGTGCCCTGTCCCTCTATTGGCAGGTTTTCAGAAGAGGGCGTATCAAAACCAACTTTTAAGGCGGCGTTGCGTAACGCGTTCGGCATGGTCGTTTCGGGCATGCGGGAATCCTTTGTAGTGATCAGAAAAAATGGCCAGATAAATAGCCAGGTAAATAGCTACATTAATAGCTACATTAATAGCTACATTAATAGCTACGTAAATCGTCAGGTAATCAACATCAGATCATTTACTTCGGGAAACGCGGGAATTTGTTTAGGGGTATTTATACCCACTTTTCTTCTTTAAGTTATGCAATGCTTACGACAACACCGACTAAGTCACAGAGTATTGAACGACTGCTTTGATACACGTAGCGAGACACCTCGACAGAACCTCATGAAGTTTTATAGATCCCTGGTTCTTTTTTATGCTTGCCCGTCATATGAACACTGCCTACTTTTATGGGCGAGCCATTAGTATCCATACGCTCCAGTTGTTTACAACTCCAGGTACACCCGTCTGGTTGGGGGCTGACCTGAATACTTTCCTTACATTATTTGTCAATCAAACCCTTATCCAGAGAGGATTGGATGAAAAAAAACATTCGTACAACGGGACGCTTTCTTTTCTTAATGGCTTTATTCTTACATTCCATTTCCTCTAACGGTGATACAGGGGAAGGTACTTATGTCATCACGGATGCAGACCGCATTATCAATAGCCAGGCGCTGATTTTCAGGTGCGATAAAGAACGCCTTTACTACGACGAATATGCGCCACGGGTGCCGATGGACGAATACAATATTCAACACCCTGTAAAAACCATCCTTTCCCCTGCGGGGGAAGTGATGACAGGCTTTGATCTAAGAAATGGAAATGTTTTCTCACATACACCACCCTTTAGGCTAAATTCAGAAGCTGGCACCGATAACGACTCATCAGAACCGGTCTGGTCGGAGAAACAGCAATTAATTATAAAACGGATGGGAGAGGTCATTGAAAACAGCTTCAGGCATAATCTTGAAGGTATTCTGGCAACATCGTACTTAAAAAATAAATGCTATGAGGCGTATATGATTTACATGTATCCTTTATTGCATCATATTTTCCTTGATGTCTTTAAACCCTCAGGTAGTAGAGAGGAAAGAAAAGCCGTTAACATCCTTACAGCAGACGATTTGTTGCCCAGTAATGAAAGTGAACATACCCTTGGGCAAATCTGGGATATACGACACCGGAACCCCTATCCGCGGCTTCATTTTCTTATATTCTATTTTGACCGGGATCTATATGGTCTCATTGATTATACCGGCCTGAAGTTTCTCGATCTCAATGGTTTTAAGACAGTGTTTGAGCACAGTCAGTCACTGGGATACCAGTGGAAGATGATTCGGTTAACGCCATTACCGCCGCCTGAAGCAATTCCTCCAGCTTATAACCTCTTAAATATAATATCAGGTTTGGAAACGGTGGCGATGCCCGCTCTTCTTTTATCCGGATTTGCCTATATTCTGAAAAAGTTGCTCTATTCAGGCTTCGACACTGACGATGCCCCGGTGATTAAGAAAAAGAAGAAAAAAAGAGACCGCCCCGGCAGTACGAATCAAGCAAATCCTCCGCAGAAGCCTGAAGCGAAGAACCGCTGCGATGAGGTTTGTAAAGACAGAGCTCCTGTTTGTCAAACTGACCATCAGAAACGTAAAAGCAGACAAGAGAGAGTAGAGCAACAGGCAGTAGAGCAAAAGCAGAGACGGGAAGAGGCAAACGCCCGGGAAGAAGAAAACAGACGGTTATGGGAGCAAAAACGGGTACAAGAACTAGAAAAGGAGCAAGAAGAGAAAGAGAATCGGGAGAAGGAGCGTCAAAAGAAGCTGGAGGAGGAACGGCAAAAGGAACGGGAAGAGGCTCAACGACAGGTTCAGGAGCGGGAGCAGCGAGTGTCGGAGGAAGAAGCCCGGGTACTTCTGAGCAATATAGATGAAGCATTAAGCAATGAGACTGCACAGCCTGATATAGAGCGCTTATTGATTGAACGATTAAGGTCTGGGTGGCAATCAGCTGATTTGATCCACGTCATCATTAATGAAGACAAAAAATTTCGTCTGAGGTTCAAGTTACACAAACTATTCAAGAACGGAGTTTTGGATAACAAGTTAAACCCTTTTCATGAGGGTTTCGAAAAAGCGCTTCAATCACAAAGTCAGAAATAGCAGTAGTTTTTCAGGTACATCTCACATTCACTTCCTGCCATCCGTCCTTTTTAGTGAACGGATGGCAGGAAGCCTTAATGACAGTTGGGGGATCGTATTGATGAAAGCGTTATTTCTAAAAACTGTTTATTCGTATTTGTTTCTATCCGTTAATCGATAGGCGTGGAAAGTTGCAGGGGCGTAGCTACTCTGGGTTTAAAAGGTTTTTTAACACCTTTTAAGTCTGGTCTTTATAGCGACTGAAAACAGTCAACCAGGCTTTCATTCAACAGGGAGTGTTTCACTATGTGTACTGATTTTTCCATATCAACAAAAGATAACGAAGTGGTCGTCGGCCGTTCCATGGAACTGGGCATTGAACTGGATTCAGAGTTGTTTTTTCGCTCGCCGGGCTTTGAATACAACCAGAATCCGGGGCAAGAGGTCATCGCACATCTGGAAGCCGCGCCGGACATTACTTTAAGAACAGACCTGCCTGACCTTAACAGCATGTATTCATGGAAGGGACTGTATGGTTTTACCGCACTGAACGCCTTCCATAGCGACATTGTAGCGACCAACGGTATGAATACCCATGGATTAACCACAGGCACAATGGTTCTGGCACAAAGCCAGTACCAGCCTTTCGAACAGTCAGACGGGAAAAAACGTGCCAACAACGCACTGTTTTATCCATACCTCACCACCTGGATTTTATCCCGTTGCAGAAGCTGTCAGGAGGTGATTGATGGTCTTGAGGTGAATCAGCTATCCCCCACGCTGACCCGGGGAAACCATAACCCTGACAGGCTCCGGGTGGTTGATCCGTTTGAGCAGATACAGTCCGCTTTCCGGTTTCACTTTCCGGTACAGGATGTCGAAGGCAATGCCATCGTACTGGAATTTGTGGACGGGCAGTTACACATTTCCGACCTGAACCCCATCGGTACCCTGACCAATGATCCGCTGATTGGCTGGCAGCAGGAAAACGTCATCAGCAACTACGTCAATCTCTCTCCGGTTAATGCCCAGAACCCGAAGTCTCACAAAGGCTTCCGCGGCCATCGTTTTACCTGCGAGACCGTTTCCCAGGGTACCGGTCTACAGGGTCTTCCCGGTAGCCCAACCCCCGTGGACCGTTTTGTCAGGACATCTATGATGACCAACTTCTCAACACCCGTTGACTCAAAGGAGCAGGCTTCGACACTGGCTTTTCACGTACTCAACACTGTGGATATTCCCAAAGGCACTACCCGCAATTCAGCGGAACCGATAGATGGTCAGACCAGCATTCCGGAAGACTATACCCAGTGGGTCACAGTGTCGGACCTGAGCCAGAAGATGTTTTACGTGCGTATGTACACGTCTCCACTCGTCTACTCCGTGGACTTGAAAGCGCTGGAAAAGGAACACCGGCTGGAGGACCTGAACACCCACTTCAAGTTGCCGGTTGAAGGTACGGCTATTCCTATAACGAACGAGATTCAGTAGAGAATTTTGCATTCGTTCTCATTTTTGTCATGTTCAAAAGAATAGTGTCATGCATCCCGGTGAGCTTCCGATAAAGGAAGTTCACCGGAACACAATCTCAATCAGGACGAGAGGTTTTAGCAAACATCATGAAGAATGTGATTTCAATAGTGCTCGTTCCGTTACTGCTATCAGGTTGCTTTTCTGATTCATCAAAATCCCCGGCCTCACTGTCCAGATCTCAACAACCCGCTTCTTACACGCAGGCGTATGGAACAGCGGTGACACCGGCTACAAATCCATTTGAAGGTAACTATCAGCTTGTCCAGTCCAACGACATTGCAATGGTCTGGACAGCCCCGGCTGCAGGCGGAAAAACACCGATTGATACTGCCAGAGAATTTCCACAGTCTTTACAGCTTGCGGCTGCCACCTACAGTGCCAAAACAGATAACAGCGAATCGGAAGCGTTTATTTCGCTGGATCAGAAAGCACAGGCGCTGCCAGCCAGCTTTCAGCTGAATACATTTTATAATCAGTCCGCATTTTCCTTTAATCTGGACGTTGTCGCCGGAGATATTAACGGCGATGGGCGCTCCGATCTTGTTATCGCCAGCTATAACGCCAAAGAAGGCAAGGTTATTATCCATGCGGGCGTGGGTGAAACATCCGAAATTCTTAAAAGCCTTTCCAATGTAAAAGAAAACGACACTGAACCACGAATGGCCATCAGCATGGCGATCGCGGATTACGACGATGATGAAAAAGATGAAGTGATGCTGGTCTGGGTGGATACCCATTTAAACATTCAGTATATCGACTTCGAAGATAATAAGCCCCGGCTGGGAACCATCTATCAAGGCGATGCCTTCAAAAATAACAACTTCTACCCCCAGGTGGCATCCACAGCAGGGAATTACAGTGGAGACGGCGTGCAGCTGGCTGTTGCATGGAGCAAAGACGCTGGCTCTTCTTCTAAAACGACGCCACTGGTTCTGCAAATATTTCACGTCGGTGAAAATGGCGTACTGGAAGAAAAGACCCGCGTCGACAAGGTTGGCAATCTTGCCATTGGTCGCCCGGCCTATCAGTCAGATAAACCCTATGTCGCTGGCCAGATCGATCTGGCCAGTGGCGATTTGAATGGCAATCAGGCTGATGAAGTGATTGTTGCATGGAGCAGGGCCTCGGATAGTCATAATATCCGCAACCAGTCGTCAATACCGACGGTGACTCCGGAATTGACGGTTTATTCCATCACGCCGGATTTACTGAGTCACAGTCAACTTGGAAGCCTTCAGGCCAAGGAAGAATGGGATTATACCTATACCAGTGTTGCTGTGAGTGACTTTAACCTGGACCTTGTTAACGAGGTGGTGGTTGGTACAGCGGGTACTCTGGCAAACGGTGAATCAAAACTGGCGTTTAATATCTACAGCTACGATTTGTCTGCATCACAGTTGCTTGCCAATGGTGGTTATCAGTCCAAAGACTTTATTGCTTCTGAAAGGACAAACTGGCCAGACGGCTCATTCTGGAGCTTGCTTGATGTACAGGTAGGCGATCTGAATGGCGACCTGACCAGTGAGATCGTTGCAGCCTGGAGACCATCCGATCAGACTTGTGTCACTTGTGCATCACTGGGTGTTTTTTCAGTTGCCACGGATCTCAAAAAAATCACTGAAACCAAAGCCCGTACGAATAAACAACAGATTCTTGGCTACTCCTCCGGCCCGAATAAATGGATCGGAGGCCATCTGTCGGTAGCGCTTGGCGACTTTTCCGGTAACAGTGTCCGGGTTGGCCCTCCAAAAAAATTCAGGCGGAATGCGACCCGACAGATTCTTGCCCTGATTAATGAGCCACCAAAGCATGAAGACTGGTGGATGAACGACGAAGGTAAGGTAACAGACACCCTGAATGTTAATAACAACCGTGACAGCTATGTTCTTTATCAGAATAAGCTGAGTACAAGCACCAACATGCAGCTTGATATCTCCAGAGACTGGTCCTATTCAGATAAGACATCGCTATCCTTGGGGAAAAAGAAACTGGCGATGCTGAAATCCAGTATCGAAAAAACCTATGGCAATAACTTCACTAAAAAATTTGGCTCTATTCAGTCGTTAGAGTTTGGTTCAAACGCCTACGCCGAAATGGATGATTATGTCGTCCTGCTGGAACTTGGCTACACCGTGTGGGAATACCCAACCTATACAGGTCCTGATAGCGTTCCGGATAAACCGGAAGGAACGATAATGGTTGTTTTTCCGGACAGGCCCGATAATTCCGGTGTGATCCGCTATATCCCCGGCAACCAGCCCGGGTCTTATTACAAGCCCAACCATGAAACGGCCAACCTGCTTTCCTACTCGTCCAAAAATCCTGTTGATGTCATCACAAAAGACAACGAAGGCATTAATCAAAGCTATGTTCTGCTTAATCAGAACGAGTTTACCCTCGGGCCTGCCGGGAAAGCAGACGAATACGTTTCCTGGGAAGAGGTTAAAACCAAAACGACATCGGTTGAGCAGTCTCAGGAAATCACCAGAAAGCAGGGTTTTAACGGAAGCTTTACCAAATTCATCAGCTTCGGACTGGATATCGAGACACAGTCGAAATATACCGAAAAACAGCTTTCGACATTAGATTTGAGTTATCAGGACTCCACCAGTATTCACATATACCTGTCGTCTTTTCCGGACAGGGACTATTCATTCTCTGTAACCCCCTGGGTTTACTGGTCACAACTGGGCTATCTCGTTGTTGACTATAAGGTGGATATACCCGACACCCGTGAAAAGCGCGGCTGGTATAAAACCTATGGTGAACTGCCTGACCCGGCTTTTGCCCTGCCCATGCGATCAAAAGACCTGACCGACCCTTATCGTCAGTATTCACGGGAAATTGGTTTTGATCTGGATGAGTCGGGTAAACCAGTCGCCATTGAGGCTCAGATACACAACTACAGTCTGCTGGATAACAGTATCAAGGTGGCTGTCCGTTGCTACGATGGCGATCCCGCCACCGGTGGCAAACAGATCGACAAAGATGTAACTGTTCAGCTGGCAGGCAAGCAGACAACAAAAACCGCACGATTAACCTGGTCGCCGGACGATTCAGAGACGGCCTATAAAATCTACTGCGTTATTGATCCGGACAATACCTTAAAGGAGATTCATGAGTGGAATAATACGGCATGGGCTAACTGGCCTATGAATGAAGTGAATGAGTGAAAAGAAGACTAAATGAACCGTTAACTGTTATGAGGGAGATAGCAATGGAAGCGAAGTCTAAAGTTTTTTATGGAAATGATATGAAAAAGGTAAACAAAGATGCGACATCATTTGCCTCAAAAATGGGTCCTCAAAGCGTAATCAACATAGCGCTTTCAGCACAGGAAGTGCAAGTAGGAACTCGGAAGAGAATGGATATTCGAACGGTTGTATATTATTGGGAATAACATCATCGATACTAATTTTAATATACGTCTTTAGGCGTTTATTAACGATACTTAATAAATTCTGATTAGTGTGACGTAGTTACTATTTTAAACCGATTTTCGGTAAATATTTTTCCACGCTGGCAGATAACCCATACCCAACCCAATGAAATCCTTTTTTCTGGCATAAGCCATCTGGCATTAACAGGGATGTCATAGTCCTCAGACAATAATTGAAAACCGTAACGCAGGCAGTTATTTCATTGAATCAAAAGATTAGGACGATCTATGAGCAAGAAAACCTCCGGCGATAACACGAAAAGCAGCAGTCAGCAGGACAGTCAACAGCGATGTCCTTATTCCGGCACTTCTTCCGGCGCCTCTTCCGCTACACATTCCCAACCCGGCTACGCCAGTACAGAATCCAACACCTACTGGAACAACGTTCTCCCGCCCCTGTTACGCCAGGGCAAAGGCAGAGACAATCAGGACGTTTTATACAACCTCGGCCCACTGGCGCAACTGATCGGCACCTGGGTCAGCACACCGCAAAACGGCTACAACGTGATGCCCCTGCCGGAAGCGACGGCAAAGAACGGCTTTATTCTAAAAAACTTTCCTTATTATGAAGAGATCACCTTCAGTGCCATTGCCGATAAAGTACCTAACCGTGGTGGTAAATTTCAGCAGAACTCTTACACACTGTTTTATGAGCAACGGGTTTTCTTTTCACAAGGGCCAGAGAAAGATCAGCTGGTTCATGCCGAAAACGGTTCCTGGCTGCATTTAAAAACCGGCCCGCAACTGGTTGGCCCGGTGGGGATTTCCCCCATTCCCAGCCCGCCAGCGCCCGAACCCATTCCGCCACAGAACCCTGCCGGTTCCATTGTGAAACAGGTGTCTGTACCCCATGGCAACAGCATTCTGGCAACCGGCGGTTTTGAGATCATTCCCGGTCGTCCCAATATCGAAGCCGTATCAACCCTGCCCAGCAAAGACGGCAAAGCATTGCCCGCAGACTTCTATATTCCCTACGGGCCGGATGTCGTCAATAACCCCAACGTCAATCCCAATGCAGTTCTCAACGCGACTCTGGCTTTAACACCGGAGCCTGTAGTGCAAACCACGGTGATTAAAGTCGACAGCCATCACAACGGATCGGTGGCGAACATCCCTTTTGAAACCCGGGTCATCAATGTCGAACGTTTCTCCAACACGATGTGGCTGGAGTTTCTGGAGACCGGTGAAGTGCAGATGCAATATCTCCAGAATATTACGCTGCAGTTTCCCCAGCCTGACGGCAGCCTGATTCAGTTTCCACACATTGTTGCCAATACATTAAGGCGCATTGTCTGAAAGCCGGATTCCTGTGCATTTGCATGGTGAATACTCTCTGCGCCAATAAACCAGAATTTTTCTGATTTATTCAGCAGGGAACTTGTGCGCTTACGCGCACAGTCACCTGACCATCGCACTGTGTCGTGGAATTTGGTTGTAGACCTTTGTCTGGTCAGACATCTTACCGTTCAAGGATAGAAACAATGAGTGAAAAAAAACTTGAAGTCCAGGTGAGCCAGCTGACGTCTAAAGTCGAGCAGCTCGAACAGCAGGTGCAGGCTCTTGAAGCCAGGGGTGTTAGAAAGTGCGACACCTGCCAGCAGTGCAACTATCTGTGCCAGCAATACAGCTATCAGTGTGTTCAGTGCAACTATCAATGTCAGCAGTGCAGCTATCAGTGCGTGCAATGTTCATCGCTGCAGTGTACCCCTTGCATTGTGAATTTCTGCGCTGCGCCACAGTGTTCACCCTGTGTGATCAGTTTCTGTGTCCAGTGCAACCCGAATCCGGTCAGTTACTGTGTGCAGTGTAACCCCAACCCGGTCAGCTATTGTGTGCAGTGTAGCCCCTGTATCGTGCAGTGCCTGCAATGCCAGCCAGCTCCGGGACCGGTTTATTTATGCAATGCCGGACCATTGACCTGCAGCCCCTGCACACCCTGTCAGGCTGGCCAGCAAGGCAACCAACCGGTCCTCACCTGTGTGACCTGCCAGCCTGCACAACCATCGTCGTATTGCTGTGTCACCTGCTCGCCTTCTGCCACACCACCACCGGTGTATTACTGTCTGCTCAGCAGTTGCAGTTAACAGCATGAAAATTGGTTGATAAACACCGGCTTTTAGCTGAATCTGTTGTTTGGCTTCGCTAAAAGCCACCCATACATGCAAAGGAACTGGATGTGAGTACATTAAAATTAAGTCCGGCCGCTTCCATTTCAAAAAACGAACAGGGTTTATTGCTGCAATCCGATTTAGGCACCTTTCAACTGCATGGCAGGGATGTCGAAGCTTTTGTCTCTAACGTGATTCCGTTACTGAATGGCGAGCACTCCCTTGAATCACTCTGTCAGGCCCTAAAAGACTACGACAAAGAAAGTATCGCCAGCCTGATCGGCACATTGATGAACCAGGGCATCGTCGTTAAACAGGATGAATTAACCGTCTCTCAGCCACCCTGGCCTTCCCAGCAGCGCTTTCTGCAGGCATGGAACACGGCGGACAAAAAAGAGCTGTCCTCATTAGCCTCAGCCCATGTGCTGGTGATCGGTCTGGAACCCTGGTCCGTTCATCTGGTGGACGAGCTGGCCAGAACCGGGGTAGGGCATATTCATCTGGTCGATGGTTCATCCCTGAGCCTTGACGACCAGATCAATCACAGCGCCTTTCTTCCCGAAGATATCGACAGCCCACGGACGACAGTGGTTGCTGAACGCATTGGCGCGCTTGCCCCCTGGTGCAACCTTACGTCCGAGCCTTTTGCGACCGACGAGAAAGGTCATGTGGTCATCAATTACACCACCGATTACGCATTTGACCTGGCCATTGTCACCCTCGGGCCTGAAGCCCTGTATCATTCACAACAGGTGTCGCTGTCTCTGCAACAGCAACCGGTGCCGACCTTGTTTGGCACCATTGATGGCCTTGAGTCCTGGATTGGTCCGGTGGTGAAAGCCGGTCAGCCCGGTTGCTGGAACTGTATGCGCCTGCGCAGGCTCGGAGCTTCAGACAACCCCCAGCTCAGTCATGTGCTGGAACAAAGCACCCTCGACAGCCGGGAAAACAGCCGCTCACGCAGCCTGTTGGGAGGCATGGCACCCATGCATGGTCATGGTCTTGCCATGGAAGCCCTGAAGCTGTTGTTAAACTACACGACATCAGACATTCATAGCCGGGTCAATGTGCATAATCTGGTAACAGGCGAATCGCGCAAACACCGGATTATCCCCGTTCCCTGGTGCGATGTCTGTGGCGGCACACCGTATCAGCCCCATCATTTTCACGACCAGAAGCCATCCGGCCACCGCCCCCAACCTGCCGCCAATCCATTAAACAGCATTAATACGGTCAAAGAACTGAAGCAGCTGTTTGATGGCTGGCTTGATCCTGTTACCGGCATCATCCGGCAATTAAACGACCACCTTCACACCCTGCCGGATTTTCCTGTGACCGCATCAGCCAGCGTGTCGACCTTTACTCAGGGAACCTTTGATCCCCGGGGAATGGGGCAGGTGGGTTCCGGTAAGGGGCTGGACGCGGTATCGGCTCATATCAGTGCAATTGGTGAAGCTCTGGAGCGTTATTCTGCCGCCCGGTACCAGAAGGATCAGCTGAAATACGCGGCCATCAGCCAGCTGACCGGGGAGTACCTTGATCCTGACGACCTTGTTTTGTACTCCAAAAAGCAATACGCCTCTGAAGGCTTTCCTTTCGCCCCCTGGAAAAGAAAACGGTCTGTTCACTGGGCCAGGGGCTACTGGGTTGGTACGACAACGCCCGTATGGGTACCGGCGCTGGTCACCTACTTTAATTTCCAGTGCCGTTACGAAGAACAGTTCAGCCAGGTCTCTTCAAACGGCCTCGCTGCCGGACAAAACCACGACGACGCGGCGCTTCGGGCCTGTTATGAACTGATTGAACGGGATGCCATGATGCTGACATGGTACGCACAGCAGCCCTGCCAGCGACTTAATATAGACAGCTTGTATGAAGGCAAGATGCGCCTTCTGATTGACGAACTTCACCAGCGGGGCGTTGAGCTGGAACTGTACCTGCTGGATGTGGGCCTGCATGTGCCGACTGTCGTCTGTTTATCACTGGGCGACGGCATCAGTACACCGGCAGCGTCCGTTGCTCTGTCCTGCCATGGCGATATCCGGGTCGCGGCCAGAAAAGCCCTGCTGGAGCAGGGGCATGTGATGCCTTATCTGTGTTATTTGATGTCCACGGGGCAGTCGTTTCCCCGGCAGGCTGACGACGTTCGCAGTCTGGAAGATCATGCTGCCTATTACTTCGCAAAAGACAAGCAGTCCTGCTTTGATTTTATGCGTCAGGACGCTGATAAAGCCATCGATCCGGAAGACTGGACCTACCCGGTGATTAATAACGTTTCGGATCTGAAAGAACGCCTGGCTGATACCGGCGTTGAGATTGCCGTGGTTGATGTAACGGCTCCGGATGTCAGTCTGACCCCTTTCAAGGTAGCCCGTGCGGTAGGACGACATTTGCAGCCTATTCATTTCGGTGAGCAGTTCCGTCGATTTAATAATCCACGCTTAAGGCGCCTGCTGAAAGGGGCTGCTGTTAATCCACATCCTCACCCGATTGCATAAACAAAAGGACTGACCATGAATATTCTGGTGTGCGGAACCAACTATGGGGCAACGTATCTCCGGGCCATCGCAAGCCCTTTCGTTCAGGACTTCAGGCTGGCAGGTATTCTGTCAACGGGCAGCCAGCGTTCACAGGAACTGGCGCAATACTTCTCTGTCCCGCATTTTACCGACCTTGCGCAACTGCCGGTGTCGGATATTGATATTGCCTGCGTTGCGGTTCCCGGCGCGGCAGGGCTGAACCTTATCCACGGACTGCTCAGGCAGCAGGTGCATGTACTGGCAGAACACCCCATGGGGTTCGAAGCTATGGACTCCTGCCTGAAACTGGCTGAACAACACGGCTGTTGTTTTCATGTGAATGGGCATTTTGCTGACCTGAATGCGCCCCAGGCTTTTTTTAACGCCATAAAGACCGCAGAGCACATGAGTAAAGCACTGACATTCAGTGTGTCTGTCAACCTGAGAACACTCTATTCCGGGCTGGATATGCTGGGTCGTGCCATGGGGAGTCTGGAAAACCTTGAGGTCACCTGTGCGGATACTGAAGCCAGAGAGGCGTATTTCAGACAACTGACCATCAAAGGAAAAGACGTCACAGTATCCCTGTTGTGCCAGAACTTTTCTTCTGAACACGACGATGGCAGCGCTAACCTGATTAACCACCGGCTGTCCGCCATCTTCCCCCACGGTAATCTACTGCTGGCAGAAAGCAATGGTCCTGTGCTGTGGTTTCCCACCATGACCTCGGTACCCGCCGAACAGTGGCGCACCGTGATGCCTGTTGAAGATAAGAGCCTCAGCAGCAACGAATTAATGCAGGAGAGGGATTACGCCAACCTGCTCGCACTCCATGCCATTCGGGCGGAGTGTGTGGAGAACCAGAAAACACGTCATCAGCAGCCTGACTATTTATCCAGCCTGGCCCGGCTCTGGGATGCCTGTCTGAAGGCGCTGGCAAACGAAGCTTGAAGTGGGGTTGGATAGCGGGGCTGATAGTGGAACTGAAAAGTTACCAACCATCTTCATTATCGCTGTAAGCCCTGTTTTGTACATCATCTAATGAATTGCTAGTACCAACCCAGTCTGAAGAGGTGTCACCTTCCTGACTACCCCATGATGAGAAGCCCCACCCGGAAGAGGTTGTGTCCTCGTCTGAGGATGACAATCTCCGGGTCAGCTCAGACTCTGGTGCAGTTCTGTCCACTGACACCGCTGAAGTGAAGACACTGCCGCCACCCTGATCCAGGGGCATGGAGGGTTTATTATCGTTATAGCGACGTTTGCGCAGGTTCCGTTCATAGAAGGGTTCTTCATCCCCATTGTGTTCAACACCCGCTGCGTTTTCCTCACCCCTTTCAAAGGTTTTTTTGTCCCGGCCCGGGTTGCCTGAACAGAAATAACAGACTGCTCCAACAATATTGACACCAATAAACCAGCCAGCCACCACCTTCGCTGCAAAATACAGCTTACTCGGCGACGTTTCTTCAGCAACCGGCGGTTTCACTGTCGCTTGTGGCTTTGAATAGGTCGACTTTGGGCGCCTGTTAACGGATTCAGAACCGAAAGCCTCAACATCAGGAAAGTGACCCGCCAGAGTGGTCTGAAACGATTTATAGTCTCTTGCTGGCTTGCCTGCGCTAGTCTTGTCAGGTTTGAAGGTATACCACAGGGTCTTATTGGGATCTGAAGTCAGCGTATTAATAAGATGTTGACGATAGTGAGCAAACGAGGGCTTTCCCTTCGCTTCAGCTTTTGCTGCGTGATACCTGGCGTTCAGGTTTCGTAGCGCCCTGGGTTTCCAGTATATTTCATGCAGTTCAATCAGAATATAAGCCAGCTGGTTTGCCAGCGCCTTATGTGAATAAGGGCTGTAAGGGTATTTTGACAAACCATGTTGTACCGCCAGTTCAACTAACGCTCTTAATGATTCGATCCTGTCACCGGCATGAAATTCATCCAGTACCAGAAAGTCATTCTGGTTATAGGCTCTGATATTTTGCTGGGTTTCCGGTACCACCCTGTCGTAAAGATGTTCCTCCAGAAGATGAGACCGGTGCCTCATATGGTAGTTGGTGTTCTCCCAGTAAATATCAAACCCCGATAGTATAAGGTCGGTCAGCGCTGCTTTCCGTAAGTCTCTGGATAGCCGGAAAGAGTCGATCGTTTTGCCCTGCCGGACATAGGCTTTGTGAATAGATTTAATCTGGTCAATCAGAAAACGTTCATTTTCAGAGGCAAAAACGATGTCCAGGTAGCGTTCAGCAGTATGCCTGTTAGCGTTTCTGATCCCTTTTTCTTTATCAGTCAGCCCCCCAAAGCTGCTGCCTGATACAAAAATAAGGGTCATCAATAACCCGGCCATTATTGTTCGTATTGATAATCCCTCGGATATAACATTGCTCATTTAATTAACGTCCATAAAAAAAAGTACAGAGTGTAGACGATCCTTTTAGCCAGAAGTTCAGGACTTTCTACACCTTTTGTGTAACCATTTCCCGCCCCCCGTGGACGCATTTGTGTAACCGGTGCAACGATGAAACTTCACCACCGGTTGATGCGAATGGGGACGCGATGGGGGCAGGGGGCATACAGAATGCACTGGATATTGACTCAACGGCGGAAGCCGGCAGTTATCTTGATCAGGGGCGTTACGGCTACTTTTCATTGCTGATTCAGCAACTTAACCGCAAACAACAGGTTTCCTATCGTCTGACCGATCTGCACCAGGTTCTGCCACTGGTCGATCCCACCAAAGATACCTGGATCAGCCAGGCTGAGTTCCTGTTACCCAACCGCCGGGTGGTCAACCTGGCACGCATCGGCCTGCTGTTTGTCGATGTCGACACCTACCGCATGCCCTGGGCGAAAGGGCGCACCCCTGACCAGCAGGTCGACAGTTTCCTCTATTTCTGCGAACAGGCCGGGGTACCGCAACCGTCACTGGTGATCTGGAGCGGGCGGGGGCTGCACGCCAAATGGTTGCTGGATGGAACCTTGCCACGACAGGCACTGCCCCGCTGGAACGCCTGTCAGCGATTTCTGGTCGATCTGCTGCACGAAACCGGTGCTGACCCCCGGGCAAAAGACGCTTCCCGTGTATTACGGCTGGTCGATACCGTCAACAGCCGCAGTCAGCAGGTGGCAAGGGTTCTGCACATCACCAGCGGAACGGACGATAAACCAAAGCGTTACGATTTTGAATGGTTGTGTGAAATGCTGTTGCCAATGGCACGGTGGGATCTGGAAAAGGCGGGAAAAAAGCGGAAAAACAGACTGTCGCTGGTATCGGATCTGGCAGGAAAAGGGCAGCGGTCGTTCAGCGGTCGTCGTCTGGCCTGGGACCGGCTGGAAGATATTCGCACCCTGCAAAAACTGCGGATGCTAAAGGGGGGAAAGGAGAAAGATGGAAAGGTGAAGGCAGGGGAGAGGATGAGCCTGCTGTTCTGGCAGATGAACTTCCTGCTGCTCAGCGGGGCGACTCATTCCGGCGGGTTATGGCACGAAGCGGCGGAACTGGCTCGTCAGATGGACCCGAACTGGGGCTATCGGTCATCGGAACTGTCAACCCTGTACCGTAAGGCGAGGGCGTTTGAGGCGGGTGAAAAGGTCGAGTTTAATGGACGACGCTACCCTCCTTTATACACGCCGAAGAACGACACCCTGATCAGCCTGCTGAGCATCGGTGACGATGAGCAGAAACAGCTTAAGACCATTATTTCCCGGTCCGAATCCCGGACGCGTGACCGCTTGCGTAAGGAGAAGAAGCGTCGTGCCGCCGGCGTGGTAGATCGTGCCACCTGGGAAGCCAGCGCCCTGAGTCAAACAAAGCCCTGGGAAGCCCTGGGCATGAGTCGGCGCACCTGGTACCGCAAAGGTAAACCAGCCGTTAATTAACTGGCACAGGTGTTTCCCTATTTCAGGGCATCCGTTTTACCCGACCAGAAATCCCTGTGAGCCTTATCACCCAGCCAGGATACCGTCAGCGCTGAAGTCTTCATGGCGACACCGCCATTACTGGCCGCCCGGGTAACAGACGCTTCCAGCTTACCGGGTGAGGTGTTGCGTCGGGACAGTGCCTCATTGTTCAACAGCGAACCGGCAACGGCATTGTAAGAGTTTCCGTAACCACTGAGACCATTCCATAACTCCCCGGCCCGGACATAGCCAAGCGCCTGTCTGAGCTGGCGAGCCTTGCCGGAATAAGGCTGCAGTCGTTCTTTTGCACTGGCTTTTTCCGGCACAGCGGTGTCGTCTGTGTCGCTGTCTTCAGCCGTGACCTTCTTGTCCAGCAGTTTGGGGAAATCCTCTTTACCGAATCCGGCATCCTGCAACAGCCCTTTAAGACGCGCGAAGCCCGTATGGCCGGCCGACAGCTCTTCCTGCCAGTCAATAGTGCCTTGTGCCACGGCTTCCCCCGCCGACATGGCGGCTATTTTAGCCGGTGCGCCATACAAGCCCTGACTGATACCCCTGTCCAGCGCAGCGGCAGCCTCAAGACTGTTGACCCGGCTACGCAGGTTTGCGGCACTGCCCACCGCCTGCTTCTGGACATTGCTGAGCTGGTCATATTCCACCCGTTTCACTTTGCCAAGACTGGTCAGTACCGTGTCTGCGTCGTCAGTTCGGGTGACATTGCCTTCATTATCCAGATAAGTGGCGGTGATTTTCGGGGCAAAGCCCCGGGTAGCCGACTCCTGACTGGTCGTTTCCTGTTCCGGTAAGACGGGGTCAGGAATCACAGGATCATCGGGTATATTCGGATCAGGTATAACCGGATCATCCGGTATGATCGGATCTGGGATCACCGGGTCATCGGGTATGATAGGTCCCGGGTCTGGAGTGACCGGCTCATCCTGTATAACCGGCTTTGGTTTGGGACCGCCACGAAGCACTACCTTGCCCTTGAACTTAAACCCTTTCACAACGGCTTTCGCTTCAGACAGTGATACCCCCAAAGGCCCCACCAGAAACCACTTCCTGTTTTTATGATCCAGCTTCAGGGCATAGCCCCCGGGCATATTGTTGCTGACAAAGGTGTTGTTGATCTGTTGGGCAAATTTGAACGCGTCGTTACCGGTCAACTCTTTTTTGTTGTAGCTGAACTGGCCCGGCACATAGATTTCAAACTTGGGTTTGTCGCCGGAGTCAGCCGCTACGCTTTTCCGGGCTCGCTGGACCACTGCTGCTGACGGCTGTCGTAACCACTCATTTTGTGACAAGCCGGTTTGTAACAGGGAGTGGTCGCTCATCATCTGCGCTGCGACAGGTGAGGGCGTCGCAGTAACCGGCTTAGGTTTGTGCGTGGTTTCCGCTGGCAGTGGCGGGGCGGGCCTTGCTTCCGGAGGAGCCGTTTCCGTGGCGAATTCAGACATGGTCAGGGTTACCTTGTTCGAGTCAGCAGGCTATTCAATGATCAGCTCAAAAACATTCTGTTCATTGCCGTTTATAATCAGAAGACGGTCATCGAATACCGCCAGCGCCAATCCGCTTGCCGATGTAATCTGGTTGGGAAGGGTGACAACCTTCGTTTTGCCCGCTCCGTCCAGCTGGTAAATGGCGATATGCTCAGACGATACCGGCCCTTCCTGAATCATCATGTAGGGTTGGGTGCCGACGCTGAACAGTTTAATATCACCGCCATTAGAGAGCTGGTCATAGCTGCCAAGGTCGGTGGCAGTAAGGGTAGCGGCAGTGCCATCCAGACTGTGTACCTTACCGGCGTACTCGTTTCCGGCATGAGCGATAATTACCTGTGCCGAATCCTGATAAACCAGTTGTCCCGCCGTGTAGAGCCCACCGGTAGGCAGTATACCTGTGGAAAGGGGGTCGATCGTCGAGGTTCCGGGTTGCACCCGGTAGAACCGGATTTGATCAGAGTCCACATCAATCGTCGTAGCCAGCAGACCATAAACCGGATTGCCGTCCAGATGAAGAACCCTGTAGACAGCGTTTGATGATGCAAGCTGCTCCGTTGGTACCGCAAAAGGTATTTCGCCGACCGGGGTCAGTATATGGGGCTGGTAAGGATCATCCAGGGTAAACAGGTGACAGTTGTCCAGCCGGTCAGCAATGGCAACCCGGAATAACCCGTCATAGGCGACACCGTAGTGGGCATGGGTCGTGTTGGTAAAGGTAAATCCGGAGATCAGACCGGTTTCTTCAAAGGTCGCTGTCTGGGCTTTCCAGGTATACGCTCTATTACCGTCGTACAACACCGTCACCCCGTCAAAATTCATCAGCCTGAATTTGCTGTACTGACCGGAACTGGCAATGGTTTGCACCTCCGTAAAGTAGGCACCATCCCAGCGCAGTACGCGGAGATCAACCGTGTTCCAGCCTTTGGTAAGCAGCAGGTGAGAGCCATCCTGCGTAGTGACATAGTCATTGTAGGTAAACCCATAGGGAAGCATTCCCCTGTTTTTGTAGCCGTTCACGGCACCGCTGAACGGAACCTCGTTTTTCTTGCTGCGGCTACTGGGCCAGACCATGCGCGCAATCAGTGAACGACTGGAGGCAGGCGTCATAACCAGAGACGGACTTTCTGCCAGTAATACATCAGCGGCGGTGGCCAGCTGTACCGAACCTTTGTCGTCAGTAGTAGCGTCGGGGAGGACACTTGTTGACAGTGTATCGCCGGTAATTTTATTGGCGGACAGGTCAGGGATGCGCTCAGCAGTGAATGTATCCGCTGTGATCTTGCTCGCAGACAGCTCAGGAATACGTGCAGCATCTAACGTGTCCGTTGTGATCTTGCTCGCTGACAGAGCAGGGATACGATCAGCATCTAACGTATCCGCTGTGATCTTGCTCGCTGACAGAGCAGGGATACGATCAGCATCTAACGTATCCGCTGTGATCTTGCTCGCTGACAGAGCAGGGATACGATCAGCATCTAACGTATCCGCTGTGATCTTGCTCGCTGACAGGTCGGGTATACGATCAGCATCTAACATATCCGTTGTGATCTTGCTCGCTGACAGCTCAGGAATACGTGCAGCATCTAACGTATCCGCTGTGATCTTGCTCGCTGACAGAACAGGGATACGATCAGCATCTAACGTATCCGCTGTGATCTTGCTCGCTGACAGGTCGGGTATACGATCAGCAGTGAATGTATCCGTTGTGATCTTGGTCGCAGACAGGTCGGGTATACGCTCAGCGCCTAACGCATCCGTTGTGATCTTGGTCGCTGACAGATCAGGTATACGATCAACAGCTAATGTGTCCGTTGTGATCTTGCTCGCAGACAGCTCAGGTATACGATCGACACCTAACGTATCCGCTGTGATTTTGTTCGCGGACAGGTCGGGAATACGCTCAACAGCTAACGCATCCGTTGTGATTTTGGTCGCAGACAGGTCAGGTATACGATCGGCATCTAACGCATCCGTTGTGATCTTGGTCGCAGACAGATCAGGGATACGGTCAGCAGCGAACATATCCGTTGTGACCTTGGTCGCAGACAGATCAGGGATACGGTCAGCATTAATCGTACCTTCAAGCTCTGTAGCGTCAGTACTTAAATCAATCAGCTTAGAGAAATCCTGAGCAGTGGGGATATCTCCCGCCTCAAAATAACCTTTGATCTCTTTTTTTTTCTCGGAATCAGGCATGGTTTATCCTTCCCGTTGGGATGTATGGGTAATGAAGATGGTTGATAGTCGTGGTGGGTGAGTAGAGAGTGACGTCAGCCCTGTTTCCGCAGGCCATGTTGTTTTACGCCGCGTCCACCAAACAGGCGCACCGCCCCGTAATACACAAACCGCAGTTTGAAATCCCCCAACATGCTCAGAAACAACCGGTCGATGTTTTTCTTAGACACCGGCACTGTATCCAGATACTGATACAACGCATCATGAACCAGCGACGCATAATAGGTGTAAGGCTTCATGGTGCGATGGTTAATATGTCCATCGGGTACACCAATAATCCACAGATTCAGCACACTTTTTTTGGGGGTACAGCCATCCCAGGCGTAGCCATTGTCGTTGGCTTTAACGGTGACCCTGCCCGTGGTGGAAATCGACAGCCACTTTGAGTCAAACGCTTCGGGCAATTGCCAGCCGGATTCGCAGGTGTAGTCGGTGGTTATTTTGAATCGGTAGGGGAAGTTGCCGGTGCGTTGGGTTTTTCTGGGTTGGGGGTTGGGTTTTGTGTTGTGCATAAATGTGGGTCTGTTTTTTTATTATTTTCGGGTGGTTATAAACGCTTAAATATTGAAAATTATAAATAATAGTCACACACCGTTGCTTTTTTCACTTAAGGATTCGGCCAGTCCCTCCTTAAAGCCCTCACCGATGTAAGCCTTTCATATTCAGATGAATAAATCTTACCTCCTTCTTTCGGGAAAAGTTGATCGATCTTTTTATCCTCCCAATTATTTGCAGCACGTATCGTGATTCCAGCAGCCTTTCCTCCTCCAGTCGGAGTATAGTCCCAGTTACTACCTTTCACAGTATCATCTCTAATTTTATCATCATCGAATTCCTTACAAACCGATTCAACATCGGCGCGTGAAGTATCAAGTGGCCACAATGTCTTACCCCCTGTAGCAATATCTTTATCTAAATAACGCAGTGCATGACCTCGTAAAAAGTGACCTAATCTGTACTCAGCTTTTGAGCCATTGATAGTAGCAGTGTCATTATTAGCCGGACTTGCTTCTTCACTAACATACGGTAACCAACGAACTGTTTTATTTGTCAAAGGCTCATCCTTAGTCATCTCCAAGAGTACGTCCAGAGAAGGGGCAGCCCTATTCAAATACGTATGCGAATCATGGTCTAGTGTTTTCAACCAAGGAGTTACAGTATTAAATTTAGCTGCGTCACCAGCCCCAATGGTGCGATATTTTTCTATATATTTAGGATATGACTTACTCAGTGGTCCCAATCCACCTAATTTTTCCAGATCCCCCTCTTTTGCCAGATTGCTCAAAGGCTGCATAGGCAATTCACCTGAAGCTATAAGTGCATCTATAGAAGCGTTATCTATTCCTTTACTAATTAATGCATCTCTATCCTTTTCGAATAATCCCTGCAACACCCAAAAGTGTTCCTGGTCACAATTATTTAGCACCTTAGGTCGAAGCGCTTCATTTTTTATCAGCTTACACACCTCATCAAAGTATGCCTGATTTAATTTTACTTTTAGATTGTTAAGTAAATCTTTAGCCTTTTTATCATCGCTATAATATCGACGAATAGACACCCATAGATCAGATGTTAATGCGAGGTTGTTGATGGTTTGTTTGGTATTCACCCAACCACCTACGACCGTTTTTAAATCTTCCGTCTGTTCTTCGGAGAATCCCATTTTGACTATATCTTCTTTTGCTGTTCGTTGAATCACCGGTTTTAAAACAGCACTCAATCCTCGTTCCACCTTGCCGCGCTTACCGTTATTTTTAGCTTGTAATGCCAACATAGTCGCATTAGGATCTAGCTTTTTCTTTGACGCATACATATTGCAGACCTTTTTTAATTAGATTTTAGAGCTTGTGACAAGCTTTCATTCATTGCCTATAAATATCGCTATGCAAGAAAACAGACTTTATTTCCACTATCTCTTTAACAAACACGGCCTTGTAACACCAAGTAAAGTTATTAAAAGGCCACTTCCCCAGACTACCTGCTTCATCAAGCTATAACCGAACTGCTTCAAGCTCTTGCGCCGCAAATAAATCACCCAACCCCCTTGGCCCTGGCTCCCATCACATCCGCCTCCCTCTCCAGCTTCACATCATCATTCACCGGCTTCCCAGCGACTTCTGTCGTAGGCTTCACCCGCCCCTTCGCCTGCTGCACCACATGCCAGGCTTCATGAGCAACATGCTTTTCCTGCCCGGAAGCCACATGAATATCCGAACCCTGCGTATAGGCATGAGCATTCAGCTGGGCAGGCTTGGGAGAGTTATAGTGTACTTTCACATGATCCATGCTCATGCCGGACAGGGATTCAATACCCCCTTTAACATTATCGGGCAGGCCAGTGTTATTTTTCTTTTTCTGAATCAGCGGAGCTGCAGTTTTTGGAGCGGGTTTCTTTGTGGCAGGCTTCTGTGCTTCGGCGTACATAGCGTTATCCTTATTAGATGGCTTTATCTTTTATCATGGTCGTTTATCGTGCGCTTTTATCTGGAAAGCCACTTATTCTTGTCACGACTCGACTGCGTCGTACCAAAAAAGAACTGCATGGCACCGATCCAGGCCGTGGACAGCGCGCCCAGCATGACCTGCATCACTACTTCGTTATTGGGTGAAATTTCCCCCATTGCCATAAACGCGATCACCCCGAAAAAGCCAACGGTGAGCATAATGGCAAGGATGCCGGGCATGGCGTCTTTATGGGCAATTTGCCGGGCGCGGGCGTCGGCCTTGTCGGCATACAAAAGACGGTGTTCACGTATTCCCAGCTCTTTAAGCTGAATACGCACATCCTTTTCCAGTAACTTGAGTTTGTTTAAATCTTCCACACGGGCAGAACTGAGCGCAGTGGCCACATCGTCCTTGCTGGCCTGGGGGTCATTAAGCAGATTTTCCGCCAGCAGGTTAACCGCCACGCCTGCCAGAGGGCCTCCCAGCATCCCTGCAACCGTTGGGGCAACGCTGGCAACCACGTCTTTCCAGTTGGTTTGTTTTCCCTGTTCCATGTCGTCTTCCTCACTCGTCGGGAGGTGGGTGCTGCATCGTCCATAATGCAGCTCAGGCTCGCCCCTTAATAAACCTAAGAGCCGAGCTGATGCGAGAGGTGTGCCAGAGCACAGTCCTCTGCGTCACATAACGCCTGGTAAAGTTGCTCGTACCGGGACAGCCATCGACGTTCCCAGTTGCGTTTATCAATGCCCGCCATCCGGTAGCGAGCCCTGGCACTCATCGGATGTCGTCCATACCCACGACACACCCGGCACGCTTTACCCGCCTGGCTGTAACCCCGCCCACCACAACTTTTACACAACTGGGTGTCCAGGGATTCATAACAGGCCAGATGCGCCAGAGACTGTAAAGTGTCCTTACGCGCCTGCCACCGGTTAGCCTTTGCCAGAGCGCTGGTCTCCTTCAGCACCAGCGCCAGCAGAGGCTCAACCGAGCTGTCGTCCTGACAGTACTTGGCCCGGACCAGGTAATACGACAACGGCGCCAGCTGGCCAGCCCCCAGCGCCGAGGCCACATCTTCCCAGCGCAGCTGGGACTGTACGGTTCCCGCTTTGCCCGCATTCCGGGGAGCAGGAGACCATGACTGCCCTTTGGGATTGAGCAGCAGCATTAACTGTTTTGGATTCATGGATTTCCCCGGTCAGGATTCAGAAGCCTTGCGGCTTTGCCGCTCGCGGTATCGGGCGTAGGGTTTGTAGATGCCTTCCCAGCTGACTTTTCCCTGGGTCTGCTTAATGATGTGCATGGACTGAACCGGCCTGGGCGCCCGCTCCATCCGTCGCCATGCGGCGATGGTTCGTTTGGTGACACCAAACAACTCGGCGGCGGCTTCGTCCGAGTACTTTTGAATATAAACTGCCAACTCCATCGTACCTCCGGTATCTCTTGCCCGGAAACCGGGACAAGTACTCCGTTATTGTTTTTTTACAGAGAGGCTGGCCATTCCCTCTTCGAGTTTTTATCCCGAGGACTGGGTTTGTTCAATTGGTCAGGAACGGTGGAGGGTTAATAACAACACGAACTGTGTTTTTTAGTTTCTAATTGCCGGTTGAGTCATCAGATAATGCCTTTTTACACGCTCATTCCAGAGCGGCTTTCTTTCCAGAGCAGTTTTCTTTCCAAAGTGGGTCAGAGTGTTGAAAAATCCACTTCCTGCGTCTCAAATTCGCCTTCACTGTTACGCTGCACTGTCGCATAACCCGTCTGGATGGCGGAGCCAGTGGTGTTGTTCATCAGCCGTATCATATATTCGCCCGGTTCCAGCACGTTAAAGGCATAGAGTCCAATAGGATTAAGGGTTCGCTGTTCAATCGACAGGTCGCTGGTACGAACGGCCTGCACCGAAAAATTCTGGTAATCCAACCCGTTCAGCGCCACCTGACCGGCCAGGGCCTTGGTCTGTGGAGTGGGTGGAGTTTCATCGTGCATCAGGGTGTCGTAATCCCGCAGGTGACGATTAATGTCGAGAACAATTGGTGTATCCTCTGGCTCGTGTACCGGAACCGGCACTGTCAGCTGCAGGTTAAGGGCCGGACGCGGTGCTGACCCCAGGGCATTCCAGAACTCCCCCTGTGAACGACGATCGTCGTCACTCAGCATCTGCAGCATCGTCACCCCATACAGGTAATTTTCAGCAATCATCAGCTCTTCCGGAACCACCTCGTGTTTGCCCAGACTTTGCAGCAGGCGCGACAACAGATACTGCTCGGTCAGGGCGCGTTCCTCCTGACTACGACTCCACACCGACACCATATAAAACAGGTCGATATACTTGGGACGCCTTACAATTGTGCCGCGCCCTGCGGGTTTGTCGGTGCTTTTAAGTTGAAAAGGCTCACTCTGCCGCCGGGTAGTGTTTTCTGAAAAACTGGTCAGGTAGACGTTCACCACCGGAAACTCAGGCAGACTGTTAATAAAATCCTGATCCGGCACATCAAAGCGGATCTCGATCTGGTCGCCGTGGTTTTCCTGATTCAGGGCATCCCGCCGAATCAGGGCTTTCAACGCCCTGGACGTGGCTTCAAAAGGGGCAATATACAGTTCAGCGGGAACGGCTTCTTCACTCATGCCATGACTCCTGATCGTTCATCTGTCGGTCAGCCGGATCACCCGAAAGCTTCAGGTCGTGCCAGCTGGCCAGACGGGTAGACATTAAAAAGCTGTTGTCGTTTTTCTGGGATTCCCGGTAAATAGCACGAGCCAGGATGTCCCGGCTGATCATGCCCGTTCCGGTACCAATCGCCTGCGAGGCGCTGTGCTGGACAATATTGCGAATCTGCGCGCCAGACAGCTCCAGCTGCGTGGCAAGCCAGGCTTCATCAAGGTCACTATCTGCCTGCACCTTGCCCAGCCAGTGTCGCCAGATACTCAACCGGTCATCAGCATCAGGCTGAGTGAACTCCACACTGAAATGCATACGTCGCATAAAAGCGGGGTCCAGATTGCCTTTGAAATTGGTCGCCAGCACCAGCAATCCATGAAAATGCTCCATACGCTGCAACAGATAACTGACGCCGAGATTAGCGTTTTTATCATGGCTGCTTTCAACCTGGCTCCGCCGTGAGAACACTGCGTCGGCCTCATCAAAAAACAACAGGCCGTTGTGCCGTTCCGCATCATCAAACAGGGCGGCAAGATGCTTTTCCGTTTCACCAATCCATTTGCTGGAAATGGACGCCAGGTTGGCTTTATACAGGGGCAGGTTCAGGGCATCGGACAAGGCTTCCGCCACCATGGTCTTACCTGTACCCGGTTTACCCCAGAACAAGGCCAGCAGCCCCCGGGTAGCGCAGAGTTTCTGCTTATAAAGGTTCTCCCGCTGCTGGTAGCGGTGAATAATTTCCTGCAGATGCCGGTGGGTATCGTCGTTAACAATCACATCATCAAGGCCGTAGACCGGCGTTACCCGGGTCGCCAGCCCCGACAGGGTGGCGGGGGTCTGGTTCAGGCATTCCCGGAAAACTACAGAAGTCGTCAGAGGCTGGTCGTCAGTACGGGCCTGCAATGACAGAACCACCTGCAGCATCGTACCCGGCAACAGCTGGTAGTGCTCTGCCACTGTCGCCCACAGGGAGGGGTCTGCCGGATCGCTGTCAGATAAATAGTTATCAGATAAATAGTATCCAGCCATTGCCTGCCACAGAGCTGCGCAGTGTTCCCGGTCAGGCCGGTCAAACCGTATAGTTACCGGCAACAGCGGTGCCAGCGCCGGAGGCCAGGAAGATTCTTCCGCCTCAACCAGCCAGCAGCGCGACCCGGTTATACCCAGCCACTCAACCAGAAGGGCTGACAGGGCTGTTTTTTCCCGCAGCAGTGTCATGCCACCGGGCCAGAGCAGCTCGCCCCCATGCAGGGAAATATGACACAGACAGTCGACCAGCACCCTGGTGTAATCACTGTGCTGCATCAGTCGTTCACCGTCCAGCTGGAACACCGGCCTTCCTTCAGCCACGGTTTGAGCAAAGGTACGCCGGCCACTGCCGGTTTCACCCTGAAGCTGCACCAGGGCAGCAGACGATGGAGGTCGCTGGTCAGTTACCGGCGGGCAGGGATGTTCAACCACTGCCAGTCGGGTCAGGCATTCATCGGCAGATGCCAGGTCGCAGGCATCACTGCCCATCAATCGCATCAGCAGGTCGGGAGAGAGCCACAGCGGCGTTGTCAGTACATAGGCTTCCGACACATTGTCATCAGCAAAGCGCAGCAACCGCCAGCGAAACAGACTGCTGTCGTCCAGCAGGTCACGCAGCCATTGCCGCTTCCTATGGGGAGCCGGACACAGAAGGTTCAGCAACAGTTCCAGACAGGCGACCGGCTGACCGGCAGGATTCAGGTCGGCAAACACTTTCTGGTAACGGGGATCAAGCTGGGGCAGGGCGCACAGCCCTGCCAGCGCCAGCTCCCAGTTGTTCAGGTGAAACCGGGTTTTCAGCTGTTCCATCACCGGGCTTTGCCCGAGGCTGGCCAGCGCCTCATCCCGCAGAGTCACCCAGGTCTGCTCATCCATTTCCCGGTCATCACTCTCATTCGTGCTGCAGGCCAGATGCCAGGCACCATCCACAAGCCGGGCCAGTGCCGCCATCTCTTCCAGCAGGCGACTGTCGTATTCAGGGTCAGCAGGTCTGTTCATACTCTCCCCCGTTCGATCCGGTCAGCCAGTTCACTGGCACGACCATGCACCTGGGTCGCCCAGCGGGAATCCAGCATTTCCTTTGCTGCCTGTTCAAAGTTTCTGTCCTGCAGGGCTGCAAGCATTTTCCGGAAGCCGCTGAAAGCGGGCAGGCCAAGGTTAAACACCATATTCACCAGGGCGTCCTGACGAACCGGATTCAACTGCTCGACCCAGGGGTAGCAACGTATCAGCTCGGAACGGGCGCGGGCGATGTCATTCGCCAGCAGCACCAGGGCTTCATCACGGGTGATACCAAGGTCATCAAGGTTCCGGCCCACACCGATGGTGAGCTTGCCCACGGTATCGGTGTAAGGTCTTAGTTGTATGCCTTCGTGGCGTATAAGCGTCTCGGTCAGCGATTCTGACATGGTTTATTCCTTGAAATTGTTTGTTACTTGAAATTGTTTATTCCTTGAAATTCAGGTTCCTTTCCTCACTCCTGTTTCAGGCCGCAATCCCTTGCCAGTCAAGGGATAAGGGCATTTAAGGAGATTTATTTCAGACTGAAATCCTCAAAAAATTCAGCGGTTTATCAAGCCAGTTATTGAAACGGTCGCCACAGCCCACCGGGGCCGCTATCCCACTCCACTGCCAGTAACGAATCCATCCACGGCAGCCGCACCACCGACACCGGCCATGGCAACGCCTGCAACAGAATGTCCTGGGGCTTGTGTTCCGTGGTCAGACGCCAGCCATTGGCAGTCTGGTCGAGATAGCCGGTACGCTGAATAAACAGTTGTTGCAGACTCTGGCCAGACATGCCTTTCAGCGCCTGCCACTGCTGTACGACGGTGGTTAACAGAGTGGTGCAGTCGTTACGCTGCTGTTCGTTCAAAGCGGGCAGGCCCGTTACCGGAGTATCCACCGGGAAGCCGGTCAGCAGTGCCGCCACCGGGTTCAGGCCATCTTCCGTTTCCGTCAGCCCCCCCAGAGTCATCAGTTGTGCCAGCGCCAGCCACTGATGCTCCGGCGACAACCACTGCTGCCGGTCATTGAGTAACGGGGCAAACAGACGACGCAGGTGTGGCCAGAACAGCACCAGTCCGGCGCCGGATACCAGCAGGTCGTTTTCCATCGGGTGATGGTGAACGGCAGGACGAAGCGCCTGCCTCAGAGCTTTCAACAGTTTCTCACCCTGTTCCCGGAAGGTGTCGGGCAGGGGAGTCACCTCATCGTCCTGCACAGCTTCTCCGGGCGGTTCCGGCAGTGATACGGAGCGGAAGCGGACTTCAAGGTCTGAGCCCGGAGGCGAACAGAACACGTCGGCGGTCAGTTGCCGCAGCCGCTTCAGCTGGTCGGTCCGCTGTCCGGTTTCTGTATTCAGAGCCTGTTCAGCCTCCTTTACGATGTTCCGGATGGTGTCCGGGGTCAGCGGTTCGGGCCGGGCCAGCAGCTCTTCCATAGCTTGCTTCAACGAAGCCGGGCCGGGCGGTTGCAACTCCAGCCAGGAACGACAGGCTGTGGGCAGATCCACAGGCTGGTCAATATTCACCGCCAGACATCCCTGCAACAGAATGGCGAGCGGTTTACGGGAGCGTTTGCAATGGTCCAGCTGTCGCCGCTGCCGGTCGAGTTGCCGGTCGAGTTCAACGATCAGCGCCCCCGTTGGCCAGCCGGACAGAACAGGCTGGCGGTCAGTCCACAGGTGTTCCCGGTTAATAAACGACAATTTCTGCGCAACAGGGTCAAGCTGCCCCAGCCATTGCCGCCAGCGTTTGCGGTAACGCCGCAGCCAGCCTGCCATATCGGTATGCCGCTCTGCCGCTACCGAGATCACTACAAACAGACGCTGTACGGCTTCCGACAATGCCAGCCGGTGTTCAGCCTGCACCAGCGCCGCCCCGAATTGCTGAACAGTAGTCGTCCACTCCATAGCCAGTGAATGAACCGGAGCACTCGCCCAGCTGGTAACAAACTGCCGGTACAGCCGGTGATAGTCCCGATCGTTGGAAGTGGCAACCGGATGATGGAGTTCATGGTCAGAGTCCGGTTTCTTAACGGCTGGTCGATGTTGCAGCCGTTGATGCAAAGCCTCCAGCCAGCGATAACGGGACAACGGTGGCAGGCGTTCAAAGCGCTGCTGCCACAGGCTTAAGTCCCGGGCAAGGTGGCAGGGCAGGGTCGGGTCTGCCAGCAGCGACTCCACCATCCAGGCGATACGGGTCGCTGATGGCAGGGAGGGCATTTCTCCCGACAGGGTTTTGTCCCGGCCACTGTCTAGTGGCAAGGGGGTTACTGCTGCCTTTTTCCTGTCAGAGTCTTTGTCTCCATGGTCGGTTGTCGCACTGGTTGATGAAACGCCGCGATCAACCCTTGTTCCTTTGTGCGGAACTGAGGCGCTATTAGCGCCAGAGGCATCCGGTAGGTCAGGAAGTGACCGTCTGGAAGAGGTTGTACCCGTTACCGGGCTGTGGTCTTCCTGACCACCGGATGTTTGTTCCCCGGCAATAAGAAGTGATGAATTAACCGGGGGGGTGTCCGAGGGTTGCCCGTCCATGATTTCAACCTTGTCCCGGCGTTCTTCAAAATTACCGGACAGGCTGGGCGCAATCGTAGCGAGCGGTGTCGCTGTTTTTTTGGGTGTTCTGGCTCTGTTTGTATCAGAACGGGTCTGACCGTCATCATCCTCTGAAGACAAATCTGTGGCTTCAGGCAATAAACGGCTTTGTCTTTGCTGTTTGTGAAGCGCCGGAAGATCGTCTTCAGGTGTGAACGACGAGGATAAACCGGATGCCGGTACATCGTTTATTTCGCTCTGCCCCGCAAAGGCAGGCAGGTCGGTCAATGGGCTGGAGGCTTCAGGGCGCTGCCTGAGATAACGGTGCAATGCCTGCAACCTGCGAATGCGCAGGGGAGCCGACAGCGTTGCCTGCCGTGACAGCCAGAGTCCCAGCTTCGCTGCCAGTGCCGGAGCCAGTTGACGACGGACGATCAGAGCGCCCAGTGCCGCTTCCAGTGCAATGCACGACACTTCCACCTGATTCGCCTGATCTTCTGATGCCCGGAAAGGTTTATCCAGCACCGCCAGAATCTGCTGCTCATCCGTCACCAGATGGTTCGCCCTGCTGAACCGGGCAGCCTGTTGCAGAGGTCGCAGCAGTTGCGCCAGCTGCGGTATTAACTGTTCGGTGGCAGGCGTTGGGGCCAGCCACTGCTCAAGGTCGCTGACCAGTTCTGCCAGCACCCGGCGCAGAGCTTCAGGCAGGCTGGGCGACTGACCCGACCGGTGCAGTTCGGCAGACAGGGAAGCCAGTGCTCTCCTGCTCGCCAGTGGTGCAGAACGGGTTGTGCTGACACCGGCTTGTCCGGGTTGGCTTCCCGAAACAGGCAGTAAAGCCAGCAGCCGTTTCAGGGGCGTTGTCACCGCAGCCACAGCCGCCAGACGCTGACGGTGTGAAGGTGATAAATTACTGCTGGATGAAGAGCCGCTGATGGTCGGGTTCTCCGGTGAACCGACAGACAGCCCAGCTCCTTCTGGGAGCAGGTCAATGTTCTCCCCCGTACCCGTTGCAGAGGTTGTGACCGGCCCAGTAATAACCGAAGACTGTCGTGATTGTCGGGACAGCCCCCTGCCATCTGATTGCTCATTTGGCCGGGCGACAGAAGACGCCTGCTTCAGCAACGCCAGCAGTTGCTGCCGTAACCGTTCCTGAAACAGCCCTTCCAGCCGGTGCCAGTGGCTCAGGTTGCCCGGATCAAAATCGAAGTTGCCAAGGTCCAGGTTAAGTGTCCCCAGATGCACCGGCTCATCGGTCTGTGGCAGTAGCCGGTCGGGAATACGGGTCAGGCTGTGCCGCAGTGCCTTTTCGAACCGGCGACTCAGCCGCTGGTTTTCAGGCTGGCTGTCGGGGAAAGACAGGTTCAGTTCGGTCCGGCGAATACGCACCGGGGCAGGAGGCGTCGCCATGGTTTACGCCTTCTGGCGGATGGCTTTAATCTCTTCCACCGCCTGCCGGTAAGCCTGATAGCGGGAGTCGGTGTTGTTGTTGACCCCGAGGTTCAGAAAGGCTTCTTCGCACCCTTCCGGCTGGCTGGTACACCACTCTTTGATCAGGCGGAAGGTTTCAATATCGTGCTGCCGCTCCTGAATATCCTCAAGATACTGCCGGGCAGACAGGCCACTGATGGAGTGCTGCCACTGCCCCTGGCTCTCAGTCACCACCGCCGGGTTCATACCGTTACTGACGGGCAGGTTCTGGTACACCAGAAACGTCAGCTGGTCTTCCGGGCAGTTAGGTCGCCAGCTGGGATGAACACCCGCAGGCGGTTCCTGTACCTGTACCCAGAACACGTTGGTATTGCCCAGGGATTGCGGCATCTCGAACAGACGCTCGCTCATCACCAGCCCGCCTTTGCGGGCGCATTTGATGTATTTGGCCATGGTTGGTCTCGGAGTTTTATAAAGAGGGGAAAGGAGGTATTACAGGTTGGTGCTGCGCCACTCGCTGTGAGAGAAGGTCAGGCGAGTGCCTACATAATCGCCCCGCCAGAAATGCTCCTCTTTGCTGTCGCCGCTCTGGTGGTTGTTGGCGAAAATGTGTTTGTAGCCGGACAGCCCGGTGTTGCCGGTCCAGTAACCTTCACACAGCATATCGTTGCAGAAACAGGCACCGCCACCACGTTCGCTGGCAGCGCAGTCCCGGGCATGCACACGACACATGTCGCACCGGAATACACCACCGCCAAAGGTGGCGCTGCAATTCATGGCAATGATATGGCTCTCGGTACAGCTGGCGGCTCCGCCACCGTGTACAGACTCACAGCCATCGACCCGGATCACGGAATCGTGCAGGCCGAACACCCCGCCACCGTAGTTGTCGCTGCGACAGGCTCGAATGTGTTCGGCACGAATCCGCCGGGCATTGGTGCCAGACACCGCACCGCCATTACCGGTAACGTAGTGGCCGATCATGGCGCAGTTCAACACGCAGTTTTCAACGTTAACGAGACGGAAGGCTCCACCGTCCACCGCGCCGGTCTGCGCACCACCGTTAAAGGTCCAGCCTTCACAGTGAACGCCGTAAACCGTGTCCGAGGCAGACGAACCTTCCAGAATAAACCCGTGGCGGGCCTGCTCTTTAACGACAATGGTTGTTCTGGTGTTAAAGCCGATAATACTGACGCCGGAACTGAGCCGGACGCTGTTTTTCAACACATAACTGCTAACCGCCGGCCATTCGCCGGGAGCGGCCAGCCCCGGGTCATTGCCGATAACGACCGGATTGTTCTGGTTCGACTCTGCCGGTGGCATCAATAAAATGGTGGTGTAAGGGGCGATGGTGGTGTCCGAGCCGCTGCCAAAGACCTGTTCGAAGGTGGCCTGATCCCGCACCGTGTAAGTGCGCCCGCCAAAGCCAAAGGGCGAGGAGTGCAGGTCCACATAATCCTTGACCGCTTTCTGGGTAGGCAATCTCTGGTGGGAGCTGCTGCCCCCGCCCAGATCGATATCATTGTCGATGCCGGAGACCTGGTGGTTATCGGCAAAGTTCAGGCTGCCAAGCACCTGTACATTCTCACGGAACAGCCCGTTGCGGCTTACCTCGACGGTATCAGACACCAGGGTGCCGGTGGGAATATCCAGCCCCTGATTAAACGTCGCACGTCTTGTTATTGTGGTCTCTCCATCAAGAACCACCTTGCCTTTGGCTTCAAGAGCCTGTCCACTAAACGGGTCGGCGTTGACGGTGATGCCCTTGGTGAAGTGGCTGTCCCCTATAACAGTCAGATCCCGTCCAACCGTGGCATCGTCGCTGACGGTGAGGCTGTCTTCTACAGTCACATCGCGGGTGACCACCAGTTCCCCGTTCATACGGCTATTACCCACTACTGTCATAGCGTCATTCAGGGTATTGCTGCCGGTAATGGTCAGTCCGTCCTGGGTATACAGCGCGCCGTCAAGAGTGATGTCGTCCCTGAAGTGGCTGTGACCTTCAACGGTCAGGGCATAAGAGGCGTTACCGGTGTTTTTGACGGACAGGGTCCTGTTGGCCGTCAGCGGCGCATACAAACGACTTTCGCCGTAAATATCGACATCCTGTTCAGCCTTGATATCACTCCGGAAGGTGGCGCTGGCATACAGGGTTGCCTCGCCCATGGCGTTCAGCGCATTGTTAACCTGAAGCTGACTGGCCTGAAGCTGGTCGTTGACCTGCAGTTTGCCATTGACTTTCAGGGCAATATCACCGGGACTGACCGGCTCCACTACCATGCCTTGCGTGGTCCGCAACACCCCGTCAAGGGTCATATCATTTTTGAAATGACTGCTGCCTTCAACGGTCAGGGCCGGATCGTCGCCATCGCTGCCAATCAGGTAGGAAGTACCGGTGACCTGCAGATTATTTTGAACGTAAGCGTCTTTGGCGAAGGTGGCATTCTCCAGCATATCCACCACGGAGAAAAACTCTGCCGACCCCCGGAACTCCGATTCGCCCATGGCAAACAGGGTGTCCTTGACCTTCAGGTCGCCCTGCACATTCAGTGCCGGGCCGTCCTGACTGCTCGGGTTGATTTCCAGTCCGGCGGTGGTGTTCAGGGTACCGTTCAGGGTGAGGTCGCCGTCGAACAGGCTGTCGCCGGTCACGGTCAGGGCGTGTTCGCTGTCGCTGGCGTTCTGAACACTCAGGGTATCCTCAGCGGTTACCGCCCCGGCCAGACGACTGGTGCCTTTGTTTTCCAGATGGTCGCTGACTTCAACCCCCTGCTGGAAGGTTCCCATGTGTGCCACGCTGATGCCGTTCTCAAGGGTGGCAAAACCGGTCAGAGTCGCGTCGCCTCCAATGGTCTGGTTACCAGTGACCTCCATATTGCCTTTGACCTGAAGCGCGGGAGCCGTGTCGTCGTCAGGGTCGATGACCATGCCCTGATCGGTTTTCAGAATCCCGTTCAGTGTCAGGTCGCCATCCAGCTGAACATTGTCTTTCAGATGGCTTCTGCCGTTTACTTCCAGCAGCACTGCATCGTCGGGATCGTTGTCTGAAGGGCTGGCTGTCAGGCGTGACGCTGTCACCCGGCCTTCCACATCGGCATTCTTTTTAACGGTCAGGTCCTGGGAGGCCACGATATCGTCTTCCGGTACCCGCAACACACCGCGCACCGTCACGTCATTTAACGCCTGCAACCAGCCCTCAACGGTCAGCTCTTTCTTAGTGTGCAGCTTGCCTTCAAGGTGTGTGTCGCCGGTGACCGTAAGGGCTTTGTCCGCCAGCGCGTCGCCACCCACGGACAGCACACCGCTTATCTGGCTATCGCCGGTCACGCTCAGCTGTTTGTCCGCTATGGCATCACCCGCAATGGACAGGCTGCCATCCACCTGCTCATTGCCGTTTATCTGGCTGTTACCAGTGACCGTAAGAAGACCACCGTTGTTTATGGTCAGGTCTTTATTAAAGTCAGCGTCCTGATTCACCACAACGCCGGAGAGAGTACTGGTTCCCGCCACGTTCAGGCTGCTGTCCAGCCCGGCAGCACCGGAGACATTCAGGGAACCGGCACGCAGGTTGTCCTCAATCTCAGCGCCGCCATTCACGTCCAGATAGCCACCCACCCTGGCGATTTTCTTCACTTCCAGATCGCCATCCATCACGCTGTCGCCTTCGATATCCAGGGCCAGCAGGTCTTCAGTGGTGTCAGACACTCGGATTTCCAGACCTTCGTCAAACTGTCCATGCCCTTTTATATGGGCTGCGTCGTTAACGGTCAGGTCGGCGGTGATGCGGGTATCGCCCCGGATATGGGCGTCCCCATGAAGGGTCAGGGCAGCAGTGCCTTCCTGCGCCTCGCCACCAATCACAACATGATCATTGACTGTCGCAGAATCGGACGACAAGGCACCTATGATATCGGTATTGCCGGCGATGTCTGTCTTGCCGGTAATCTGTGTGCTACCGGTGACGGTCAGGCTGTCGTCAAGCGTCACCTGTTTTTTAAAGTCAGAGGCACCGTTGACCACCAGGGCAGTCTGGTCGGCTTTATCAGCCGGTACCGACAGGCTTAATGTGTCCTGTGCGTCAACAGTACCTTGCAGTTGCGATGCACCACTGATCACAATCGCCTGCTCGTCGCCGCTGGTGTTGTTAACAGAGAGAGTACCGGAAACCTGTGTGTCTCCGTCCACCGCCAGGGTGATCTCATCCTCACCACTGTTCTGCACGGCCAGGGTGCCACTGACAGAGGCGTCACCGCTGACGCTGGCATTGCCACTGACGGTCAGGGCGGTGTCATTGTCGCCGCTGTTGTTGATGGCGAGGGTGCCGGAAAGAATTTCCGAGCCGGTCACACTGACTTCACCGGTAATGTTGACATCGCCGGTAACGTCCACCGCCGTGGCGTCGTCTTCGGTGTTCTGGACGGTCAGGGTTTTGTTCACCCACAGGGTTTCGCTGACGCTCAGGTCGCCGGTGACATCGGTAGCGCCGGTAAGCTGGCTTGCCCCTTTGACCTCCAGCGCCAGATCACTGTTGTCGGTGTTTTCAATCACCGCCTGCTGGCCGATGGTCACGGTGCCATCAATCACGGCGTTGTCGTCTACCTTGATGTGTCCCTGGGCGTGAATCGCATCGTCGTTGACCAGGTCGCCAGTAACGGTCAGTCCTTTGTGAACCGTAGCGCTTTCGGCAATGGTTGCGCTTTTGCTGATATTGATATGGCCATTGATCGAAGTGTCGCCAAGTACAGACAGCGCCTTATCCGCCTCTGCCGTCGTCCCCACCGCCAGTACACCATTCACCTGAGCATTGTCGTTCATCACGCTGTCGCCGGTCACCACCAGACCTGCTGTCAGGTCGGCCTTACCAGTGTTGACCTGCAAACCGTTATTCAGTGTCGTCAGGTCTGTGACATCCAGAGTACTGTGCAGTGCGGTGGCACCAAACACAGTAGCTCCGGCAGGTGTAACGGTGTTGTCGGCAGGCGCTTCACCCACGGTCAGGTCTGACTGGATATGGGTATCCCCGACAACATCAAGGGTTTCTGTCAGCTCGGTATGACCACTGGCAACGGTAAGGCCGTTCAGCACGGTGGCGCTGTCACTAAGAGTGGTCGCACCCTTAACATTTAATTTTCCGTTTATGGTGGCGTCAGCGGCTTCGCCTTCACCAGTTCCACCCACGGTCAGGTCGTCTTTCAACGTTGTATTGCCAGCCACTTCCAGTTCATTACCCAGCGTCGCCTTGCCGGTAACATCCAGAGTGCTGTTCAGGCTGCTGGCGTCTTTAACGTCCAGCTGTCCGTATATCGTGGCGTCGGCGGCTTCACCAGCAGCGCTTCCGCCTACGGTCAGGTCATCTTTCAACGTTGTATTGCCGGTGACCTCCAGTTCGTTGCCCAGCGTCGCCTTGCCGGTAACATCCAGAGTGCTGTTCAGGCTGCTGGCGTCTTTAACGTCCAGCTGTCCGTATATCGTGGCGTCGGCGGCTTCACCAGCAGCGCTTCCGCCCACGGTCAGGTCGTCTTTCAACGTTGTGTTGCCGGTCACTTCCAGTTCATTATCCAGCGTCGCCTTGCCGGTAACACTCAGGGTGCTGTTCAGGCTGCTGGCGTCTTTAACGTCCAGCTGTCCGTATATCGTGGCGTCGGCGGCTTCACCAGCAGCGCTTCCGCCTACGGTCAGGTCATCTTTCAACGTTGTATTGCCGGTCACTTCCAGTTCATTACCCAGCGTCGCCTTGCCGGTAACACTCAGGGTGCTGTTCAGGCTGCTGGCGTCTTTAACGTCCAGCTGTCCGTATACTGTAGCGTCGGCCGCTTCGCCCTCACCGCTTCCACCTACGGTCAGGTCGTCTTTCAACGTTGTATTGCCGGTCACTTCCAGTTCATTACCCAGCGTCGCCTTGCCGGTAACATCCAGAGTGCTGTTCAGGCTGCTGGCGTCTTTAACGTCCAGCTGTCCGTATATCGTGGCGTCGGCGGCTTCACCAGCAGCGCTTCCGCCTACGGTCAGGTCGTCTTTCAACGTTGTATTGCCGGTCACTTCCAGTTCATTACCCAGCGTCGCCTTGCCGGTAACACTCAGGGTGCTGTTCAGGCTGCTGGCGTCTTTAACGTCCAGCTGTCCGTATATCGTGGCGTCGGCGGCTTCACCAGCAGCGCTTCCGCCTACGGTCAGGTCATCTTTCAACGTTGTATTGCCGGTGACCTCCAGTTCGTTGCCCAGCGTCGTCTTATCAGAGACGACCAGCTTGCCGTGTACGGTGGCATCAGCTGCTTCACCGTCCTCTGTTCCACCCACGGTCAGACCGTCTTTCAGCGTCGTATCGCCGGTGACCTCCAGCCCGTTGTCCAGCGTCGCCTTGTCGGTGACATTCAGGGTACTGTTCAGGGCAGTGGCACCGTAAACGGTTGCTCCCGCTGGTGTGACACTGTCATTGTCAGGTACTTCCCCCACTTCCAACCCAGCCATGAGGTAGGTTTTATCGGTCTGAACCTCCAGCCCCTTCTTCAACGTCGCTTTATAATCGGTTTGCAAGGTACCGTATACCCGGGCCTGGCCGTGTACCGTCAGTTCAGTATCACTATCCGGCTCACCAGCAACGGCAAGGCGTTCGGCAATCCGGGCATCGCCGCTGGTTACCTGTAAACCCGAGGCGACTTTGGCACCGGCGGTCATATCCGCTTCGCCTTCCACCACAAGCTTGTCTCCCGCCGTAACCTGTCCGTCAACGGTCAGGGTGCTGCCGAGCGTCGTACTGCCATCAATGGTGGCTTCCCCGGCCAGGCGGGTTTTGCCCGAGACACTGAACATCACGTCAGACAGCGGGTTCGGCCCTACGTGCAGATGATTGTCAACCTGTCCCTTGCCCTTGATTTTCATGGCATTAGTCATGGGCGAGGCGGTATCCACTTCCAGTCCGTTGCTGACCACCAGAGAGGACTCGGCAGTGACCGGTGGCTTGATCACCACGCCGGACTCTTTAGCGGTCAGCCATGCCTGCCCGGACTCCTGGGCAATACGCAGGGCTTCCTCATCCTGTGCTGCCTCGATATGCAGCTGTGCCTGTGGGTTGGCGGTGCCAATACCGGTACGACCGGAGTCGTCGATGATCATGGGGGTGATGTCGTTCACTTCATCATCTACCCGCAGGGCATTGCCCCCCTGGCTCCACTGCACATGCAGTGCCGCGTCCGGCGACGCAACCCCCAGCGCCAGACGACCACTCTCGTCCAGAAGCATATGCCCGGTGACACTCAGGGATGGGCGATCGCCGGACTGTGGATTCAGGTCGAGCAGGGCTTTTCCGGTTTCAGAGCTGTTGACGTGTACCTTGTCGCCAATCACCAGATGATTACTGAGGGTGGCCGACCCGGCATCAATCCCTTTGCTGACGCTCAGACTGTCAGAGCTGGCAGCGCCGGAAGCGGTCACCGTGGTGGCGTTCAGGGTGTTAATGGTGCCGGATGTGGCCGACACATTCCCCGCCGTCAGGGTGTTGTCAACGGTCAGGTTGCTGTCGTGTACCACCACATCGCCGTGCAGGTCGGTGGTGCTGTCGATACGGGTATTGCCGTCGACATGCAGTTTTGCTTCAGGAGCATTGGTGCCGACACCCAGCTTCTGGTTGTCCACATGGATATTGTCGTCCAGCTGATTCAGGCCGGAGTCAATCAGGCTGGCAAAATCGTCCTGGTCCGGAATTTCGTTATTAGAAAACCGGGCTTTCAGATCGTCTTTGGTTACCTTGGCCATATAAAAATACCTGTCCTTAAGTCATGGAGGTGAATGTCGAATGAGAGACGTCAACGGCTACAGGGGCGATCAGGCATCCCGGGTGGAATGCGCAGGACCGATCTGGACAACCAGAGGGTTGTCACCTGAACTGACCCGGGTCTTGCCAATCAGGCCATGGTCCGGGTCGTCGCTGTCGGGGTTGTACCTGAGGGGTTCAACCGGTTCGTAGCCAATCGCCCACTGGCCAATCCTTGCTTCATCAGCGTTGATCGCCACCGGGTCGAGGGACCACTGGGAAATATCCGCACTGCCGTCACTGAGAATAAAGGTGCGCAGGCTGGCAGAAAGCGTCTGCGCCAGTTCGGTGCGGTACTGTTTTTCCTCGTCCGGCTCCGGGCTGTAGGCACCGGGCAGACGGGTCATGGCGTTACGCCAGGCGTTGTACACTTTTTCAAAGTCCGCCATGGCCTTGCGATCCAGCCAGAGCCAGTGAGGGTGAAGATGAACCGGCAGTTCCTGTTCAATGGTCTGCCGGAACAGCTGGCGAAAATCGTCGTCTGCCAGACGGGAAGGCCACACCGGCACCACCAGATACACCGTATTAACCGACAATGGGTTTGTATTGTCGGAAATGCCGTGCCGCAGCAGAGTGTCTTCTACCAGATGAAACCCTTCGGTGTTACTGGTTGACAGCACCGTACTGGCCAGCGTAGCCAGCCCCAGTCGTCTGTAGAGGCGCTGCTTCAGGCCGGACAGGTTGCCACTGCCCCAGATGCTGCGATGGGTGTAGTGTATGCCCCGGGCCCGTTCGCTCCCGATCACCACATCCCGCAGGAACAGGGCGCGGTCCACCGCTTCCTTGAGCAGCGCCATACGCTGGGTCAGTTCGTCGGCGTCCAGTCCCGGCAGGGCGTGGCGATTCCGCAGCAGGTCGGGAGCGTAATGGCGGAATATTTCTTCGTAACGGAGCTGGGCAGCGTCGGGCAGCTGTTCATGACTCCGCGCCAGCAGATGATTACCGGCGCGGATCAGGCGCTGCAACTGTTCCCGGCTGAACGGTGCCTCGGTCAGTGCCTGCAAAGGCGGAGACTGATAATCGTTCTGATGTTCACCCAGCAGGGCAGGCAGTTCCTGCAACTGTCGACCCCGGCCGGTCAGCGGGTCGATGGTATCCACGGGTTGCGCCACATGAGAATGGGGAATCAGCTCCAGCGTCTGCCAGAACAGGCTGAACTGTGCCTCGCTGAGGCTGGCGCTGTTAAGCATGTTTTCCAGCAGTTCGCCCAAAGGCTCCAGCCAGTCCTGACCGGGCTGCCCCAGCAGCACCCGCGCCTGTTCCATCTGCGCAAACTGGTTGCCCAGCACCTGGTCAAACAGCAGTAAAAAACCCTGTAACTGTCGTACTTCGCTGACCCTTTGGGCGCTCTCGCCCGGTGCCAGCCCCAGAGTGCCGACACCATACATGGACGGTAATTCCTGCTGCAGGCTCAGGTATTCACCCGGATGACGGTAACGGCCGGGATTCTGCCAGGGGGGTTCCCGTCCGGGGGAGTCCTGCTGGAAACGCAGGGCGTGGTAACGGGCCATCAGCCGGTCCCGGGGAATATTGATGGGAATACCGTTTTTGCTCGCCGTCAGGTAATCCAGCGTGTGTTCAATATTCAGAACCGGCGCCTCCTTCTCTCCCTCAGACTCCTCAGGGGTGTAGACCCAGCTTTCAAAATTGCCGACATCCGGGGGGCTGGTTTCTGTGTCAATGGTAGCGATCTGCAACGCATTGAGTTCACGGACACCCGGATGGTTCAGCACGCGGGTCATAAGGTCCGACACAAACACCCGCTCCACCAGTGCCGGGCGTTCCAGTTCACTGTCGGGCAGATAGCCCCGGTTCAGCCATGGGCCAGTCTGCAGGGTTTCCCGGTGATGCCCGGCGCGCTCAAGGGTGTCGAGGTCGTGAAAGCGCACCTGAGGTGCGATCAGGTTCGCCAGCTCACTGTAAATCTGCGCCAGGGTTTCGACCGGGTCGGCACTGTCTTCCAGATCGAGGTGCATTTGCAGCACAGTGTCGTACGTATCGGTGACGCTCAGCTGGTCAAGGTCTTCCCCCAGATTACGGCAGGTCAGAAACACCTCCCGCACCTGTTCCGCCAGTGCATAAGAACCGGACTGGTCGAGGTTGGCGTCAGGAATCACCTGAATAGCCCACAGTCCCGGAGCGCTCTGTGCCACCAGGGCGTTGCGCACGCCGGGGATATCCAGAATCAGACGTCGATAGTCGCTTTCAGTCACCGGCTGGCAGGGCAGCATGTCCCGGGGCTGGGGAAAGGCGTCGGGTTCCTCCCCGGAGGCTTTCGCGACCAGGTCCTCAACGGGAAAGTCGAGGCGGTAGCCAAGGTCGGTCATCACAAAGCACAGGGCTTCGAGCAGGGTAATGCCCGGGTCGTGTAAGTTATGGTCGGTCCAGGTGTCACCCGCCAGCTGCTGCAACGTTGCCACGGCTTCGTCCCGCAGGGCAAAAAAGTCCTGGGACGTTTCTTCGGGGGGCTGGTTGGGAATGATGAGGTTGCTCATGGGGTTTCCACAGGTAATTGATGATCAGTCAGCCACTTCAAAGTCCAGCTCCACTTCCATGCGCCCGATGCCCTCAAAGATCACCACACCGGCGGGCAGGACATTAATGGTATGCCGCCGGGCAGGAACAAGGATGACTTCCTGAGGGTTACCCAGCTTGTCATCCGGGGTGATCACCGTCTCCGGTACCGCGCGGAACACCAGCGCCCCGGCGGTGTCGTCCCACTCCTGCCGTTCTGCCGATATTTTCAGCACCCGGCTGATATAGGGGCGGCTGGCAACAAATCGGGCAATAGACGTCAGTGAAATACTGTTCCTGATCTCGGCGCTGTCGCTGTTGGTCCATGGACTCAGATGCGTGACCAGTTCGTCGTTTAAGGTCTGAATGGTGATGCCCTGGTCATAACCCTCACGAATGTTGATCGCGACGCCGAAACGTACTTCCTGAAAGCGCGGGGAACTGACCCTGACCTGAGCCTGGGGCGGCATCAGCGGTTGCAGAAAATCCCGGATATTGTTTTGCAGGAACAGCGGCGCCCTGGGTTTGAGCAGGGTGGGGTCGGTGGTGTTGGGAATGACCTGCATCACCACATCGCCCTGCACTTCACCCCGGACACAACGTGCCATAAACAGTTCCGGGAACTGTTGCAGCACCAGTCGTTCATAATCCCAGGTGGTGATGGCTCGCCCCCGGTGACGCAGACGTTCGCTGACCCGGTTGTTAAAATACACCGAGGCTTCCGGCGCCCGTCCGCCAAAGGAGGGCAGGGGCTGGGACACGCTGGCAATAGCTGGATTATTTGTATTCAGGGCAGTAATGGTTTCCGGTGGCAGGGGCTCCGGCAGATGCCGGGGCGTCCGGGCCTGACCGGTAATGCCATCGTCGTCGCTGAATACGACGGACGCCGCCTGAGTATAAATGCCGTTGAGCCGTGACCAGATGCTCTGCACATTGCCGGTCACGCCTTCCAGCGAACCCCGCAGCCAGAGCTGGTTATCCCCGGCAAACGCCCCCTGACGACGCATGTCGCTGATCAGCTGGAAACGGATAATGCCGGTGTTGATCAGCCCGTTGGTGCCATCGGCCAGCACCATGGCGCGCAGGTTGCCCTCCTGCTGGCGATCGGTGCTGAACTTGGTCCAGCCCGCTTCAGTCAGGTAATCCCAGCGCACAGTGGCACCGGACAAGCCTTCCGGGCTGTCCACAGCGGCCACGTCAAACAGCAGGGAGAGGGTGCCGTTGTCCGGCGTGTTGCCCAGCCCGATATAGAGATAGCCGGACTTGTCCAGGGACGGGATAAACGCCTGTTCACCGGATGTTCGCAGCTTCTCGCTGCTGGCGAGCACCTGGGTTCCCACCGGGTGCAGGTGCATCAGCAGCCGGTCATCATCACCTTTGGCATTGCTGACGGTAAGCTCGGTGCGGGCTTTGTAGTTAATGCCAAGCCGGTCGGCCAGGGGCACCAGGGGCTGGTTCACTTCATACGGTGTGTAGGACGGCACCGGTTCAACCGGCTCAGAACCGGGAGGGGCAACTTCTTCGGGTTCCGGCGACTGCTGGTCTGACGCCTCCCACTCGCTCAGATCCTCCTGATAATGTTCATAGGCCGCTTTGCGGGCGGCGTAGTCCTTCAGGTCATCGTGGTACTGGTCGGCGGCTCCGGTGGAGGGCAGACCCTGCTGGTAACGCACCAGATTTTTACTGTTTTCCGTCGATGCCCAGGTCAGTACATTGTTGTAAAGGCTGTGACCGAAGTCACTGTTGTCCAGCGTGACCTGATACCAGAAGGGCCACTCCCGGGGTTCGGGGCTTTGCAGAGGGAGGTTCCGGTACAGTGTCCACGCTAACCCCTCGGGATACACATCGTAAGAGGCAGCCGTGGGAGTATTATCGCTGTCATTAACATAAACCCGGCTGATGGTGGAGGCAGAGTCATTACCAAACAGGTCGGTCATGGTCAGGCTGTCACCACTCCAGGGCGAGCCAACGCTGACCTTGTGCAGTGGCCACTCGGAAGCGCCGGGTTGTCCCTGGGTCTCCAGGTATTTGCGGTAGGCGTGGTAATAATCCCCGATGCTGTCGGGTTTGTTTGACCAGTCAATGCTGACCTCAACAGACGTCAGCGGCTTAATGGCAAGCTCCGGATGGCTGAACTGAAAGTTGGAGCCCACCCTGGGCCGGGAGCCAAACAGTTCCATGGGGCCGCCGGGATCAAGGGGGGCGAGGTCGTTGCGGATCAATACCTGTCTCAGCCCGGAAACCTCTACCGACAGTTCGACCTTCTGCAATGCCACCTCTTTCAGTAACTGGTAGCGGGGAAAACGACGGGTGTCGCTGTCAGCCTTAAGGGTCAGCTGCACAAACGGCGCGGTCACCTTATTGGAAACCGGCTCGGGTACCTGTTCCAGTGACGGGAACAGGGCATCGAGGGTCAACGTAAAGGAGGCATGGCTGCCCTCGTTTTCTATTGAAACCTGTTGTGGTAACAGTGTGACCGGACCTTCAGCGGTGCTGACGGCGATATCAAACAGGTCATCCATGGGGTCAGGGAAATCCCCGCCGGTTTCCGGGCTGCGGTGAAAGGTCAGGGTGATGGTGCGCTCGCCTTCTGACAGCCACAGCAGCGGCGAAGTCAGCAACAGCCCCATATCGGGGCGGCTCTGACGCAGCTCCGGGTCTTCCTCGTACCCGGTAAATTCCCCGAAAGTCAGCGCCCCGCCATCAGGGAACAGCAGCCCCTGTTCTTCATTGACCAGTTCGGTGCGCAGGAAACCGGTATCGTTATCCACGGTATCCAGTCCGAGAGTACGAAGGCTGGTGACCCGGGCATGGTTAATGCCGGTGGTGTCGGCCAGCCGGTAAAAACGCAGGTCACCGTCAGGGTCGGTGCCAGCGTTAAACAAGGTGCCGGCGAGCAGGGTCTGTACCGGAGCGCTGTCTTCCAGAGTCAGTACCAGATGCGCCTCATCGCCCAGCGCCGGCAGCTCGGAAAAGCCCAGTACCTGCCGGTAGTAGTACGACAGGTGTTTCTCGGTGAGACGACGGAACTGGCCCCGGGGGTGGCGCAGCAGTTTCAGGAAAGCCAGCAGCAGCGCCCGGTCGGGGGAGGCGGTGCGCTGTTTGACCGCGTCGGAGACGCCCGGCTCCTGCTCCAGCCATCGTACCCACTGTTCCAGACCTTCCGGTTCATTAAGCAGTGCCTGCCAGTTACCCCGGGCGCCGTCAGGCGTGTAGAAGGTCAGCCAGGTGGCAAAGGTGTTCAGGTAATCCAGCCACTGTCCGGTATCCCGTTCTTCCACCGAAAAGGCGTCGGGCAGCAGGTCTTCAAGCTGGCGCTGGTTCTGGCGGGTGCCAGCGGCGAGGGTGTTGGTTTGTGACATAGTATTTTTCTATGAAAATGCCATTTGCGCTCATGGCTGTTTGAAGTACGGGTCAGGATTCAGGAAGGCGTGAACTTGACGTTCGTGGTAATAAACTGTCCCTTGCCGGTGTACTTGGGCGTACCATCCGGTACAGGGCCGCCCGGGGTGGGCTGCTGGGCGGGCGCGGTGACCTGCATCTCGGCGTCAAACTGCGCGCCTTTAAGAATGACTTTCTTGCCGTTCATAAGCTTTTTCGACAACTGGTCACCCGCCAGGGCGGTAATCTTCAGCAGCCCCATACCGGGAATGCTGTAGGGTCCGGCAATATAGGGGATGGGCATCTGGACATTTTTTTCGTCCCCCTCCAGACACACCGGTTTACCCATCACCGCCAGCGTACCGGTGCCGCTGATAGGGATGATGGCGGGTGCCATCAGGGTGGCGGCACCCTGGGCAGGAAGAAACTGCACCTGGTCGCCGGTGATAATGGCAGAGTCGGGCATCAGGTACGCTGCTCCTGCAGGTAGAAGGGGTAGACCAGGTTGTCCCGGGCGTTGGTGTCACGGATCATGTAGACGACGTTGATCGTCAGCAGGCCGTCGGCACCGTTACTGGCGTCCACATCGACCCGTTTAAGGTTGATGCGGGGCTCCAGCCGGTCGATGGCGTCGCTCATGCGCTCACTGAGCATGGAGAGGCTGTCGTAGTCCAGACTGGTAAACTGAAATTCCGCCAGGGGGGTGCCAAACCCGGGTCGCATAATGCGCTCGCCCAGGGCGGTGCCGATCAGGATACGTAGTGACTGTCGTATCTCTTCTTCAGCCTCAACCATCATCGGGCCGTTGGCAGGCGAGGAAAAGTAAGGGGGAAAGTGCCAGCCCCGACCGGTTAACTGCGACTCGCTCATGGAAATAGCCTCATAGAAATCGTTTTATGGAAATCGTCTCTTACTGAATTTCTGTTTTTGCCGCCTTGATGGCGCAGTTGCCGCTGGCTTCTACCGCCACATCGGCTCCGGCCTTCAGCACAGCTTTACCACCCGGTTTGAGGGTGACATCCTTGTCGCTTTCCACGATCACTTCCTTGTTCAGCGTGACCGTGTTTTTATCCTGACTGAGCAGCTGCCCATCGGTTTCAGACAGTACGGTGGAGACCTTGTCACTGGCGGTGAGGGTGAGGTTTTTCTCTTTCTCGTCAAACAGCCAGGTCAGGGCGTCCTTGGTAATGACCAGCCCGCGCTTTTCCAGCTTGTTGTCGAATTCCAGCGGCGGTTTGTTCCTGGGGTTATGCAGGCTGCCGAGGATGACCGGCTGCCGGGGATCGTCATCGCACCAGCCCAGCACCACCTCATCGTTGGGCTTGGGGGGCAGGAACAGCCCGGCTTCAGCACTGGCGTAAGGGGCGCCGAGTCGCGCCCAGAGGATGTTGTCTTTGGCACCAAAGGCAGGCACCAGAACCGGGAAACGAAACTGTGCATCCGGGTCGTCCTTGTACGCCTGCACCTGTCCGATCAGCAGTCCACGCACCCTGGGTGCCTGTTTATGTAAACCGTTGAAGAAGCGGGTACGGGTCAGGGGCAGACCGATACTCAGCGTTGTCGTCCAGCCGTCACCATCGACCCGGTGATTGACGCCGGTGACCATATACTTGCCGTTAAACAGGGCGCCAAAGTCTTCCAGTTCGATGGAGTCACCGGGTGCCGCTTCCATGCCTTCCACCGACAGGCTGCCCCGGTAGCGGTCCAGCTCCCGGTAGACGAGTTCTGCCGTACTCCAGCCGGTCAGTTCACCCGCCTGCAACAGGCTCCCGGACACTGTCGCCCACTCTTTGCGGCCCAGTGCCTTGGCGGCGGAGGCGGCAGTCTCCTTGCCTCCGGCAATATTGGTGGGGGCAGCGCCCTTGGCGGGGCTTTCGGCTTTCTGGTCTTTTACGCTCCAGGCCGAAGCGGAGACCTTTTCCAGGGCATTGGTGTCATCGAGATCGAGACTGACGGTTTTGAACTGGTCAATCCTGAGCTTATGGTCCTTGCCCTTGAGCTTGGCAGGGGCATCGATGGTGACCCCTTCCAGTCCCGGCATCACCAGCAGGCCGTTGGCTTCTGCCAGGTATTTAATAAACGACCATGGGCTTTCGTCGTACACCGCCAGCTGGGTATGTTCAACCGTAGTAGCTGCCACGGCTTTGGCAGTAGCACCACCGTCGGTGATCAGTTTTTTGATGATGTCCCCGTCCTTGCTTTTTTCCGGAAAGACCTGACTCAGCCGGGGTTCAACCAGTTTGATCAGGTCGCCATGAAGTTGCAGGGTCAGGAAAGAGCCACCGGTGGACGCTTTCAGCGACTGGCCGGTGATCAGCCCTTTAAACAGGGTGACTTCGCTGGCCTTGTCGCCCAGGAAGCTGGCCTTGATATCGACCTCTTTGCCCGGTGCCAGTTGTGGCAGTTCCGAGTTTTCCCATTTGCCGGTGGTGGTTTCTCCGTCTGCCACCACCAGGGTGGCCCGGGGAATGTCGTGGCACTGCCAGTGGGCTTCCACCGACACGACCCGCAGTTTTGGGGTCAGCTCTTTGCCCCCGGCGGTTACTTTGACACTTACAGCCGACATGCGCAGTCCTCCGCCTTATTGACCGACCGGGGGAAACACCAGGGCGGTTCCCGGTTTCAGACGACGGAAGTTGTCCAGTCCGTTGACCCGCGCCACAGCGATCATATAGGCGGGGTCTTTGTAGATTTCCCAGGTTTTATGGGCCAGGGTATCCCCGGCGTTCACCTGCCGGGTGTGGGTGAGGTCCGGTGAGTTCTTGCCTTCCTTTTTTTCCAGCGCCTTGGGCGAGAGGCTTTCAATAAAGGTGCAGGTGACTTCCGCCGCCAGCGGCTCGCCGTTGGTGCCGACAATGCTGTAGGTGATGTCCATCTCTTCCAGCACGCCGTAAAAGGCGCCGGACTTGCTGTCACCCATGGCCATTTCGCCCCACTTCAGCAGCAGGTAACGGGGTTCATGGGTGGAGCCTTCCATGGAGTACATCATGTCGGTGAGGGTCTGCACCCACTCTTTCATGGGCATGCTTTTGCTGCCGGGGGGGAGCAGTTTTTTGCCCGCAGTAAATGAGGCGATATCCCGGAACATCGTGGTGTCGTGCTGGAAGGTGACGGTCATTCTGGCACTGTCGCCCCCTTCGTAACCGGCGGTGCCACTGGATGTATTGAGGGTGTCGTCAGACTTGAACCGGTTCGCCAGTTTGACCTGCAGGGTTTCGGCCTTGTAGGGCAGTTTCATCTCCTGCTTGCCGGCACTGCGGTCGGCGTCGGTGTAGCTTTCCAGTACCATCGCGGCTTCACTGCCGAGCAGAGTGCCGAGAATACTCATCAGGGCCACCTCTTGGCGTCAAGCGCACGTTCCAGCAGTTCCAGTACCACGGGGGGCGGAACCGGCGCATGAGACAGGTCTTTTGTCGTCTGCTTTTTTCTCGCCTGGGCAGTTTCACTGCGTACTCTGGCGTTGACATTGAGCTGGTCAATCAGGATGGGCATAAAGTAACTCTCGCAGGTTGGGACGTCCCAACACGGGAACAAAATAAAATCAGTTCGCCACTGGAACAGGAACGGGAATCAGGGACGAATAGCTGTAGGTCATGCTTTCGATCATGACGCTGTTTTCCTCGCCATTCAGGTCACCCCATTCCAGCCCCGTCAGGTAGGCTTCCCGAACCACCCAGGCGTGGAGGGGGTAGGGGATCTCCTTGTCGCTTAACAGGACCACCAGAATATCGGTCTGCATCAGGCGCGAATTCCAGAAAGCCTGTTCCAGCAGGTGGGTCACCTGCAGCGGGGTGGGCAGGCGGGGCAGCCCCCGTTCCAGCACCAGATCCCGGCGGTTGACCGAGGGTTTGAGCAGAAAGTCGTTGCGGTCTTCCCGAAGTTCCCGGGTCACTTTCAGCCCGGTTATTTTCTGGAAACGCATGTCCAGGGGCATGATCTGTGGTGCCAGCCCCGTCAGCAGGACCGCAACGAACCGGTAGCCCGGCAGCGGGGGCAGGCTGCCGGTGAGGAAATCACCGGCAATATCAAGGGCGGACACTTACGCGAACTCCAGCTGTACGTCGTCGGCACGCAGTTCGAGGGTTTCCACCGCCACTTCGTTAGAGTTGCCGTCCAGGGTCGGGGCGGTGAGCTTGGTGGGGAACGCGCCCAGCACTTTCCAGGTCACCAGCGGGTCGCCGCCTTCCTTGTCGATGAGTGAGATGGTCAGGTCCTTGCGCTCGCCGTAGTTGAGCTTGGTTTTGCTGATCCAGTCCCACAGCTCTTTTTTGCCCACCATAATGCCCCGTTTCAGGGTGATGTTGACGTCGGTGGCCATGCCGGGCATGTGTTTGGTGCCGAGGCCGTCTTTGTAGGTGATCGGGTCGTATTCCACATCCAGGCCGCTGACTTCGGAGAAGGTCATCGAGTCGTCGTCGCCCAGTGCCACCACGAACCGGTAGGCCGGCAGTGGATAAGCGGAGTCAAAGGTTTCTTTATCAGCCATGGTCAGGCTCCATTATCAGGTGCTATAGGGTTTTTAATGAGGGTCAGGCGGAGATGGATTTATGGGAGAAGGTCAGCACGATAAATTCCGCCGGGCGAACCGCTGCCATGCCGATTTCGATGTTCATAATGCCGTTGTTGATATCGTCTTCGGTCATGGTCTGGCCCAGTCCCACGTTGACGAAAAACGCCTGGTCGGCGGTAGCGCCAAAGAGCGCGCCCTGCTTCCAGAGGTTTTCCAGATAGCTGCTGATCATGGTGCGCAGTTTCAGCCAGGTCAGGGGGACGTTAGGCTCAAACACGGCAAAGGCAGTGGCTTTCTGTACCGACTCTTCCACCATATTGAACAGTCTTCGTACAGGCACATAGCGCCATTCGTTGTCGTTGCCCGCCAGTGTCCTTGCGCCCCAGACCAGGGTGCCTTTATCAGTGAAGGCACGAATGGCGTTAACGGATTTGCCGGAACTGTGGACGTTCATATCCATCTGGTCATCGTTGGTGATCTTGCGGGTCGGGCGGGCCACTCCGGACAGTGAGACATTGGCCGGGGCTTTCCAGACACCACGGTTGCCATCAACCCTTGAATACACCCCCACGATGGACGCCGCCGGTGGCAACTGCATAAAGTTGCGTGACAGGGCGGTTTTCAGCATGGCGTGAGTGGGCTTGCCTTCCAGGCTGCTCATAGTCTCGCCATCCAGGGTGACTTTGGATTCCTTGTAAGAACGTGGGCTACTGACGACCAGGTTCGGGTAATAGGTGGCCCCGTATTTCAGGTTGGCCATACCCACGCCGCTGGGTCCCCGCAGGGTTGAGAGGTCGTCCGACATCTTTTTGGTGTTGGCGGGGGTCATGCCGTCGAAGGTGTCGATCACGTCGATGACGGCAAAACGGTCCTGGTTTTCATCGCACTGACTGAGAGCCAGCTGACCCAGGTTGTAGTAATGGATATGGTCTGTGGCGTCGTACATGCGGGGAATAGCGTCGGACTGAACCAGCAGGGTGACTTCGTCAATTTTCGCCACGGCCGCCAGGGCATCTGCAAACAGTCCCTTTTCAGCAGCAGCCGTGGGATCTTCCTCAACTTCATCGCCGTCTGCATTGGTGGTGGCGTAGCCACCGACACTGACCACGTAACAGGCACCGCCACCATTGGCAAAGAACTGCGCCAGCATGTGGTAGAGGATAAATTTGGCTACGGGTCTGGTGGGATTGAGCTTTACACCCACGATCGCGTCGTCCTCATCTTTGACACTGGTAAAGTCAAAGCCTTCCAGGTAAGGCCCGCCAAACCATTTGGCGTACTCCACCATGGAGGTGATCCGAATGGGCTTTTTGAGCAGGGAGGCGTCGGCGCCGTAAGTGGTTTTTTCTGTCCTGCCAATAAAGGCGGGGATGGCGGTTGCCACTTCAGCCACCGACGGCGGAAAGATGGATTTTTCCTGAACGTAAACGTTCGGTGTTTTGTATTGAGCCATGATCTCTGTCCTTTGAGATAACCCCCTGCTCCAATGCGAGTCAGACGGTTAAGGGAATGGGGTGAAGTCGGTAAAGGGTCTGAACGTCAGGCGAACTCAATCTGTACGTCGTCGGCACGCAGTTCCAGCGTCTCCACCGCCACTTCGTTGGAGTTGCCGTCCAGGGTCGGGGCGGTGAGCTTGGTGGGGAACGCGCCCAGCACTTTCCAGGTCACCAGCGGGTCGCCGCCTTCCTTGTCGATGAGTGAGATGGTCAGGTCCTTGCGCTCGCCGTAGTTGAGCTTGGTTTTGCTGATCCAGTCCCACAGCTCTTTTTTGCCCACCATAATGCCCCGTTTCAGGGTGATGTTGACGTCGGTGGCCATGCCGGGCATGTGTTTGGTGCCGAGGCCGTCTTTGTAGGTGATCGGGTCGTATTCCACATCCAGGCCGCTGACTTCGGAGAAGGTCATCGAGTCGTCGTCGCCCAGTGCCACCACGAACCGGTAGGCCGGCAGTGGATAAGCGGAGTCAAAGGTTTCTTTATCAGCCATGGTCAGGCTCCATTATCAGGTGCTATAGGGTTTTTAATGAGGGTCAGGCGGAGATGGATTTATGGGAGAAGGTCAGCACGATAAATTCCGCCGGGCGAACCGCTGCCATGCCGATTTCGATGTTCATAATGCCGTTGTTGATATCGTCTTCAGTCATGGTCTGGCCCAGTCCCACGTTGACGAAAAACGCCTGGTCGGCGGTAGCGCCAAAGAGCGCGCCCTGCTTCCAGAGGTTTTCCAGATAGCTGCTGATCATGGTGCGCAGTTTCAGCCAGGTCAGGGGGACGTTAGGCTCAAACACGGCAAAGGCAGTGGCTTTTTGTACCGACTCTTCCACCATATTGAACAGTCGTCGTACAGGGACATAGCGCCATTCGTTGTCGTTGCCCGCCAGTGTCCTTGCGCCCCAGACCAGGGTGCCTTTGCCGGTAAAGGCGCGGATGGCGTTAACGGATTTGCCGGAGTCAGCGTCTACGTTCATATCCGCCTGCTCACTGTTGGTGATGGTCTGCACCGGGCCGAGTACGCCGGATACACCCACATTGGCCGGGGCTTTCCAGACGCCCCGGGTGCCGTCGACCCGGGCATAGATGCCTGCCATGGCAGCGGCGGGTGGCAGCACCATTTTGTTGTTGTTGAGTTCGGTTTTCAGCAGGGCGTACATGGGTGTACCGACATGGTCGCCCATGATGACATCACCGCTCAGGTCGATATCGTCGTCACCGTCTTCCTTGCCCTGCATGGTGCCGGTAATCGAGATGATCACCTGGTCTTCGTTGTAATAGCGCGGCGCATTGACTTCCAGATAGGGGTAATAGGCCGCGCCATAGATCAGGTCCTGGGTCAGGGCATTTCTCATGACGCCCATGTCAGTCCTGAGGGTTCCCTCTGTTCTGGTGAACGGGTCAGTACTGTCGAGGGTATCAATAATGGTGAACCTGTCCTGATTTATACGACACTGGTTCATGGCGCTCTGGCACAGTTCGTAATAGTCGGACGCCCCGAGACGGATAGCATCGGACAGTACCAGCAGGGTGACCTCATCCACCTTGGCGATTTCTCCCAGCGCCTCGCTGAAGGCTTTCTTTTCCTTAGCAGCGTCGTTTATGTCCGGGTCGACGTAACTGCCGATACTCACCACGTGGCAGGCACCGCCGCCATTGGCAAAGAAGTGTTCCAACATGGGGTAGAGCAGATGGTCAGCGACCGGCTTCAGGGTTTCGTCTTTGTCTTCACCCTGTTTGTCGGTCTTCATCTCGATACTCTCGACATAATCTACCAGTGCTTTGGTTTTGGTGTCGCCGAGGTCGAGTTCTGCATTGTGAGGGATGGCACCCTTAACTTCCGCGAAGAAATTAAAGGCTTCCAGCCCCGGACCGCCAAACAGCGCGGCGTACTCCACCATGGAGGTAATGCGCTGGGGTATGTTTTTCAGTTCGCCTGAGATTTCCGTGCGCCCGATAAACGCCGGAATGGCGGTGGCCACTTCGGCAACGGACGGCGGAAAGATCGACTTTTCCTGAACGTAGACGTTCGGTGTTTTGTATTGAGCCATGATGGTTTCCTGATCTCATTCAGTGGGGTGTGCCTATTGGAATCGCCTTGCTGGTCTGTCAAGGAGATGCCAATAAACACAGGCTGGCTGAATGCAGTGGGTGATCCGTGTTAAACCGGCCTCCCGCTTTCCCGCCGGGGAGGGGAAAACGGGAGCAGCGCCGGAACCCGGGGAACGGGGCCATCACCGGGGCGGTGATGTGACATAACCGTGCGAAGGGAGTTTTCGGTCATGCTAGAAATTTTATAGGGGAAAACGGGGGTCTTTCTCAAGGGCTGCGGGGAAATGGTTACACGCTTCGTGTAGGCCGGTGCGGCACGGGTGTGTCTTTAATACTAATGGCGTAGCCTTGTGAGCCTTGGTGTGTAATGTTGCAATCTTGCTTGCAGGGCTTGTTGTCCAGATATCTGGATATGATGACCTCTACCCTTTGCCTCGATGCTACTGGTTAGCATGAAAAAAGTTATAAACATTGATTTTCATTATGCCACTTTATACAAGCCAACCATGCTTTCTTGCCTAACTTATTGAAATAAAAAGCATTTTAAAAATAACCATTTATCAGAAAAAACTGACTTCATGGCCAGTAAAAAGTGCCTTTATCTCACTTTTTGGCGAAATATTGACTGGACGACCGTAAAAAAATGGCATTTCAGGGGCCAAAAACGCTCTGAAATCACATTGTCTGATTTGTACAGGCTGACCATGGATGCAACCGGGTGATTTTGCCTGAATACCTGAAAGCACAAGGGCTGAGGGGTAAAATTGTGGCGATGAAAAAATGTACAAGCTGACCATGCTAAAAAAAAAGTGGTTACTTTTGTTAAAAACTTCTTGTTTGTACAAGCTGACCATGGATTAAAAATGCCTGTTTGTGCCGGTTTCCCCAGTCTGCAAGGCCCGGAGCGCCAAATTAAAACAGGCCGTCAATGTACAAGCTGACCATGCTTTGCAGAATTGGTTACTTTTTGTACTTTTCTACCGTTCTGTACAAGCTGACCATGGATTGAAAAAGCAGTTTTGCCCGGGTGTCCAGATTTTATAAGGGTTACAGCGATGTTTGAGAATGTACAAGCTGACCATGGTTACAGAAAGTGACCACAATATGTACTACCGCTCTGTTTTGTACAGGCTGACCATGGATTAAAAAGGCGGTTTCAGCCAGATATTCAGGTTTTACGCGGGCTGCACCGAGATTTTAAACTGTACAGGCTGACCATGGTTATAAAAAAGTAGTTGGCGTTTCACTTTATGTTACTTTGTACAAGCTGACCATGGATGGCAAATGGGTCGATTGGGCTTCAGACCAGAAACCGTCAGAGTTAAGAGCAAATATTGGCTGTTCAATTTGATGTACAAGCTGACCATGCTTTTTTTTCTACTTTCGGTCAGGTTTGTACAAGCTGACCATGCTTACCCATTAAGCGTTTTGCAAAAAACCTCGATTCATGCGACCTGTAGAGGTATCCGGGAAAATACAGGGTGACCATGGTTTGACAAAAGTAGTTTTCTATAAAAAAAAGACTCTTCTCTTAACAACACTTCCAGTGTTGTTTATTGAGTTGTTAATTTTTTTTTTTTTGTTAGATTAGAGCTAACGTTAAAGTACAGATCAGGATTACGGATAACCCATGGCTCTCGTAAGTGAATTAATTCCAAAAGCCATTGACTCGTCGGCTTCTGCTGGATCACTTACACTGGAATACCAGCGCAATACCCGGTCAGGTGTCGTGGCCCAGCTATCAAGAATTCATATTCCGGAAAAAGGCGCGCTCAGCAAAAAGGCTGCAGAAGAACTGGCGGCATCCCGCAAGGCTTCCACAGTACACACCGAGCGGGTGATGGAACAGATCATTACACAACTGGTGGTGTTTTTTAAGACGCCTGCAGCCCAGCAGCTGGATCTGGACAAACCCGATACCAGCATGGTCATTGACCTGGACTCCACCACGCTGCAACCCCGCCCGAAGAGCCTGGGTAAAAACATGGATATTGGCTGGATTTACCGGTTATCGGTGGAATCTACCGCGGCAATGATTGGTTATAACCGGCAGAAGCTGAAAAATATCAAGCTGGAACTGCAGATTTATAACCTGCTGAAAGTGATTCAATACGTCTGGGTGAGCCTGGATGAAAACTTAAAAGTGATGCCCCCTACCCGCATGGATATTTTCATGCAGCCCAACTTTCTGGATGACCAGAACGCTTTTTTTTTCAATATCAATAAAGCCTGGGTCAATGAATTGTTGTTGTCCGATAACGCTTACATGCTCTATCACGAGGAGCTGACAAAAAAGCTGACATCGACACCAAGAATCAAACTGGCTGTTTTTCTGCTGGGTTTGTTTGACCTGGAAGCGTTATCGGACCCGGACCGGGTGGGAGAAATACAGAATACGCCACTGGAAAAACAATCGGGCCTTTTGCACGCGTTGTACAACGGTGAAAAAGAGCAGCCGGACTGGAACGAGTTTAAACACACGTCAATTATCAAACCACTGCCGTTTGTTAAAAAAGCCCTGCAGATGTCGCATCTGGAATTTCATACCAACGGCAAGAAAGGGGACGCGATGGACTGCTGGTTTGCCTATGCCGTTAACCGCGCCACTCCCTATCCAGCGACGTATGAATCCAGGGTGCCACAACTGGCCCTGAACCTTGACAATGATGCCAGGGAAGCGCGCCAGCCAGCTGCGGTTTCCTCCGGTGTGTTATCGCCCAACGCATTGCCTGACTCATTGCACTCCTCATTGAACAACTCATTGAACAGAGAGGAGGCTGAGGACGATGAATTTTCCCCGTCCACAAAATACGCCTGGCAGGATATTTCAACCCGGCAGCGCTTTGTTGCTGACCTGTCCAAACTGCTGGAAAGCCTGGGACTGGGATTAACCACCGGAGAAGTGATTTCGGCCTACACCGGCAAAGCGTCCAGACAGATCCCGAAATCCCTGAAGGCCTGGTTATACCCGATCCGGCGCTGGCTGACCGGCAACAAGAGCCCGTTCGGGCCGTCCGGTGAAACCGCTGTTGCGTCGGTTGCTGAGCGGATTAATGAACCATCCGGCACCGTCAAAACACCCCCTCAGGCTAACGCTAAAAAAGCGATCCGGTCGTGTAAAGTGCCATTAAGCAGGGCGCTGATTGATGAAAGCACGGTGAAAAAAGCCGTTACCCAGGCGCTGGCGGCTAACCCTGATTTTGAGCAATACGAAGGCGAGACAGAAGACTTTGCGGTCTGGACGATTTCCTTTTTTATTGACCACCACGACAACGCCTGTTCCGAGCCACAAACCCCTGCCCGCTGGAAGGGATTATTCTGCGGTTATGTCAAGAACCGGATCTTAATGGACGACATGGTCTATGCATTCCGGGCGCAGGAGTTTCAGCTGAACATGATCACTGATACCTCCCCCTTCAGGGAAGAAATTACAAAACTGACGGATATCGAAGAAAAAATTCTGCTACGCACCCTGGCCCTGTTTAAAATCGAAAACGCCGAGAAAAGGCTGACAGTGACCCAGTGGTACCGGAAAGCATGGAACTGGGTGGTGATTGATGAGTTACTGCCACAGGACAAACTCACGGACTTCTACGGTATCAGGGCGGTTCGCAAATAGAGCAGGCTTCGCTCCCCACGGGAGCCTGCCAGATCCTCCGGCAGATTCCCGACTTCATACATTCACAACCTTTCCTTCCTGCCCGTGACGGGTTCCCTGCTTACCGCTCCAACGGCTGTGCGGCTTCTGTTTTTTGCATTAAACCGGCATGGGTGTAATAATCAGACCATGTGTCACCTATCAGCCTCATGTGCTGGTTTATAGAACCCTTACAAACAAACCGGCACATACTGGAAAACACGACCATGAGAAAAGATGCCAAAAGGCAGATGGAACGCTTTAAGCGCCGTTCCGAGCGGATGTTGCACAAGCTGGTTCGGGATATCGACAGGCAGAAAAAAGAGCTGGGCATTGGCGGTTACTACCGCACCTACAGCAAAGGTGAGTTAACCAGCGAGCTGGGCATTTCCAAGCGCATTGCTGAAACCACCCTGAACGCCATGCAGGAGAGCGGCATTGCCCTGCACCGGGATGAGAACAAGGCGACACGTCCCTACAAACTGACCATTGAGGATGTGGCCGAGTTCTATCACTTCCGTGGCGAACCCAAGCTCAGGGACCAGTACGACAAAGCCTGGGTGGTGTTTATTGGTAACCTCAAGGGCGGCATCAGCAAAACGGTCAGTACGGTGTCCATTGCTCATGGTATGAGAACCCACCCCATGCTGCTGAAGCATGATCTGAGAATCCTGGTGGTTGACCTTGATCCCCAGTCCTCGGCCACCATGTTCCTGTCCCATAAACACTCGGTTGGCCTGGTTGAGACCACCGGGGTTCAGGCTATTCTGCAGGACCTGCCCGCTGAAGAGATAAAAGAACACTTTATCATTCAGACCCAGGTGCCGGGCGTCGATGTACTGCCAGCGTCTATTGATGACGGCTTTACCGCCGCCTTATGGGAAGAACTCTGTGCCGAACACCTGCCCGGTGTAAACCCCAATGAGGCCCTGCGTGACTGTCTGATCAAAAAGCTGGAAGGCGATTACGACTTTATTTTCCTCGACACCGGCCCGCATCTGGATGCGCTGCTGAAACAGTGCGTTGTTGCGGCCGATATGCTGGTGACGCCTATTGCCCCGGCCCAGGTGGATTTTCATTCCTCCCTGCGTTACACCTCCCGCATCCCGGATATCGTCAAGATGATTGAGAGTACCGGCACCGAGGTGCGTTACCACACCAATATCCCCATGATGACCAAGCTGGCTAACAAGAAAGACCAGCTGGTTGCCTACAGCCAGGCCAAGGAAGTCTTTGGTGGCGACATTCTGGATGCCACCTTCCCCCGTCTGGACGCCATGGAGCGCTGCGGTGAGACGTTCGATACCGTGATCACCATCCCCCCTTCCAATTACGATGGGTCAAAGGACGCCCTCAAACGTGCCAGTACATCGGTTTACGAGGTGTCCCAGGCCCTGTTTGAACGTATCGAGTTTATCCGCTCAGAATTTCAGGAGAATGCATAAATGGCCAGAGCGACGGTTGGCAGAACCATGGGGATCGAGGACGATGCCCTGTACGACGATATTGATCTGGCTGAATGTGAGATTACCCTGAAAGACCATGAAGGCCATGATCGCAGCATTTTCTTTAACTCGATACGGGTCAGGGCGGGTAAGGTAAAGACCGCCACCTTTGTTAACGCAGAGATCAATGGCCGTGACCAGAATACGCTGACCCCGGAGTCGGTGGCGGATATCACCCGTACCATCAGGACCCATCAGTGGTTTCCTGCCATTGGGCGGTACAGCAAAGGCGGGAAAATAGAAATTCTTGATGGCTCAAGACGCAGGCTGGCTGCTATTGAGGCAAAAACCGGGCTGAATATCCTGGTCGCGGAAGAAGACACAGAACTGACGACGGACGACGCCCGCGCCATAGCCCGCGAAGTTCAGACCGCCCGTGAACACTCCATCCGTGACCTCGGGGTCAGCCTTCTGCCCTTGTGGGAAAGCGGCATGAAACAGGCCGAGATCGCCAGAACACGACAGCTGTCCGTTGCCAAAGTAAACCGGGCGCTGACTGCGGCACGGGTTCCCCTGGCAATGATCAGAGTCTTTCCTGACCCGAACGAACTGTCGCACCCCAACTACAGCGAGCTGCTCCGGTACAGTGAAAAGCTTAGTGACAAGGGTGTTGAACTGCCTGACCTGCTGGAACTGGTGGACGACAACAAGCAGGATATTCTGGCTGAAGACCTGAGAGCCGATGAAATCAAAAACCGGCTGATGGAATCCTTTAAGGACAACCTGAAATACGTTCTGGATATTCCGGACCCGGTCAAGGCAAAGACCACCCATTACTTTGACTTTGACAATAAAAACCAGTTTGCCCGCAAGCGCACCCGGGGCAGGGCCTTTGCCTATGAGTTTGGCTATATGCCCAGGGGGGTTCAGAAGGAGTTGGACAAGGCGATTGAAGACGTGCTGAGCAGGCATTACGAGGAAGCGAAAGGGTAATGGTTTCATCCTGATTTCAGGCTTCAACTCCCTGGAATTAAAGGGGTTACAGCCTGGAATCAGGGTTTATAAAATTTATAGAGCCGGTACCAGAACCTCAAAGGTTTTTGATTCATCGATCGAGTGTATATTCTCAACGCTTGCTAATGATGATCGACAGGTATCCGTATTTTGGATGACTTGTCCGTAACGATAAATGTAGTTATCGACATACCGGCAAAAATAGACGCGCTCGGTTTTTATGATTTTGGCGTTGGCATAGCTCAAACCGGCGATGATGGCATTATAAGGAATAGCGTTTTTAAACGTTTGCCACCGGACAGTTTCTTTAATACTGGGCCTGAGAAAGTCAGACTGAACACTGCCGTCTGGTTTTTTGTCAACATAACCGGCATTGCCTTTTGCGTTAATGTAACGGCAAAAGCGATGCTCTCCCACTGAACCGAGTATGAATTCCTTAAAAAGCTTTTTGGGCGCACAAAAATTAGCCTGAACTTCATCATTCACTGCGGAACCGTGATCAGTGGTCGTCTCTTTCCAGTCAACCCGGGCCGGGTAGTCAACTTCTCCGGCAATGCGACGGTGAGGTACGAAGTAACCACCAAAGTCTATATCAGGAGGGGCAGCAGACAATTCCCTGCATGGGTCAGCTCCCCGTTCTCCATTACTAAGATACCATTCGGTTCCCGGCCCCCCAGCTTCCCGGCAAAGGGTTTCGTGCCGAATGTGACCTTTGTAAAATACCGTTGACGCAAATGTAATATTTTTCGCCGGTTTCTTATTGAATTTGTAGGTTTGCGCTGGGGTTATCACATTAATCTGGTAGTATCGCTTGTCAGTCAGCAGAGCATTTCTGGGAAGTCTTCTTCCATAGTCCAGATCATCTCTCCACCCTAATTGACAACCTGATACATTGTCCGATGTATTAGCCAGAAGGCCGACGAGTGTGCGTTCCTTCCCGTTTTGTTCAAACTTGATAAGACAAAAGCCCGTTAGATGCCCATCGTTGCATCGTGATTCTTTTTTGAAAGGTTTGGGAAGTTCTGACATACAAGCACTACTGGGACTTTTAGCATCGTACCAACTGTTAAATGGAAACAGTGCCGGTTTGATTTTATCCTTGAATTTATCGTAGTTGTCCAGAAATGTCGCCCTTGCCCACAGGTAATGGCTTGCTGTTGTGTCTGAGTAATTATCTTCACTCTCCTTGAAAGGAAGAAGCTTCATTTCTTTAATGATTTTTTTCTGATAATCATCATCCGGTTCCGACAGATCCTCCAGTGTTTTATATTCCTTTATTCTGGATTCAGGCGATGTGGAACGGGTGTTGTCAGGAGGGGAGGTTGGATCCGGTTTTGAATTACTCGAAGCAATGGTACCTCCAATGATTCCGCCTGCCGCTGCGACTACCAGAACACCCACCACAGTTAATCCAACTCTCACAGAGCTATAACCCTTTCCATCACTGGTCATCCAGGGTGAACTCCACCCGGCTTTTGCGCTGTTAAGCTGCAAAAGCATAACAACCAAAATAGGTATCGACAGGATTTTCAGAAGAGGTTTCATCGTTGACTCCATAAGAGGTTATAAAGGGCTAAATGGAAATGGTATCTATTTATAAACATGTATTTGTTGAGAACATAAACGGTGAATAGCTGCGTAGTTTGGCTTTGAAGGTGTTACTTTCATCGCACTTGCCGTTTTTCACCAGGAAGTGCCAAGTTTAGTTCAAAAGATTTAAACGGATGTGTTTTTTTGGCCATGAATCAGATGCATTGATTTCGTGTATCTGACGATCACGTTTTGCTGCTATTCTGTCAATTTTCCTATGTCAGCCATTACAGTTGTATGTGTTCACTGTAATACCACAGATGAGGTCGTAAAAAACGGTAAAGCACCTTCTTACGAAGGTGATATCAACCCGTTTAAAACATGACCGAAAAATCGGCAGCACTTGGATCTAAGGTGATATCATCTAAATCAAAATCACACTTTAAACTTTCGATTTCTTTATCCTTAGCCTCTATTTTTGTCGTTAATTCTTTTTCTTTGGCTCGCAGTTCTTTTATTTCTGTTTTAAGTGATTGATTTTCGTTGAATGTGGACATCATTGAGAATTTATTAATTTCACTATTGGCCTCCTGGTTTTCTATTGCTTTATGTAGTTCTCTGTTTTTCTCCTGTAGTTGCTTTATTGTTTCCTCATGGGCGTCATTCGCATCTTTTAACAAGTCAATTGAATGATCGGCGCATTCAATATTAGTTGCCTGTGTTTCTTTTGTTTTTTCCAGTTCTTCATTTTTTGCTTGCAACTTCATTATTAATTCGCTGTGAATTTTAGCCTGTTTTTCAAGCAGTTTATTCATGCGGTTAATCGATTTGATTTCGCTCTTCTGATTTTTTCTCGTCTCACGTAGATTTTTGTTTTTTTCTTTTAGATTCGCTATTTCTTGCTTATAGGTATCAACCTGATCTTTCAAATCGTTGACTGAATGTTCGACACGTTCAATCTCGGCTGCCTGGGTTTCTTTTGTTTGACGTAGCTGTTTGTTTTCTGCTTGTAGCTGCATCGCTATTTCTTGTTCTTTTTCGTTATTTTCTTCCACTGGTGTTTTTTTCTGGGCATTTTTCAGTATTGATTTTAGTTTCTCTTTATCAACAGATAGTTCTTGTTTTGACTCAAGGTTAATAGTTGTTTGTTGCAAACTTTTCCCGGTCTCTCCCGGCGAAGTACTTTTTTGACCATATTCTTGTGGCATTTCTTCCTTAACTAAAGACTCATTATTTTGCTCTAACATACTGGCCATTGTATTAATTTGAGCTGTAAAACTTTTGACATTTTCTTCGGCCAATAAATCTAACCTCGCCTTTTCCTTTAAGGAATCATTAAGATCTTTGCACGTTTTAGTATACTTTACGCTTAAAACCCCATAGTCTTCGTTCAGTTTCTTTAACTTTTCTTTCGTGTGCTCATGAGTCTTCACCCAGCTCTTTTGTAGTTGGGAATTTGTTTTTTTTGAATGACTGTACTTCTTTTTACTAATCGCCAGTTCTGATTCCAGTTCTTCTATTTTTTTCTGTTGGTCGAAAAGCTGTTCTTTCTGTGAGGCCAGTTTTAAGGAAGTCTCATCGGGAGTTGCGATAGACGTTTTTGTTGAAAACTCAGTCTGAGAAGTTTTATCCGTCATACTTTTCTTATCTTCCAGATAATCTAACACCGGTTTATAAGCCCTGGTAAGAAAAATATCATCTTGTTTGTGCATTAATTCTCTGACTTCCTCTCTGTTATCTACTGCCATTTGCAGTCGTATGAGCTGCAATTTTATCTGGGTGCTTGATGTTAACTTACATTCAGACAGGCTTTTAACAACATCGTCTCGCTGATTGCCCTCCAGATGATAACTCAGGGCCATCAACAGGTTAAGAGCCTCTTTTTCAAGAGGCTGATATTCAGAATTAAGAGCCGTTTTTATTTTTTCACGAGCCTCTTTGTAGCGCTTGAGGTTTATCAGCTCCAAAGCGTCAAGATAGTCTGTTGTCAGGGCAACCGCACAATGTTGTGCCATAGTGGCTTTTACTCTTTTGAAATTATCCGGGCTCCATGATGTGAGCAAAACCTTTAGCAATGGTGGAAACAACCTCGGGTAGTCCTCTATGGGAATATTACAGCGCCCTAATGCCTTCAGGGATTTACATGTACTTTCGATATCGCTACTGCAGGAGCCCAGACCCAGAAGTCGGGCAGAATAAAAATAAGCCCCGGATAGCTCTCTAAGAGGTTCAAACTGACCTCTGCTATTAGCATATTCCCTGGTAAAAACATTGGCAGAGCAGGCCAGAGAGACAAGGGCGAGTGGTGCAAATTTTTGTTCACGTACCCAGTTAAAATGCTCATGGAGTATCTCCATAGCCTGTTTTTTATCGTTAGCACTCTGAATTGCTGTTATCGTCTTTTTACAGGTGTTAAAAAACTGCCCTTCTTCTGACTGCAAAAATGATTCACCCAGGCTGACTTTTTCCTCACAGGCTTTCAGGTAGTTTGTCTGCCACATTGAATGAAAACCGGCATTCAGCATTTTGCTTTCAAGTAGCCATATCAGGTGTCTGTAAGCGGTATTGACTTTGCGTCGTTCAAAGTCCTGATTGTCGGTTTTAAAATCAGGGTTTAAAAGAAATTTATCGACAAAAATCATGCCCTGTTGCAATTCCTGATAGTTTGACTTTAATTTACCGTAGTTTTCGTGCAACCTTGCAGTCGGCAGCTCTAACCCGGGTGGTGTAGAAGAAAATCGGCCTGTTTCTTCCAGATCCGGGTGGTGAATGCGTATAAATTCCAACGTTCTGTACAAGTCGGATAATTCAAAAAGCGTCTTTTTTTCTTCTTTGGTGAATTGATAACGTTCAGCTGTTTTAGCGGGTTCCTTGTGCCAGTCCGGGTAGGTTCGGGACAATCGATACAAGCCGTGTCTGGCATCTGAGTAACGATTGCCTTTCATGTCAGCGATGCATTCTTCATAGTGCGTCTGCAATGATGGTACGTTTTTTCCCGTTTTGTGTGTGTTTGTGTTTTTTCCAGTCCCGGAGGCTCTGCGACGTTCTGCCTGCCGATCCGAACCGGGCTTTATGTTTCTGGTTTTGTGCTCTGAATAACGACTATCATGAGCAGACACTTTCCGGCGTTTACTGCCAGAGCCCTCCTTTGCGATGGAGTCATCTGACCTGCGCTTTGTCGCTGTTTTTTCGGATTTAGTCGTTGCATGCCCTTTGGTTGTACGGCCCTTAAATGAGGCTGCTTCTCCTGATGAGCTATCAGAATACTCTCCGGGTTCTTTACCACCGGGATATGTTGTGTTTGTCTGGACAGACTTTGTTATGTTTCCGGGGGACATCATTATTATTTTCCTGAAAAAAAACGTGGGTATGCAACTGAGATAAGGTTCATGCCAGAAAGTTTCCGATCTGTTACGACTGTTGTTATTTCAGATAACAAAAATGACAGGAGGGCTAACGAAGAGGAGCTGTCGATGAAATGGTCCGCTTAGGGTCAATGGCACTGACCTAGTTGGGGGGCTGAAGCCCGGTGGTGAAATACGACCCGGGCAGCATCAGGAACATTGAAGCCACGGCAGCAACAGATAGACGACCAGAACAGAGGCCGTACGCAGTCTTACGAATGGTTCAGGCAGCATAAAACCCATTACCCTATAATGCTGTTTGAAATTCTTACAGACATCATGTTGACGATGATGAACACAAACCGTAAGAGTTAAGTGCTTAAACATGCAATTTCCAAGCTCACTTCCCGCCCTGCACAAAGAATTTATTCAACAGGCCCTGCCCAGGCTGGCTGAAAACCCGGGAATCGCAGGTGTTGCGGCTTCGGGTTCCTACTCCGACAATTCTCTGGATGACTTCAGCGACCTGGATCTGGTGGTCGCTGTTGAACCGGACTCGTTTGATGCTGTTATGAAGGATCGCTTCTCAATCGTTTCAGGTCTGGGTGATATGGTCGCCGGATTTACCGGTGAACATGTGGGCGAGCCAAGGCTGGTGATTACCCTGTTCGGCCCGGAAGCCTTCCATGTTGATTTCAAGTTTGTAAACATTGAAGACGCTGCCCGGCGTGTCGATGAACCTGCGATTCTGTGGGCAAGGGACGACCGGCTCAGACAGGCTCTGGATCAGGGCAGGGGCGAATACCCCAAAGTCGATGAGCAATGGGTCGAAGACCGGTTCTGGGTATGGATGCATTACGCAGGCACTAAAATCGGGCGTGGTGAGTACTTTGAGGCGCTTGAGTTCCTGAGTTTTTTAAGAGTTCAGGTGTTAGGCTCCCTGGCTTTGCAGCAGGGCGGTTTTGAAGCAAGGGGTGTCCGTAAAATTGAACAGTTACTGCCCGACTTTGCCGAAAAACTGAAAAGGACTGTGGCAACGCCGGAAAAAGCGTCTTTGCTGAACGCAACAGAATATGCGGCAGAGCTTTACCTTGAACTGCGAAGCCCGGGCGTCAGCCCATGCGACAAAGCCCGCACATTAGCCATGAACTATCTGGCCGGAGTGCGAAGCTGATCAGTAATGTATGAACCCCTGTCTGATTTGGCTATATGGCAGGGGTCAGTTGCTCGTCCCAACCTACAAGTCAAATGTAATGAAACGATGTACTAGTCTTTGAAGATAGCGCTGTAATGCTGTTTACGATTGGCAATATACACAACCCGGGTATTCTGTTCAGACCAGTGAAGTTTTTCATCTTCACGCTCAACAAACTGGTTTAACCATCCTGCCTCGTAACTGCACCCACCTTTCAAAACCAGGTTAAAGCCCAGCTCTTGCGCCAGAATTTTACCTTCTATGGCGTGACGCCCCCAGAATTCTTCTGGCTTATCAACTTTATTCAGGTAGTCCTCAAGGCTGTCGTAATCGCCGTTAATGCTATGGTTGTTAGCCATGATGTCATTGTTGTATTTTCCTGCTTCTCGTTTCAGGACTTCTTTTAATGCCGTGTAATTGTCTTTTCCGGTCTCCTGCTGCAGTTTTTTCTGCTCGTCCTTGTCCAGACCCTGCCAGATAGCGTCGTACAGGCAGTCGCCATTATCGATGGTTGGGGAGGTTTTCCAACCCTCGTTCATTCTCATGGTTTGTTCTTTCGCCAGATCAAGCTGGTAATGATTGGCAATACCTTCAAGAATGTCATTGCACCGGCTTTTGTCTTCAAATATAAGTCCGGAAAAAGGGTTTTTCTTAAAGTAGTCAGGAAACGCTTCCTTGAGGGAATTTATCAACCCGATCTGCTCGTCAATACCGGGTTGTGAAGTTTCTGGCCAGTAACTGCTGCTGAAGTTTTCAAAAAACTCAAGTGCCTCCGGTGTTACCTGACTGCCTCTCCTCGACTCTGCGGTATAGGTCATTACGCCATCGTCATCGAGAATACTCGCCTGCCGGCTGAACAGACGGGTTGCCAATGCCTGAAAAGCCTCGGGCAGCGTTCTACACACAAACCGTGTAACACGCTGACACATTGAATCCGGCTGGCTCTCTGTAGCATCCAGAAGCGCAGTGTTCGGATTATCAAAATCGGCCTGGTTGCTGGTATCAAGTTGAAAAACAGGGTTTTGAATTTGCATGCATTCTCCTTAAATTGAGTGGTCCTTCCAATGGGAGTCACCAGTTAAGCAGAAAATGACGAGACCGGTGTTAGCAGGCGTGACTGCGTGGACAGAAGCGCTGACAAAGAGGCGATAACTACGCCCTGTCCCGGTTTGAACTTTATTTATACATACGTGTCGGATCTTAGATATAACGATAGGAATAAACGGAATCGGGCAATAGATGGAGCTGAGCAGTTATGAATCTATATCGTAAAATTATTGGCATATTGGTTTTTTTGTTTTTTGCTTTAGATATTGCACCTGCCTTGAGTAATGATACTCAAAACAAGCCGGTTGTTATTATGTTCATGAATTTGAAAAATTATGGCTATACCGCTCTGGCTCAAAGAGTGTATAAAGTTGTAAATGACAACTTCCCGGAAAAAAAGATAACCATAATATCAAAAGGTTTAACGGAAAGAGATTTTGACTATTTTGATTCAGAGAGGGTCAGTATTGTTGATCTTGGTAAACATCTGGAGGGTATTCATTCTTACACAGATGAAATAAGGGAAGAAATAGATCAAATTCTCCACAGTGCATCAGCGATTATTACTATCAATGGTACAGACCAGTTCATAAGAACTGTTTTTGATCAGCAGGCATTCTGTAATCTCCAATTTATAAATATTGTTCAGATCTTTGGATCAACAAAGCTGGTACAGGATTCTCACGGTCGCAGTTACACTAAGAACAGGGCTGATGGAAGTGAATATACTAACAATTGCCGGCATATAAGGATGGGGCTGGGTGATCACGAGGGAATACTGGTCAATCCTGACCTGTTAAAAGATAGTTATAGAAGTGCTTTATCAGATCACTATCAGTCCCTGAAAGAAAGACTGCCTGGTCTGGCACAATTTATTGAGGAATCAGCTAATAACTATTACGTGAGCTACATGCATTCGGGTGAGGGCCTTGTCGATTTTGTTGCTACCGCTTCACGGTTAGAAGGTGAAAAAGGGGCATGGGTTATTACCAATCAGGGTAAGAACGATGTTTTTAGTTATTTCGCAAAATCGATATTTACTCAACATGGTATATCTAAGATTGAGTTTAAAGAGTTCAGGGTTGGTCTGGATCCATTAACGACTGAAGAAGTAATCAATAACCTTAATGGACAAACAGTTAAAATTTTCCATATTCCCAAGATAGATTCACAGCATGAATACTATTCATTGATCGAAAATTCAAATCCTATGGTAGGAGTAACGGGCAATTCAAGTCTGTTTGATGCAATCACATTGGGTAAGGTTCCTTTTTATAAAGCGAACCACAGGCATCAGGATCAAATCAACTCCCAATTAGCTGCGCTTGATCAGTCAGGATTGCTAAAGCCATTTTTTAAAAACTACGTTGACCCGGAGACAAAAGCAAATACCATTCGTGATTACTCTTATCAAATACCTGCATGGACAAAGTCAATTCTGGAAGAACGCACTTTTAACTCACAGCTTGCAGAGGAAATTAAATTCAGGATCAACAGCCACCAAGCCCCAAAAGCATGGTAACAATCTTATGTGTAGTTCCAGACCTGACCGACACCCTCTATGAACCGGTAACTGTCAGATCAAGTCTGAATTACTACACCTAAACTGACCACTCTCTATTTTGCAGGACGACCCGATAGCCATCGATGTCTTCATAGGTTTTACCGGAAACATCCCAATAATCGTTATAGGCTTCCACTTCAATAAACACGGTTGATTACAGTCATACTATTTCTTCAGCATATATGGCTTACATAATCGTACGTTTTTCCGCACTTGGTCATGTCCATACCCTGCTGCCTCAAACCCCTGAGGCATAAGCGGTTGAGCTTATTTTCAATGAATGTGAGCGCAAGATAGTCTCTCTTTTCAAGCAGAGCCTATCTTGCTTTCAAGCGCCTACAGCTACTAAAAATGTATACGCAAAAACGCTGAAAATTCAAAGGAAGGAGCTTATAGCCGTTCGTTCCGTTGGGCTTCAGACCCCACCAGAGCCTGATAAAAATTCAAATCAAACATGTTATACCAACACGGAAAATTACAAATATTGGTATAACATGATGCGCCGTTGACTCAAGTCAAAAGGTCGGTCTGTTATACCATTTTATTTTCATAGTGACTGGGATTTAATAGCAGAGTCCCCGCCCGAATCCGGAATGATTCCGTTCAGGCGAGTAAAGAGGTAACACTAAGCAGGCCTGAAGTGAGTAACTTCAGGCTCTTGCTGGAAGCAGAAGTAATACCTGAGCCATAGATGATGAAATACCAGCCACTACACCCCGACCGCCTGTTTTCTGCTGAGCTTTCCATACGCTCTGCCGCCCGTGAAATTTACCAGGGCATTAAGGATTTACCCATCATTAGTCCTCACGGACATACAGACCCTGACTGGTATGCCAGCAATAAACCTTTTGACAATGCCGCTTCCTTTCTGGTGACACCGGATCACTATGTTTTCCGGATGCTTTACAGTCAGGGAATCAGCCTGGAATCCATGGGAATCCCGGCTGCCCGCAAGGACGTAACAGTAGAATCCGATCCTCGCAAAATCTGGAAACTGTTTGCAGAAAATTTCCACCTTTTCCGCAGTACGCCATCCCGCCTCTGGATGAACCACGCTTTAACCGAAGTTTTGGGCGTTGATGAACCATTGAATGGAGAGTCGGCTGACAGAATATTTGACCATATCGAGAAGCAACTGGCCTCTGAAGCGTTTCTGCCCCGCAATTTATTCAGGAGATTCAATATTGAAGTACTCTCCACCACCGAATTTGCAGTGGACACGCTGGACGCACACAAAAAAATTCAGGAAGAATGGGATGGTCGCATAGTCACTACCTTCCGGCCTGATGATGTGACCAATCCGGAGCACCCGAAGTTTCGTGAGCATATGCAGATTATGGCGGAGCAGACCGATGAGGATGTTGCCAGCTGGGATCACTATCTGGAAGCCATCCGCAAGCGCCGCCGGTTCTTTAAATCAATGGGGGCGACGGCAACCGATCACGGGTTCCCAACGGCGTTCACCACCCTTCTTCCGGCCGGGCAGTGCCAGACCCTGCTGACCAGGGCTCTGGAAGGAACGATTACACCAGAAGAAGCGGAACTGTTCCGTGGGCATATGCTGGTCGAAAATGGTCGCATGAGCCGTGAAGACGGACTTGTGATGCAGATTCATGTGGGGTGTTCGCGCGATCATAACCAGACGGTTTACAGTCGTTTTGGTGCCGATAAAGGCTGCGACATACCCACCCCGGTCAACTTTGTTGATGGCTTTAAGGCATTGCTGAATGAAGTCGGAAATGACCCCGATGTCACCATTATTGCCTTTTCCATGGATGAAACCACTTATACCCGTGAAATAGCGCCACTGGCAGGTCACTACCCGGCCTTGAAGGTAGGACCAGCCTGGTGGTTCCACGACAGCCCTGAAGGCATGATGCGCTATCGTCGCCAGGTCGTTGAAACCGCCGGTTTCTACAATACGGTCGGGTTTAATGACGACACCCGTGCGTTCCTCTCCATCCCTGCCCGCCACGATGTGGCTCGTCGTGTGGACTCCAACTTTCTGGCTCATCAGGTGTGCGAACATCTTCTGACTATTGATGAAGCCCATGAAGTGGCCCGGGACCTGACTTACAACCTGCCGAAAAAAGCGTATCGCCTGTAACCGTTCTGCAGACAGGATAATACGACGCCTGTCTGCAGCCCAACCGGAACAACATACAAACCATGACGTACAAAAAAATAGCCTGCCTCGGTGAGTGCATGGTTGAACTCAGCCCGCTGGATAATGATACCTATGCCAGTGGTTTTGCCGGGGACAGCCTTAATACCGCCATTTACCTGCAACGCTCTCTGTTACAAAGACCCTTTAAGACCAGTTACGTAACGGCGCTGGGCGCTGACACCCTGAGCCACAAAATCAGGGCATTTATTGCCTCTGAAACCATTGACACCTCACTGGTCGGTACTGTGCCGGATAAGCATCCCGGCTTGTATAGCATTGAGCTGGATGCTGACGGAGAAAGATCCTTCACCTACTGGCGCGGCGACTCCGCAGCCAGAAAGCTACTGAAAGGCGGTTTAACCGCAGAACAGCAAAGACAGCTGGTTGAGGATTTTGACCTTATTTATTTCTCGGGCATCAGTATTGCCATTCTGGATACTCAGAGCAGACAGAAGCTGCTTAATCTGCTGACGGCTGCCAGGGAACGGGGTACCCGGATTGCTTTTGACAGTAACTATCGCCCAGCTCTGTGGGAATCAGAGGAGGTTGCCAGAGAGGTGATCGACCAGTACCTGACGATCACCGATATTGCCATGGTCACTTTTGATGATGAGCAGAGCCTGAACAGGGACGCTGCACCAGAAGAAACCCTGGCCCGATTAAAGGCAAAGGGTGTCGCTGAAATTGTTGTTAAGAACGGCTCCACTGGCTGCCTGGTTCACAGTGCCGGGTTTGAAGGGCTTGTGGCATCAGAAAAGGTTGAAACTGTCGTTGATACCACGTCAGCCGGTGATGCTTTCAATGCCGGTTATATGGCAGCCAGGCTGTGTGAACAGCCCCCTGAAACCGCAGCCGTTTTTGCTCATCAACTGGCTGGCAGCGTTATACAGCACAAAGGGGCGATCATACCTCTGTCTGAATGTCCGACTATTTAACCAATGAACCGTGAGAGACAAATAATGAACCACAGAGACGTTCTGAACCGGGCCAATCCAGTGATGCCTGTTATGGTGATCGAGCAGATCGAGCAGGCTCTGCCTCTTGCGCAGGCGCTTTATAAAGGCGGCATTGAGGTGTTTGAAATTACACTGCGCAGTGAGTGTGCATTAGAAGCCATTACCCTTATCAAAAAAGAAATGCCTCAGTGTCTGGTGGGAGCCGGAACAGTTTTGAACCCGCAACAGCTTCAACAGGCGAGCGAGGCGGGCTCTGACTTTGTACTGACGCCGGGCCTGACCGAAGCGTTGCTGAAACAATCTAAAGAGGTGGATATACCCTTGATTCCCGGTGTGGCATCCGCCGGTGACGTTATGCTTTCATTGTCGTATGGCATTGACGCTATGAAGCTGTTTCCGGCTACGGTGCTGGGTGGGGAGGCGATGCTTAAGGCGCTTTCCGGGCCATTCGCGGAAGTGACTTTTTGTCCGACAGGTGGAATAAATCCCGATAACTATCAGTCTTTTTTGCAGCTCCCTAATGTTGCTTGCGTAGGCGGTTCATGGATTGCACCGACCTCTTTCGTCAATGAAGGGCGCTGGGAAGACATTACACGTCTAGCTGCGGAGGTGACAGGAAAAGCCTGCTGATTCATTCACTAACAGGCTCTTAATGGATTCCGGGGAGCTGCCATCAATGTGGTTTCCCCGATTGTAAATAATGAGTTCGGTTAACTCCCTGCAAAAATAAAAGCCTGAAGGCACCGACATCCGGAGCTTTCAGGCTTATTGTTTTATGATATTAAGTACGGTTAAGGCTTATGGTTGAAGTCTGCAATTTTTTCCCAGCGAGATTTCAGGTAATGGGCAGACATCTTGGGTTGGCGATTACGAGTGAAGGCACCTTTCTTGTTGCCATCAACTCGCATGATGCCTTCCCAGGTCTGGAAGTCTGCAAAGTTCCACATCTGCTCACCGACCAGTGCCTCGCAGCCATCAAAGGCTTCGTGTTGCTGGTCAAGATATTCAATCTGATATTCTTCGGACCACTGAACGCTTGGCAACTTGTGAACACCTGCCATTGTATCAGCACCATATTCAGTGATCACAATGGGTTTGCCTTCGGTTGACCAGCTGCTCAGTTCAGCAGCAAACGCCTTGCCTGCATTGCGCATTTCATAACCACCCATCATGTACCAGCCATAATAGCGGTTCAGACAGATAACATCGGCATGTTGTGCTGCCTTGCATTTCCCGTGAGGAGCAACCAGTACGTTTACAAATGTCATTGGGCGATTTTGTGGATCCTGGCTACGGGCATAGTCGAAAACTTCACCAAAGTATTCGCCAGCCGCTTCGTGGGTTGTGTCAGGCTCGTTGGAGATAGACCACATCACGACGCACGCATGGTTTTTATCGCGCTGAATCAGCTCTCTAACAGCGTCTTTATGATTTTCCATGCCCTTCGACTTAACCTGATCCAGCTCGAAGAAATTCTGAACCTGATTGCTGCCACCACTACCCAGCATGGCAAATGCACCACCCATATCACCACCAAATGGCAACAGGTTGATCTGACCTACCGCGGGTGTTTCATTAATGACAACCAGACCTTTACGGTCAGCCAGCTGCATAAATTCTTCAGCGTAAGGATAATGAGAGGTACGGATTGAGTTGGCACCAATCCAGTTCAGCAACTCCATGTCGCGCAGATTGACAACTGGATCATAACCTCGACCACGATGGTCTGAATCCTCATGTTTGCCAAAACCTTTAAAGTAAAAAGGTTCGTTATTGATCAGGAATTTGGTACCTTCCACTTTCACAGTACGAATGCCAACTTCGAGAGGATATTGATCAAGAATCTCTCCCTCTTTCTCAATAGTGGCTTCCAGCGTGTAAAGATAGCCTTTCCCTGGCTGCCACAGGTTTACGTTATCAACCTGTAGCTCTCCTTTAGTGCCTTCTCCCTGAGAAACCTGTTTGCCATCAGCGTCATACAATTTGACTGAGAGCAGAGCACCCGCCGGGATATCAGCCTCAATAGTGAAGTCAACTTTACCCTGAGAGCCTTCAAAGTCGGTAAGAACCGTCATGTCGGTAATGCGTTGTTTTGGCAGAGCCAACAACTTAACCGGACGATGCAGGCCTGAGTAGTTAAAGAAATCAAACCACGGCTTAACTTCACGAACACCATCATCGTATTGCTTAACATTACCGCAAGGGATGGTGGTTTCTGACAATTCGTTGTTAACCACAACTACCAGAGTATTTTTCTGGCCAAACTTAACAACATCATTCAGCTTACCCGCAAAAGGCATATAGCCACCTTCGTGACTGGCTACCTCTTCACCATTAACCCAGACAATGGCACGATGAGTGGCTGAGCCAAAGCGAACGAGAACATCCAGATCCTGCCACTCTTTTGGTGCCAGAAATTCAGTCTGGTACCAGACATCACCACAGTGGTCACGCAAAGCTTTATCGGTATAGATATCGTTATAACTGGAAGGAACAGCCATATCGGTTGTATTTGTCAGTCCGTCTTTCCAGCCTTCAGAGCGGCCTTCACTGTCGGTATCAACTTTGAATTTCCACAGGCCACTGATGTCAACGACACGACGTGAAACAGTTTCTTGAGGGTACAGAAAAGCAGTCACAATTATTTCCTTTTACTCTTACATCTACGGTTTGTTTATTTTGGCTATAGTCTGGAAAAATAAGTTGTAGGTCAAGTTGGTTGTACCAGTCTTTCTTTCTATGACTCAACATTTACAAAGGCGAGAGAAAGCAGAATGCAAATGGTTGATTTTCAATCTAAATTGATTGATTTTCAGCAGTTAATTGTAAAAATAACAGCTATTAGAAAGGTCGTGTAAAGCCTATCGATAAAAGGAGAGGTTGTTTATACAATAATCGTGAACTTAGTGTGAGGAGGAAGTTAATGGCAGTCATCCTGTTTATTGCACACAATGCATAATATCAAGATTAACTTAGAGTCGGTTGGACAACTGCCACTGTTTATTGCATATAGAGTTTTCCTGATGATCAGAACAGATTCATTGGGTAGTGTACAGTAAATTTAAGATCGCGATACTTTAGCTTATCACCACGTTTGCTTCCTTTTCGATCTTCTTTTGCTTTGCTGTACATAAACGAAGTTTGCATGCCTTTTAGCTGTCCGCTTTTAATTTCATGCATTAAAATTAGAGTGCCGCCCAGGCCTTTTTGTTCAACCTGTTTGGTGTGATCTTCATATCCATCTGTAACGGTAACAGCAAAACCTGCATTCAGGTCAGGAGTTAACTGATAAAAACTGGCAAGTTGCCATGAATACATATCATGACCGTTACGATCGATGCTCAGATCAAATACATAGCCAAGGTCTGTGTCGATATCGAGTAATGCATTTAGTTTGTTGCCAGCTCGACCCGCTGCTCCCATCAGTGTCAGCTTGTCCTTGATCCAGAACATTTGTCCGGACACAACATAGGTACTGTCTTTGCCGTTATAGCTCTCGGACAGGCTGCGCGAATCACCTTTAGTTTTTGCATAAAAGGCACGCGCATCAGCTTTCATGAAGTTCCCGCCAGGTGTCGACCAGGTGTGACCGCTTTCGATCCAGATTTGGTCGGAGTGCTGATTTTGTGTCTGTAAACCTAATTTGGCGTTTGATTTCTGGTTGTCCCAGACTGCTGCAAAATTGTAGATGGGCTGCTTGTCTATGATTTTCAAATCACCGTCGACTATGCCGTTCAAGCCTGTATTGGTCCAGCTCTTCTTGTAACGACCGGCTTGCTTGGTGCTGTACATACTATACAGATTCAGGTTGTCGAATGTTCCGCGCCACAGCGCGCCTTCGACCATAGATGGCTCAGTTCTGTTCGATGGATCGTCAATCAGGGGAACGGCCTGATCAAGAGTGCCGTAATAAGAGTCCACACTGACTACGGGACAAAAAAGTTCAAAGCCTGTTTAAATCCACGTTTCAATTTATCAGGATTCAGAAGTAGTTCCTGCAGGTACTCCAAGCCTTGATGGAAAATGCTTTCTGCTGGCCATGATGCACCAAAGCGCGTTTTCGCAATTCTTGATGGAGAAATTGCTTGCCTCTTCAACCCTTCGGTGTAGCTCCAGCAGAATGCCAAAGCCAGCAAAGCCGTCAGCTTGTCCGTCCTCTCTGGTGCGGTCAGCCTGCAAGCTTCCATGTCAAACCCTCTGGTTTTAAGGCAACTGAACAGAGACTCGATTTCCCAGCGGCAATGGTAGTCGGGAATAATCGTATCAGGCTTATCCTGGCTGACAACAAAGCAGTAGCCTTTATGGGACAAACTCCCTGCAACATAAAGCTTCAAGCCCCAGATTTTGCAAGGCTTCGAAATTGCGTCCCAAGTGCCAGCCTTCAGTGAACGAAACTGCAACCGCACGGAGATGGCAGAGCTTCCGGGCTTCGCCACTTGTGTATTCTTCTTGATGCGTACTCTGAACAGTATTCCTTGCTCCATGAGCCAGCTTAGCCAGCCATGTCCATGAAACTCCCGGTCTGCAGACAGGCAGGCAACTGGCTGATCCGGAAAAGTTGCCAAAAAGCGTTTCATGAGGGCAATTCTCTGATTCGACTCGGAGCAACCAGCTTTATCAAGGTTGCTCCAGAACAAAGGAATGGCAACACCCTGACAACAAACAGCCAGAACCAGATGGTTAATGTCCTGACTTCCGAGTTTCCAGTTGGTTCTGTCGAGACAGAGAGTCCACTTAGGCTCAAGAGGCACTAACGTGACAATCAAGCGAGCAATAGCGGAGTAGTCCAGTGAGTAGCTTCTGAAAAAACGTTGAATCCGTTTGTAGCTTGAGTCGGGGGAGGCCTCTCTGACAAAGGCGACACGGAGTCTGTATAGAGAGCTGGTTCTGAGTTTGATCAGACCAAGGATAAATTGAGCAATAAATTCACAACGAGCCTTGTTCCAATCGAGATGAACACTAAGCTTGTTCTGGAGTGCTGTGACAGGGTTCATTGGCATCAAAGAAAGTTTGTGTGAGAACTACTCTCTTAGCTCATGCTGCTGACCTTGCCAGCACTCTCCTCAAAAAATGTCCCGTAGTCAGGAGTCCACACCAAATCGTCCAATGCGTAATTGTGCCCAGTCAGCCAGATCCAGATTGACGTTGGCAGCAGCTAGTGTGTAGCTGTCGTGACCATCCAGATAAAAGCGTGTTGCCTTATTTTTATCAGCATCGAGTTTTTCAACGTGATACAACGCGGCATCAATGCTAATTTTGTCATTAATCTTTCCGGAAGAAAAATCAAACAGAAAGCCTTGAACCCAGGCATAAATTTCCGGGCCGTAAGGCATGTCTGCACTTGGGCGGCTTGCATTTCGCAATTCGTTTCTTAATTGCAAATCAAGTGTTGAGTCAGAAATAAAGTCGGCAAAGACAGGTTGAATTCCTCCTCCTATTAATGCCAGTGTAAATGCACTTAGCTTAAAACAATGACTAAGAGTGTTGGCTGTTTTCATGTTGTAATTTTTCCCCGATCAACAAATTAACTCTAATGAGCTTTCTTTAAGGCGAATCAAAGCGGGAAATAATCAAAGTTATTTCCTGGTTGATTTGGTCTAAATGGCATTTAAAAAAACGCCTTTTTGTTCTAATTGACGAGAGGTCCATGCCACCAATGCAGAGATTGTATTGGTGGACTCATTTATTTAAACATCAATCCATGATTGAAGAGTAAAGCAGTTAAGCTTTATAACCAAAGTCATCGATCTTATCCCAGCGACGCTTCAGATGGTGGGCAGACATTTTAGGCTGGCGATCACGGGTAAAGGCACCTTTTTTATTGCCATCTACACGCATGATCCCTTCCCAGGTCTGGAAGTCAGCAAAGTTCCACATCTGTTCACCAACCACCGCAGGGCAGCTGTCAAACGCATAGTGCTGTTGATCCAGATATTCGCACTGATACTCTTCAGACCACTGAACACTTGGGAGCTTATGAATGCCAGCCATGGTGTCAGCACCGTATTCAGTGATAACCACCGGTTTGTTTTCTGTGGCCCAGCCAGCCAGCTCTTTGGCAAACGCTTCGCCAGCATTATCCATCTCGATACCACCCATCATGTACCAGCCGTAATAGCGGTTCAGGCAGATTACATCAGCGTACTGGTGCGCATGGCATTTGCCATAAGGCGCCAGCATGAAGTTAACAAAGGTAAGCGGACGATTCTGTGGGTCGAGATCCCGTGCGTAGGCGAAGACTTCTTTGAAGTAAGCATCGGAAGCTTCCTGAGAGGTGTCAGGCTCGTTAGACAAAGACCACATCACGACACAAGCATGGTTTTTATCACGCTTAAATAATTCTCTGATTGCATCTTTGTGCGCTTCCATCCCTTCGTTCTGAACTTCGGGGCGCTCAAAGAACTTAGACTGGGATTCCCCACCCTGACCAGCCGCCATAAAGTTCATCATAACGTCGAATTGACCAACGGCGGGTGTTTCATTGATAACAACCAGTCCCTTTCGGTCAGCCAACTGCATAAACTCTTCAGAGTAAGGGTAGTGAGAAGTACGAATGGAGTTAGCACCAATCCAGTCCAACAGTTCCATATCGCGCAAATTCAGGGCTGCGTCATAACCACGGCCATGAATATGAGAGTCTTCGTGCTTACCAAACCCTTTGAAGTAGAAGGGTTCGTTGTTAATCAGGAACCGGGTTCCTTCTACCTTGACCGTACGAACACCCACTTCAACTGGATACTGATCCTGTAACTGGCCAGCTTCACTCAGGCTGACCTGCAGCGTATAAAGGTAAGCATTGCCCGGCTGCCACAGTTTCACGTTATCAATTGTCAGACTGCCCTCACTGCCTTCACCGGCAGCAACCAGCTTGCCAGCCTCGTCGAACAACTCTACAGAAACATCGCCAGCGCCCAGGGCTGAGACTGCATAGCCCACCTTACCCAAAGACTGATCAAAGTCCGTTAAAACGTTGATATCATCAATACGCTGTTTTGGCAGAGCCATCAGTTTTACTGCGCGATGAATACCAGCATAGTTGAAGAAGTCAAAGAACGGTTTAACTTCTCGCGTCCCATTGGCATGAGTCACAATGTCACCGCACGGAATAGTCTTACGGCTCAGCTCATTATTGACCACGACAACCATGGTATTTTTTTCACCAAACTTAACAACGTCGTTAAGTTTTCCGGCAAATGGCATGTAGCCACCGTCGTGACTGACTACTTCCTGACCATTCACATAAACAATGGCTCGATGGGTGGCACTACCAAAACGAACATAAACCTCTTTTTCCTGCCATTCTTCGGCAATATAAAAGTCAGTCTCATACCAGACATCGCCACAATGATCTCTAAAGGCTTTTTCGGTACTGATATCGTTATAGCTGGCTGGCACCGCCATCAATGTGGTGTCAGATAATCCGTCTTTCCAATGGTTGTCACGCCCTTCGTTGTTCTTATCCAGCTTAAATTTCCAAACGCCACTGATATCTATAATGCGACGTGTTTTTGTTTCGTGAGGATAAAGAAATGCTGTCATGATTTACTCCGGTTAATTCGGTACTGATTAATTAACAATTAATGAATTCCGTCAGGAAGCCACAGGCTCAGGTGTTGTTTGATTGTTTTCCTTCGTTCTTGAGTCCAGAGTCCACATGAACTGGTATAAGAAGAAGCAGATAAACATAGCAATGGCAGGCATCAGGAACATAATGCCCTTGATTCCTGACAGGGTGAAAGAAGACTGAATCTCAAGTGCTGCATCGTATCCGACCAGGCTAAGCCCCATACCGGCAATAAAGCCTGCTATAGCCTGCCCCATTTTACGCATGAACGAATAAGAGGAATAAATGATACCTTCCTGACGCTGACCCGATATCTCATAGTTATGATCAATACAGTCTGCCACGTTCGCCCAGATAAGAACGTTAGGTATCATTACAAAGGGCATACCCAGAACGTAGAAAAACAACGTACTGTAAATTGAGGTGGGTAACAAAAAGGTGATCAGTGCAAAAATGCCAGCAATCAGAAAGCTGGTCGTCATGATTTTTTTAACACCAAACTTTTCAGCGACTTTACCAATGGATGAGCCCACGATGACAACCGTAACTACCTGCAAAACGGCTGTCAGGCTGATCATCCAGAGTGCTCCGTCAAGGCTGAGGGAGAGATAATAATAGAAAACAGCGCCTTGTCCCATCATGGCAGTGAGGAGAAAAAGAGACGAGATGCTGACACACAGGAACGGCTTGTTGCGACCCAGCGTATTCAGTGTATCTTTCAGAGAAAATTTAGTATCACAAGAGGAGGCCTCATGCTTAATATGCTCTTGCGTAAACCGGTAGGCCAGCAAATAACATACAACAGACAGCGCCCCGAGAATAATCATACTGTAAAGGTAAGCTTTACTCAGGTCATCAGCAAAAATGGACAGCATGAAAGGCACAAGAATGTTGCAGGCGATGGAACCACTGACCCCCCCCATGGCCCGCGCACCTGACAGTGACGCTCTTTCACCCGGGTCCTGCGTCATGACAGTAGCAAGCGATCCGTAAGGGATGTTAATAAAGGTGTAACACATACCCCAGATAATGTAAGTGACGTAGGCCCATACCAGTTTCTGTGTAGCCGTTAATGATTCCGGAGCCCAAAACACAAGGATACCGGATACCAGCAACAGCCAGCTTCCCCGCAAAAGAAACGGCCGAAACTTATCGCCAACCCCATTGTGCTTTTGAAACAGCTTATCGCAGAAAGCCCCCATCATCGGGTCATTAACGGCATCCCAGATTCGTGCAACGAGAAACAGGGTACCTGCTGCGGCGGCTGAAATACCCAGCACATCTGTGTAATACGCCAGCAGAAACATAGACGTCATACCAAATGACAGCGTATTCGCCACATCCCCCAAACCATAGCCAATCCTGTTGGCCATCGTTAGCACCTTTGACATGAACCCTCCTATAAAAGCACTAGAAAAACTTACTGTTTGAATACTTAATGGACATTTACCTGAGATGTTTTAAATCCTATACCTACTAGTAAGACCAATTATTGATATTGGTCATATTTGTGTAACAAAGTTGTTCCTTTTTAATTAGTCTTTCTTGATATTGGTACAACCAAACTGATACTTTTTATGTGGGATTTGCAGACAGCTATCGCTTTGACTATCACTTTGACGTTATTCCAAAACAGATTAGCCTGAGCGAATAGCCGAGAAACCGGAAACGAAGCAAAAAACATTATGACCATTAGCAAACACTATCAAAACGACCTGATACAGCCCAACGGCTACGATGCAAAGGAAATCTCTACTGGTATCGTGCACATTGGCCTGGGTGCTTTCCACCGCGCTCATCAGGCTCTGTACACTCATGAAACCATTGCGGCGACCGGTGAATTTAGCTGGGGTATTTGTGCCGCTAATATCCTCGGAGGTCAGGACCTTGTCCATGAATTGGCTCAACAGGATAACGCTTACACCGTGACTGAAATGAATCCTGATGGCAGCCGGACGGTTAAGCTGGCAACGGCTATTCATAAATCCCTGGCCGTAGAAGAAGATCGTCGTCCTTTACTGGAGGTTATGGAACAGGAATCTACCCGTATTGTTTCCCTGACCATAACCGAGAAAGGCTACTGTCTGAACCCCGCCACCGGACAGTTAATGAAAGACAGTCCGCTGATCGATCATGACCTGAATAACCCGGAGCATCCCCGCTCTGCTCTGGGGTTGATTGTCACCGCCCTGGCTCGCCGCAAGCAGGCCGGACTGAAACCGTTCACGGTGATGAGCTGCGATAATGTGCCGGATAACGGCAAGCGCGCTCGTGAGGCGGTTATCCAGATGGCTGAGGCCATGAACCCGCAGCTGGCACTGTGGATTAGTGAAGAGGTGGCATTCCCATGCACGATGGTTGACCGTATCGTACCTGCCATGACACCGCAGAATTTTGCGGAGGTACAGGAGCGACTGGGTGTTGAAGACAAAGGCGCCATTGTCACTGAAGCTTTCCGGCAGTGGGTTATTGAAGACCATTTCACAATGGGACGACCCGACTGGGACCAGGTAGACGGCGCTCGTTTTGTAAAAGATGTCCAACCATACGAAGACATGAAGCTTCGCATGCTCAATGGCAGTCATTCTATTCTGGCTTACCTTGGCTATCTGGCAGGTTACGAAACCATTGATGCCTGCATGCAGGACGACAACTATTTAAACGTCACTCGCCATTACATGAACGAAGAGGCGGCAGCAACTTTAAATATGCCGGAAAAGACCGACCTTGCCGGTTACGCGGAACTGCTGATTGAGCGCTTCACCAACCCGGGACTGAAACACCGTACCTGGCAGATTGCCATGGACGGCTCGCAGAAAGTTCCCCAGCGCTGGCTGAACTCTGCCCGGACCCTGCTGGCTGAAGGTAAGTCGCTGGCTTGTATTGCCCTGGGCATTGCGGGCTGGATTCGTTACGCCGGTGCCATTGACGAGCAGGGCCAGGCCATTGAAGTGTTTGACCCTATGGCTGTGGAACTGAAAGCCCTGGCCGACCGTCACCGGAATGACCCTGAAGCCATGGTGGCAGCATTCATGGGGTTAGAGCAGGTGATTGATCCGGCACTTGCCGCCAATACAACATTTATTGCAGCGGTTACTGATGCTTATCAGCGATTGCTTGCCAAAGGTGCCAGGCTGGCAATGGCTGAACTGGCAGCCACTCTGTAACCGCTTTAAAAAGCCAGTTTAAGAAATATGGCTTTCGTTATTACACACCATTGCGAAATGAACAGATCATCAGGTCTGCAAAGCAGAACCTGATGGGTTCTAAGGAAAATTAAAATGGAACAAACATGGCGTTGGTACGGACCGAATGATCCGATCACTATTAAAGACATCCTTCAGACCGGTGCCACGGGCATTGTAACGGCACTGCATCATATTCCTAATGGCGAAGCCTGGTCCGTTGAAGAGATTGAAAAGCGCAAACGTGAAATTGAATGGGACGAAGAAAAAAACAAGCCAACCGGGTTGCGCTGGTCAGTGGTAGAAAGCGTCCCGGTTTCTGAAGATATAAAGAAACGTTCCGGAGATTATGAGCGTCACCTTGCAAACTATTGCACGACCCTGATGAATCTGGGCCGGTGTGGCGTTAACGTTGTCTGTTACAACTTTATGCCCATTCTTGACTGGACCCGTACCGACCTGTCTTTTGAAGTAGAAGACGGAAGCCGTGCGCTTCGTTTTGACAAATATGAGTTTGCAGCCTTTGAACTGTTCGTGCTGAAACGCCCCGGCGCTGAAAACGACTACACCGGACAGGAACAGGAAATCGCCCGGACCCGCTTCGAAACCATGACAGAAGACGACATTCAGCGTCTGACCAGAAACCTGATCGCCGGGCTGCCGGGGGCGGAAGAAGGCTATACCCTGAAACAGCTTCAGGAGGCTTTAGACAGCTATGGTGATATTGACGCGGAACAGCTGCGACAGCATTTATTTGCCTTCCTGCGTGAGGTAGTGCCTGCCGCAGAAGCAGCTGGAGTAAGACTGTGTATCCACCCTGATGACCCACCCTGGGGGATTCTGGGCTTACCACGTGTCGCCAGTACAGAAGAAGACTTTGTGAAAATTACCCGGGCCGTTGACAGTATCGCCAACGGCATCACCTTCTGCACCGGCTCACTGAGTCCCCGTGACGATAACGACCTCCCGGGCATTATTGAGCGCCTTGGTGACCGTATACATTTTGTCCATCTGCGCAGCGTAGAGCGTGAGGCAGATGGCAGTTTTTATGAAGCCAACCACCTTGAAGGCATGGCGGGTTTATATGACGTAACACGTGCGCTTATTCTTGAGCAACGTCGTCGTGTTCAGGCAGGCAGAACAGACTGCGCGATTCCAATGCGCCCTGACCATGGCCATCAAATGCTGGACGATTTGAACAAAGTCACCAATCCCGGCTACTCATGCATTGGGCGTATGCGCGGACTGGCTGAGCTGCGTGGCTTGATGCTGGGTATTGAAAACTCAATCTGACGACTGACTTCTCTGAGGAAGATGGAGATATTGGCATGACCAATTTCTCCATCTGTCACCAACCTTTCCGGATTTCATGTTAAAGTACCTCACCTGATACACACACACTCCTTTTGAGATTTACGGAGACCACTGATGTTGGGAACCCTCGAACCCAAGCGTCTATACCAGAAAATAGGTCGTGATATTCGCCAGCAGATCATTGATGGAGACTTCCCTGTTGGCAGTCGTCTACCAGCAGAACGTGACATCGCAGAAAAGATGGCTGTGAGCCGGACCATTGTGCGTGAAGCTCTGATCATGCTGGAACTGGAAGGCCTGATTGAAGTCCGAAAAGGGTCAGGTATCCATGTGATATCAAACGGTGATGTCATTGCCGCCAATGACCAGACGCTGGAAAATGATGTCGGGCCTTTTGAGCTATTGCAGGCCAGACAGCTTATTGAAAGCAATATCGCTGCTTTTGCAGCCACGCAGGTTAACAAAAGCAACCTGCAAAGCATGAGGGCTGCCCTGGAACTGGAACAGGAGGAGCTTCGTTCCGGCTTGTCATCCCGGGGCGACGAGATGTTTCACATTGCTGTTGCCGAGGCGACACAGAACTCTGTGCTGGTTTCTTTGACTCAGGAACTCTGGCGTATCCGTGAGAACAGCCCCATGTGGAAACGCCTTCACGACTGGATTGAGAAAATTGACTATCTGGAAGACTGGGTTGAGGACCACAAAAAAGTCATTGAGGCTCTGGCCAGCAAAAACCCGGAAGCAGCACGACAGGCCATGTGGCAGCATCTGGAAAATGTGAAAAACACGTTGCTGCGGGTATCTGACAGTGCGGAAGATACATTTGACCGATACCTGTTTGATTACAGTCCGGCTGTTTAATACTTGAGTGTATGAGGTTGAGGAGGGGTAGTGATTTGCCTTTCTTGAACATGCAAGGGATTGCAGCAATTGACATGGACGAAACTGAGCATGACGACCATGTTCAAGCCAAAACAACTATTTTGCCCTTTATTTCATTGCTAAGCGTTCTGCTTATAACTGCAAACAGTTTCTGTCCCTGACTGGTGGAAGCACATAATGTACTCTTTGTCATGGCTCTTGATAGTCCGGCTGATCATCCGTTGCCGCCACCTGCTGCTGAACAAAATCCAGCCGGGCTTTCAGCTCGCCGCTCTCTTTATAAAGCCGCTTGTTTTCCTGTTTCAGTTCACCGGTTTCAATGGATAATTCCCGGATACGCGCCAGTGCGGCTTTCAGCTCGGTGTCTGCCTTAACCAGCGTTTCAATACGCTCTGCCTGTTCCCGGTTCTTCTTTGACAGCCGTTCCAGCTGGGTGGAGCGGTCATCTATCCGGCTTTGCAGACCGGCGACGGTGGTTTCCAGTTTACGGATCTTGTTTTCGGTGTTCTGCCGTTCTGTCGCAAAGGCTGCGGTCGCTTCCTGCAGGGACTGCTCAGTTTCCGCTTTATCCGCCGTTAATGATTCAATCTCTGTCGTCTGTTTTTCAATGGTTTCCCGGGTCTGGTCTTTCTCCTGATAATAACGTTCATTCAGTGCCTGATACTCCTGGTTAAGGTCTTTAACCGTTCGTTCAGAGTCCAACAGGCGTTCGGCACCCGCTTCAAGTTTGTCCTGCATGGCAAAAAGACGCTGGTCTTTTATACGCAGGTCTTCGGCCTGACGTTCAGTGAGTTGTTCAAGTCGCTGTTTTTCTGTTGAGAGGGCTTTGGTTTCGTGAACCAGCTGCCAGTAACGGGACTCCAGCTCAGACAGCTGTTGTTCAGAGGCTTCCCTGTCAGCCTGTGCAGCCTGTTGTGCCTGTTCGATTTTTTCATCGGCCAGCTGCGATACAGCACTCCAGAGTTCAGCGCCGGTTTGTTTAACCAGCTGTTCCACCGTTGCCATCACTGGTTCAGGCAGCTCGGAAGGTATGGCGTATACGGGTTTGCGTGCCTGTCGACGATCACGAAGAACGGGCGATACATATTCAAAGGAGCCACCGCCCATAAACTGAATAACGGACTTGATGGTGACTTTCTGTCCTTCCGCTTCCAGGGCGTCGGCTGCCGCCATGATGTCCTGTCGTTTTTCATCCGAAATGGTGAATTTTTTTGTCATGGCGAAGTCTCTGTTGTGGCTATGGAAAATTGACTGTCGGTGGTCTTTTAATATCGTATTATTTATGCGCTACGAAGTATACAGAAAATACGAAATATACGAATTATAGAAATTGACATTAGTCCTGTAATGTCAATTAATGGTATAAAACAAGCCACTCTTAAAACGGTTAATGACAGACATTACAGAGGAACTCTGGCACATGCTCGACGCACGTTCACTCATGAGTGAAAAGGCTAAGAACAATGCGCCCTCACCTGCCCTGACTGAAGCCCACTGATTAACTCGAACGGATCAACAGGCGCTTATGGCACCAGTCAGACTTTTCTGATGGTGCAGCTTTAGTACTGAATGGTTTAAGTCAAAACGGCTTATGGCGTTTTTGCATGAGTGGTCTATCTTTCCAACCCGAAAGCCACTATCTGGAAACCACTGTACGTCATGAGCCTTGCTTCTAATAAGTCTGTAAGATCGTTCGTTCTCTGCGCGCTTTGTTTTTATAATGGCTCTGGCCATGCCCGGTTCTCTGGTGCTATGTTGATGACCGGAACTCCGGGGGGTGACTACCTTATCCAGCGCAAACCAATTCATCTGCCCGGAATGCAGTATCCAAATGGTGGTGTTAGCAGTGAAAGACCTGAGCCTGCCGGGAGCATGGTGAACCCACAGGGCGCTGCCAGGAAAACTGAACCTGAAAAAAAATCCCTTCAGGATCTCTGTGAAGACTTACTTAAGAATCCGGCTCATGCATGGGTTAAAAGACGTGAAGATTACCGGCGCATAGTTGAGGCAGCCCTGAAAAACAGTTATGACACAGAAACCGGGAGGGCTACATGGCTCAGTTACTTTACAAGAGGGCTGGTTGACCACGCAGTTAGCGAGTCGACGGAATATACCGCTATTGCGGGTCACCTGAAACACTCTGACGCCGGCAACTTGTTACTGATAGCAAATAATTTTATCCAGAAGCAGCGTTTTGAAGAGGTTCAGGTTCGTCTGGGTCAGCACAACCCTGTTCAGAAATTTCGATTTAAAACATGGAAGGCAACTGCACCAACTCTCAAAGAGGTAACAAGTAAAATTCCCGAAGATATTCTTCAGTTTATTTGTGAACTGGCCCGGGGAGAACCCAGTCAACAACAGCTTAAAAAACTATTCGAGAGCGCTATTGCACCAGCAAACAGTGATCTTAGCGATTTTTCTTCCGAAAATATCGAGAGCCTGCAGGGCGTATACAGCGAGATTAAATACCTGGGCCTTCTTCCAGATGATATTCTTGCCTACTTTTACGCTTTCTTTGCCCGTTTTTAAAACAGGAGCCCTGCCCCTGACGGTCGGAATGATAGAGCAACATAGCTTTACAGCAAAACCGCCACTCCGGTAATGTGGGTAGCCAGAGCCCAATATTGTACACGCCATGAACCGTCAGGAACTTATTCCCACATCCCCGCTGGAGCACCATGATGCGCCCTCACCTGCCCTGATTGATGCCCGCACCGATCAACAGGCGGTGCAGGCGTTTCTGGATCAGCAGACCACATCCGGTTCGGCGCGCTTTGCGCCGACGACCCGTTCCAATTACGAAAAAGAGTTCAGACGACTGCTGTGGTACACCGCCAGCCTGAATAAATCGTTCAGCCAGCTTAACCTGGAGGATGCCAGAGGGTTTGTGGCGATGCTTAACCACCCTCCCCTGTCGATGGTGGGCTTGTCCAAGCGGCCTTATGGTGCGCCGGACTGGAAACCCTTTGTGGTGAAAAAAAACTGGGCAGAAGGCGATCCGGTGTTGTCGCCAGCCAGTATTCACTTGTCGATCACCACCATCAAAGGCTTATTTAACTGGCTCCAGAGTGTCGGTTATGTGTCGCTTAACCCTTTCGTGATGATGAAGACCAGTCATCAGGAACGGCGGCTGGATGACTTTAAGCGCAAAAGCAGAGCGTTACTGATTCAGGATATTCGTCATATTTTTCAGACACTCGCTCAGGATGAACAGCGCCATCAGGGCAACGAACAGGGAACGCGGAAGGTTCAGCGGGAAAAGTGGCTGTTTCATGCCTACCTTTATTCCGGCCTGCGCCTGTCGGAACTGATTCGTAACAATACGTCGTCGTTACAGTCCATGACCATTGCCAATAAGGCGCTTTGGAAAATGAATGTGATCGGCAAAGGCGGCAAGCCGGCGGAGTTACCCGTACCCAAACCGTTTATGGAAGCGCTCTACCAGTACCGTGTCAGTCTGGGCAAGCCCCCTGCCCCGTCGCCCCTGGTGCCTGAACCATTTTTTTTCAGCCTCTCTGGTAAAAAGCCGTTGACCAGCCGGGCCAGTCTGCACGACATCTTTAAAGGTATGATGGAGCGCGTCGCCCTCACCCTTGAAACTCAGGGAAAACTGACCGATGCCGCCCGTATCCGCGCCAGTTCGGTACACTGGCTGCGGCACAGCTTTGTCACCATCGGTGTTGAACTGACTAACGATGTGGCTGCGATGTCGGAGCTGGCGAGGCACTCCGATATTAAAACGACCATGGGATACAATCACCAGCAGCTGTCCAGACTGGCGGATACGGTGGAGTCGATTTCAAGGCATATTGAGGACAGCGTATAGGCGTAGCCACTTCAGCAGCCTATGTGGCCCTGTGCGATAAGGGGGAATGATACCACTCCCACCACTCATTCGTGGGTGTTCCCGCAGAGTCAGTCATTCGTATAAAGCGCATTTTGCCAACACACAATTTTTGAGACCACAGTGTCGGCAACTCTGTATGGTCAGAATTGAAAATCAACTTACCTTCGCACTCCCACTGCAAGGATTTGATGCTGGTCATCAGGCTATACAGATGCATTCTGCAGTGTATCTTAAACCATGGATCGCACACCCAGAAATTGTTGCTGTCAAACTGATGGAACTCATGTGCTTCTAAATCATTAAAGCTGGCTATATCAGCCAGCACTAAAAACTGATGGGTATGGTGAATGACAAGCCATATGTTGGGTATGTGTAAATCAACACCATTCCTGATCGCTATCATGGAATATTCAAAGCAGTTTCCAGACCTTCCCTCAGGGGATGCCAAAGCCAGAATATCCAGTAACTCTCTGGTCGTACAATGATTGCTTAAAACGGATATCCAGTCGTTAGCCTCAACGCTGTTCTCATTACGCCTTTGCCTTCTCCCCGGACTGGCGCTACCCCCGGACGGTGAAAAAACTTTATTTCCTGACTTTAGCGAACCTTTAAAAAACGTCCGGCTATACATTAACAGTTTCCATGCATTTTCCATCTCATTCATAACCTTCATACTCCAACAGTAGTGCTGCAGTTCTGGGTACAGCAGCAAGAGTTATGAAGGTTGTCTGACTGAGAGATCAGTTTCTGGTCGCCGGAACTGACTCTGGCGTAACCCATTTTCATAGGAATCGGACAACGTGTAGGCTTTCTCGATAAAAAGTAGACAAAAAGTCTATGGACGGCAAAACGAACGCTTTTTCTTTTCCCGGAACTAAAAAACGTGTCACGTGACACGATAACCAATAACAGACATACTGTTTATTCAGTCACACGGCTTGTCCGGATCAACACTTGCTCAGATAAACACTTGTTCAGATAAATAATAGTTTTCACTCATGAGTGAAAATGGAGAAAGGATGACGACATGACGGCAAAAATACTGGCAGTCACTAACCAGAAAGGCGGCGTTGGTAAAACAACCTCTTCGTGCAACGTGGCTAAAGAGCTGTGCAGTCGCAACAAACGGGTGCTTCTGGTGGATAATGACCCCCAGGGCAATCAGACCAAACTGATCTTTGGTGATGATATTCCGGAAGAGATCTTTTATATCGACGACCAGGGTAAATCCCGTTCCGGCCCGGCCAACAGCTACACGCTGTATGAAGAAGGCCGGGAGGTGGAACCTTACCGGGTCTCTGACTACCTCTCCATTTTTGGCACCAACAAAAAGCTGGCCGGTATGAACAGCGAAGACGTTATAGAAGTCGGGATTCCCTTTAAGGAAAAGCTGACGGACATTGCACAACAGTTTGACTACATCATTATCGACTGTCTGCCAGGCTGGGGAACTCTGTTGAATTCTGCCCTGCTGACCTCGGATTATGTGTTGATTCCTACCGAACTGGACGGGTTTGCGGTAGATGGCATTGCCCAGCTTTATAAGACCGTTGGTTCAGTGAAAAAACACCTGAACCCCGGTTTGCAGGTACTGGGTATTTTTGCCAATAAAGTAGACGGCCGTCGTGTTCAGGTACAGCGCCATTATAAACAGGATATTCGTGAACGCTTTGGTGATGCGATGCTGGAACATGAAATAACGGCCTCGGTGAAAGTGGCGGAAGCCAATGCCCTGAACCAGTCTGTGGCGGAATATATGCCAACCCTGACGCAAACCCATCAGTATCAGCGGTTAGCCACTGAGATTCTGGAACGGATGGAGGGCTGACCATGGGATTTCTGGACAAGGTAAACGCCAGAAAACAGGCGAAAAAAGAGCAACCCGTTAAAAGCAAAGAGAGTCTGAACAAATTATTGTTGGATGATGACCTGGATGACAGCCTGACGCCGGATGTGGATATTGCCTTCCGGGCGAAGGAGACCCCGGACGACAAAATTCTTGAAGGTGAACGCATTATCCAGCTTGATCCTGCCCTGGTGATGAACAAAAAGCAGGTTCGCAAAAAATTCGACCCTGAGTACATCAGCCAGCTGGGTCAGACCATGAAAAAGTACGGGCAGTACTCGCCCATTATCGTTTCACCGCCCAATCAGGACGGGCTGTACGTGATACAGAAAGGCGAGTGTCGCTGGCGTGGCGCCAGAGAGGCGGGTATTTCGCTGGATGCGGTGGTGCGTGAAGCGCCTGCCAGCAAGAGCCAGGAGATTATTGGTGAACTGATCGAGAACATTCAGCGTTATGAACTGGAATGTCTGGAACTGGCAGAATCCATCCACGAGCTGAAGCAGGAAGGCATGACGGTGGAAACCATCGCGGCTGAGATCGGCAAGAGCGAAAAGTATGTGTACCGGTATGCGAAACTGATTGACCTGCCGGACGTAATTCGTGAACTGGCCGTGGACGGTGTGGTGACGGATGCGCAAACCCTGGATGAACTGCGCAAGATTTACGATGTCAGTCAGGAGCGGGCCAGTGCGTTATGCACAACAGCCAGGGCAGAAGGCATTACCCGCAAGCAGTGTGCGCGTTACCTGAAAGAAGAGAAAGCGCTCCGGAAGGTCTCCGCAAATAAAACATCGTCGTCTAATAACCAGCCTGATGCTACATCGCATTCAAAAACACCTTCAGAACCGCAGGAAACCGGTCAGGTTGCTACTGAAGAACCGGTGACAAAGCGGCATTACCAAAGGCATGACGATTATGCGTTTTTCGATCTTGACGATGATCGTCGTTTAACTATTTCGGTTCTGGTTGAGGAGAATAATATCCGGGGCAGTCTGTGTCTTAGCCGTGTGGATGAAGACACCGACTATCTCTGGATCGAAGTGGAGGGGGGCAAGATTCGTGCGCACCGGGACGATATCCGTATTCTCGGGGTTTCCGAGCAGGCGAACCATTAGAATGCGTTGCTATGAATACACTTGCTATGAATACACTTGCTATGAATACAAGAGTTAAACCCCTGTATAACCATTTCACCCTGTTCTGTGACGCGCAGGAAGCGGTTGATTATCTGAAGGCAGGGCAGGGCGATATCATCCGGCAGTCCGAAGCCGTGGCCTTTGCCCAGGATGAAGGGGTGAAGCTGGCACACCTGGCCCGGGAGCTGGGCAAGGCGGACTATCTTGTACGGCAGATGGCAAGGGTTGGGCGAAGTCTGGTGCAGCCGGTGAAAGAGATGGTGCTGAACCCCCGTCTCCGCCTGGGCTTTAACCACGCCAGGGTGATTGCCGGTTACGAACCGGATGAGCAGGAAGCCATCGCCCGGGAAGCGATAGTGCGCAGGAAAAGCGTCCGGGATCTGGAAGCGGACAGGCGCGGCTTTGATAAACGGCTGGACAAGCAGACCGAACGCTTTTATCAGCAGTTGTCAGACCGGTTCTTTATGGCCACAGGGCTGAATATCACGATTGTTCCGGACAGCGACAACAAACACGCCGGTCAGGTGATGCTGCGTTATAAAGACCTGACGGAGTTTGATGTGATTGCTGATAAGCTGGGTATTGATTTTTCGGAGTGTTGAAGTGGTTTATTTTTCTGAGGATTTCAGTCTGAAATAAATCCGGAAAAATCCCTGAAAGCCTTTATTTTCAAAGGTTTCCGGCCTGAAATACCAATGAGGAAAAAAAACGCTCCTGAACGGCAACGCCAGCTGCCATCATCACGATAGAGCCACGTCTTCCACAACTCCAGACTAAGGCTATACTTGCTTCCTCAAAAGCCACCCGGTCTGGGAAATTTGTATTATTTGCCGGTTAAAAAAAATCTTAAAAAGTTTGGCCTCATATCCGGATTTGCTATCCGGAGGTTCGGGGCTACCCGGCTGCTTTTATTGCTTGCTTTCTGCCTGCACCTTGTTTTCTGCCTGAACAATGCCTTTGCTGATACCGCTGATAACGGGCTTCATGATCAGGAACCCTTTGTAACCTGTCAGGAACAGCCCCCTGCTTCCTTCTCTATTGGTTCACTGACATTTGTTCTGGATGTGGACTTCCGGAGCCTGAAAACCACAGTGGATGACATTCTGCAAACCATGCTGATGCTAAAGCTGGCGCACGCGGGCTACCACTCTTACCGGCGCATGAGATGGCCCGGCCTGGCGGATACGCTGATACAGGCATTTTATACAGGCTGGCAAAGCTATCTGATCTTGTCATCCAGACTGCTGTTTGCAGGTCGTTGCATCGATAAGGGTGTCACTTATCTGCGCAGAATGAGGGGCAACTGTACGTTGTGGCAGGAAATGCCCGTTTATATCGAAGACCCTGAACTGGCCCGGCGGGTTTATCTGAAAGTCGTGAACCGTGGCGGTGCTTCAGCGCTGGTGATCAGAGTTTTGCCATCACAACCGGAAACGGTTGCCCCGCGACCAGTTAATTACAGGGCAATGCATAACCTGGCGGACTGGATGGAAGCACACTTTATTCAGACCGTTGAAGTCGCCGTCACTTCAGATCCGGAAACCATGGTGAACGGCAGTAAACAACTGGAACTGATACTCAATGGCAGGGAAGGGTGGAAGCTGCCACTTCCCGTATCGGATGTTTCCTGGTTGCAGGAACCCTGTCAGTTTGGACAGGAGGCTTACAGCAGTATGCATACGCTTCTGTCGCCGCAATGGCTTGACTGGATTACAGAGTCTCTGAGAAATCTGGAACAACAATCGAAACCGGGTGAGAAAGAAAACCCCGTCAAACCACCTGATCCAACACCAGTGACCCGCCATGGCAGCTCTACCACAGCAATAAACGGTGATGCCGACGAAGGCGCCCCTTACTGGATACTCTTTGCCAATGCCGACACACCTTATATCCAGATCTCCCGGCCTTCTTCCTCCCTGCCTGACTATGACCCGGGAGCTACCAGCGTGTTGGCCGCCGGCCATTCCAGCCAGATTGTGTGGCGAGATCAGGACGTGTACGACACTTTCTGGTCAGTGCAGCTGATGCAGGCTATTGCCAGTATCCGCATACAGGATACGGCACAGACGATCCAGTCGCCTGCCATAGAGGCTGAGGGTATGGTTGCGTCGGAAACGACCGGTTTGAGAGAACAGACCGATTTGAGAGAAGAGAAGCTAGTGCTTAGTGAACGGCCGCTGGTTAAAACCCCGGAGCTTCCTCCGGCAAAGAAGGCTCCGGTTGCCCAGTCTGAACCAGCGGCAGGTTCACCCGAACAGACTCCTCCGGCAAAGAAGGCTCCGGTTGCCCAGTCTGAACCAGCGGCGGGTTCGCCCGAACAGCCTCCTCCGGCAAAGAAGGCTCCGGTTGCCCAGTCTGAACCAGCGGCAGGTTCACCCGAACAGCCTCCTCCGGCAAACAAGGCTCCGGTTGCCCAGTCTGAACCAGCGGCAGGTTCACCCGAACAGCTTCCTCCGGCAAAGAAGGCTCCGGTTGCCCAGTCTGAACCAGCGGCGGGTTCGCCCGAACAGCCTCCTCCATCTCAACAGAAGCCAGAGAAAAAATCTGAATGTTCAGGCCCTTGCAAGGGAATATACCCGGCCAGTCAACTCGTTCCTGCCGGTGACAGATCCCAGGAAAAACTGTGTAAGGGCTGTGAGAGAAAACAGAACGGATCTGTTAAACAAAGCATCCAAACAGCCTCGAAGGCCATCGAACAAGTCAAAAAAGAGATCAGAAAGACACAGTATGATGTGCGTTCTGCAAAGGTCGATGAAGCGATTAATTTAATTTATGGATTTACCAAAGACCCGGATGAAGAAAAGATACGCACCCTTATCAGTACATTTGTTGATGTTTTTCTCTCGGCCAGCATGGAAGTGCTTAATTTGTTTTCACCGTCCGTGCTGGACGAATTGAAATATCACAAAAAAAATAAATACAGAAAAGATGTTGAAAACATTGTGATTGAACAGACCAAAAACAACATTGCCATCTACCTGAGAGGTCTTAACCGGCTGGCGAAATTTTATAAAACCATCACCCTTGAGTCTCTGGACAGGCTAAGAAAAAAAGAGTCAGAAACAGAGCCTCTGAAAACACCCTTTACGATGGGGTTGATCCTGTTTTATCTGGAAAAACACCACGACTATATATCCCGGGCATTGGCTGCCTTTAGTGATCGGGAAGAAGAAAAACTATTAAAAGAACTGTTCAATACGGCAACGGTCGTTCCCCTTTTGCTGGATACACTGAACTTTCTGGATGCAGGCCGCATGCAGTGGACACTGCATTACGATGAGGAAGTGTCTCAGATGGCTGGTTTATCAGAGCAAAGTAAATGGGAAGAGCTGCTTCCCACTATGAGCCGGTATTATCGCTCAAATGATCAAAAGTACCTGTTGCGGATATTTGTGACCTGGCTGGGGCAGTCTTATTACAGTCGTTCACTTTATCTGTTTTTAAGCAGCAAGCCATCTTTGAAAATTCCTGAAGAAACCATGGCTGAGATACTGTCGGGTTTGCCCGCGATGCTCAGGTCATCCATAAAAATAAAGAATGATGATTACAGTCATAAGGCATTTTCCCTTTTCACCCAGATGCCGGGTAAGGCAAAGTCCTTTTTAAAAGCGTACCTTCTGAAAAACACCGCCTTCAGGGAGGATTTTTACAGCAGTCTGTATTTGTATTTATATTATATTCACTACCGTTATCATCAGCGTGTCCCGGGTTACACCGAACACTTTATCGAACAGGGCTACCCGGCTTATTTCGATGAAGATATCCGCAGGCTGGACCGGCTGTTTGCCGATGAGTTCCCGGCGTTGGAAAAACAGCAGCCCCGGAGAAGCCCGGACAGTGTATTAGAGGAACACAGACGCAGACTCAATATCCGGGAAGCTGAAGACAGGCGTACGGTTGAGAGAGCCGAACAGGCGCAAAAAAGACGTTTTGAACGTTACCTGAAGGACGTATCAAAAGAGAAAGAAATCAAAGATGCCAGGGACAGAAAAAAGCTTGAAAAAGCCCGCAACCGGTTTTTTATCCCCGACAACGAGGCAAAACCAGAGCCTGACGATAAACCACAGACGACGGATCAGACCATTGAGCTGGCTGCTATGGAATCCCCGTGGGAAATCGGCATGAACGAAGTGGCTGAGTCCTACGCGCAAAAAGATTTTGCTTATTCCATACAATGCATTAATAAGGCCATAGACCTTTCATCCGATGATGAACAGCTCGTATTAGCCAGTTATGAAAAAGCCAGCCTTTACGCGAATGAGTTATTCAGAAAAACCAGGGAAGCTATGAACTGGCTGAACAACATGGGACGGTACGAAAGGATCGCTGCTCAGCTGGACATCCACTTTATAACGGATTTAATCAACCGGCCCGAACTGCCCTTAAAGGAACGTTTTGCAATGCTTGAATTACATAACATTCAATTCGCAAGCCGGGAGGATCGGGAGAATTACATTACCAATGCCGTCCGTTTGCACAGGGAAGTCAGCAAGGAAATCGAGTCATGGCGTGATTTGGTTGCTGACATGCTCAAGACTGTAGAGCTGCTGAACGAAAGACTCGAATTACTGGACACAGTGGATCAGTTGCGGGTAGAAGGTGCTTTTGTTTCAGAGGCAATGATCAGGGCGACCGCTGCATTAAACCGCCTGAAGCAGGCACCTGCTGAGATCATGGCGACCGAGCAGAAAACAAAGGACTTTGTTACCGCTTTAGGGGTATACGGGGCTAATAACGTCACAAAAAAATCAAAATCAAAAGCAAAAGCAAAAGCAAAAGCGAAAAAAAAGCCGCCTTCACTAGGCAGGACATACAAGAAAATCGAATGGGTCATTCCTGACCTGTCTCCGGTTGATACCCTGATCGGGCATCTGGCCTCTCCTTCAGAAACGGCAGAATCGGAACCGGTACCTGAAAGTCGAGCAACTGCCTTTCCAACTGACTTGATGTTCCAGATGCAGGATTCAGATACGGCCACCAATGAACCCGATACCGCAAAACCAAAACGAAAGACTAAACAGCCGAAGCCGCCCACTCTCTCTGATTTTGGTGATAAAGAATTTTATCTGCCAGAGGAAATGTGGTGGATGTTGGAGGAAAAGTCGCCTGGTTTAACTGAGTGATTAAGGTTTTTCTTAATGTGAACAGCACTAGTAATGGCTGAGCGCTTCATCATCAGCCTATCAGCACTGTCGGCGCGCCTGCCACCACCTTTCCGCCGTGGCTTGTTGTATCTCCCAGTCGTGCAGCCGGTTTGCCGCAGAACATCACGGTGGTGCTGCCCATGGCAATGCTGTCCGGGGGGCCGCTGCAGACACAGGCACTGCCAACCGTTGCTGAGGGCAGGTTGGCAATCAATACCGTTGCCCCGCCGGCCACCGATATCGGACCGCCCACATGGGGAACCGGGCCGGGGTTGGTCATGGGGCAGACATGCATATCGGTCACTCGTGCGGCAGGCATTCCCATTGGCGTTCTTCCTGATTGTTTTTATGTTTGTTCAACGGGTTGGCAGTGGTCTGGCACAGACTGAGGGCTGTGCTATTCAATTAAGTCGTCTGGGTAATAAAATTGACGGCCTTTTGTACCAGGCTTCGTATATGGTTTGACATGGATTGCAAAACGTAGCGAATAAGTCTCAATGTCAGGTTTGCCCCCTTCCTTATAGTGATTCCGAGTGACCTCGCCATTTTGGTAATCAACCGAACAACCCAGCCAGAGACTGCCTCTGGTGCTGTCATCCCTCTGTGAAGGATATAGGCTAACTGGTCCAGAATTGTTGTTGCTGTTCCAAAAGCCGTTTGCAAGGTAACTCCTGTTGCTTTAAGCACCTTGCGTATGACATACCCAATGGCTCTGCTGAATAGCTTTATCGTGTTGGCGTTTAAGCTGGCGAAACTGTCGGAAGCAAGCCATTGTTCAATAACAGTATCTTCTATCGTCTCTTTGTATAGCGAACCCAGTGCTTCCCAGTCACTGGAGCCGATTGTATTAAGGTATTGAGTGATCTTGTGATATTCGGGGTTGATATAGTGACCACGACCGGGCAGGTAAAAAGAGTCTTCTTCCAACAGATGCATGAAAGGCCAGACAGGCACCATAGGAACAGGGTCTGTATTGTGGTAAGCCCGGTATATCCCTACTGAAGGCTGGTTTTCGAAGTAGCTGACATAAGGCAACATACCGACTCTCGGGCAGCCAAAAGTATAAAGATTAATCTGTGAGCCAGAGTTGGTTTGCACTGCCCACTCAGCTGCCAGCGTTGCCAGAGCCCCCCCAAGGCTATGCCCAATGCAATGCACGGTATTCACCGTTGTGGGCTGCTGGGCAAAAAACTGTTCAAGCTGAGGTTGTATGGTTTTGAATGTTTTATTGAACCCAAGATGAACGATGTGGCCGTTGTTAGAGCGTGAGAAACCAGCATTCAGGTCTGTCAGGACATCATACCCCGATGCAGTGCCACGCAGAATAATAAATACGTCGTCTGAATAAGCCCCTTTCCCTTGCGAAACAATACCAAAACTTGTCGTCTTATTGAGAATCAAACCACCAGACTTGCCCTGTAGCTTATTTTCAATACCCAGGTCGAAATAAGGTTTATAAGTTTTCAGAACAGCTTTCAAACGTCTGTTGATGTTTAAATCCAGGTTATCATTATTAACAAGATAGATATCTGAAGCCATCATCACGGATAGCTTTGCAGGTAAAGTAGACATAGTTATCCATTGTTATCAAAGCTGATCATTATTCTATGATTTCACATCTTGTGCTTAACAGGCTTGCGCCGAACCTATGAGTGCTTTCGTCCCGGCTTAATTCGCACTTCAGGACAGTTTTTCCACCAAATTCGACACCGGGTTCTTCAGACCTTTTGACTGCGTAAAGTATTTCTGTGTATTCCCCGTCAATGTCTATCTGAACCAGAGTTGATGCTACAAACTCAAGCGGCAGAATGCTTCTTACCAGTGACCGCATATAAAGAGCAGGTAATTTAAACTCACCTGATGCGCTGGTCGTTGTGCTATCGCTCTTTTCACCCACATTGTCCCACTCAACCTGGCGGGTTATTTTTGCACCTCTTACTGGCTTGCCATTATGAGTAACGGTGACACTGAGTTCAGACGCTATGCAGGCTTTTCCTGCATCTAAAATAGACATAGCCGCTCCTGGTGATGACACGAATATAAGAAAAACAAGGCTGATAACATTTCGGATCATTGATGGTTTCCTGAGCTTCCGCTAAACCGTGGCCGGGTCCATCTCCGGTGCATCCAGCAAACTTAAAACATCGTCGTGTATCATCCCTTTGCCACCACGGGCAAGGTCAAGCCCCTGACTCAGAAATCGCTGGTAGTTCCGGTTGATGGCTTCTTCCGACTCAGCCACTGCCGCCAGGCCAATCGCCCCCGTAACCGCATGGGCATAGAGGTAGGGTGGGGCAGCCATCGGGGGCGCACCCTCATCGGCAATACTGCCCACACTCCAGAAGGCTGCGGTGGCAACCCAGCAGTCCGGTGTCTTGTATTTACCCAGTATCGCCAGTTTTTCAGCCTGCTGGCGCAACTCTTCAGTGGGGTTGCGTACCCAGCTTTCAGCCACCTGCAGGGTTCTCTGTTGCAGTGCGTCGGTATCCGGCGTATGGGTAAAACGCGCAGCCAGACAGGCCCACCAGATGCCTTCCCGTTTCGGCAGGGCATGGGCAAGAAAGCGCGCGCACTCAAGGTAGTGCTGCTGCTCCAGCAATACCCGTATAAAGGCTTCCGGTGTCATATCCTCAGTTAACAGAGGTTCCAGTTCGTCGTCCAGCTCATAACGACTGGTGACCTGGCTGGCACGACGGGTGTCTAACTTTTTTAATGCAGGCATATTAATTCACCTTGACCAGTGCGCCTTTGACGGAGGTAATGGCTCCTCCTTTTACATCCATCATGGCACCCGCCTGAACCTTGGTATTGGCGGAAGATTTGGATTCGATCTGGGTGGCTTTAATGGAGATACCGTTTGGGTCTATCTTGATCACCGACGTACCGACCTTTAACGTGATGCTGGTTTTCGACTCAATGGTCACAGCACCTTTGACCGTGGTTTTCTGGGTTCCCTTAGTGACTTCCTTGGTCTCGTTGCCGTCGCTGACGGTAACGGCGCGGTTGTTTTTGACGTCGATGGTCTGGTTGTTTTCAACGGTTTCCGTGTTGTCGTTATGGACCAGCACTTTCCAGTCTTTGCCCGCCTCGATATAAACCTCTTCGGACCCTTTTTTATCGTCCAGACGCATCTCGTTAAACTGGCTGCCTTCCCACTGGGTTTTCCAGCCGCTCTGGGTTTTGGAATAGCCGGGACCCGGATTGTCGCTGTTGTATAAGGCACCGGTCACCACCGGCCGGTCGGGATCACCATTAAAATATTCAACCACCACTTCCTGACCAACGCGGGGTACAAAACTGGCACCCCACTGGTTGCCGGCGAAGGACTGTGCGACCCTGACCCAACAGCTGTCCTGCTGACTTTTCCAGGGAAACTGCACTTTTATCTGGGTATGGGCATCCACATCGCCCTGTTCTCCGGCGGCCTGCACCGCAATCACCAGGGCAGAGTGGGGCGCATGAATCATTCGACGAAACCGGTCCGGGTCAGGAGGGCTGTAGACGTCGGCAGGCTGGCAGGTAAAGCGGTTAGTGTACCGGGTCTCCAGATCATTGCCGTCTATTGCATGATGGCTGATGGCAGACACCAGATAATCGCCGCTTTCGCTGCTGATGCTATGATCCAGCTCAAACCGGGAACCCGCATAGAGTTCACAGCAGCTGCTCTGGCCATTGGCCGTGTCGAATGTACCTTCGTGATTCAGGATGGCGTTACGGGCTTTCTGTTTGGCGTTGCTTTCCGTCAGTTTGGTCTGATTGTCGGTTTTTTTCTCGTAATGAAAGCGGCCATAGTACTCACGTAAAGGCTTTTCACTGCTCAGCGCTTTATGGGTGGTGGCGTCTTTAATCTCTTTTTTCATCCACTCCGATGCGGAGAAAGGCTGGTTATCCCGATACTCGACACTGGCCGTGTGATAACGGTAATGCCGCTGCCATTCCGTCACGCTGTTCTCCAGCGGGCTGCTGCCGGTTCCGGTAAAAGGGACCGGCGCAGACAGTGCTGATGAATAGGCGCTGGACTTGTCCGCAAGGCAGAAACGATGAGCCCCCCGGGCATGTTCAAAATGGAAGCACACCCCTTCTTCGGCCAGCAGCCTGGCAATGAACTCAAAGTCCGTCTCTTCAAACTGGGTACAGTAACGTCGCTTGACGTAACTGCCTGAGGTGTTTTTGCTGAGGGTCACGCTGGTGTAATCGGCCAGCACTTCCTGAATGATCTGCAGGAAATCCTTGTTCTCGAAAATTCTGTTTTGTCGGCCCAGTGTCGTAAACCACAGGGCCGGTACGATCATGGCCTGATAAAGACGACGAACGCCTTCCTGGCTGTCCAGGGCAACGAACTGGTTAATATGACCATGGATGTATCTCGGATTATCGTCACCGGAGCTGTGGATAGCCAGCGTAACGGCTTTACCCAGAATCTGCTCAGGGCTGATGTTGTCATCATCCGCCAGCAGGGTGACCTGAAAACTGAACAGTTCTGACAGAGCCTCTCTGCCTTCCAGCTCACGAACCACAAAAGCGTCTTCTCCCAGTGGCGTGTCAATGGTGATGAGTCGTTTATTCTGATTGAGGGAGGGCATAGCTTACAGACATCCGTATCGATAAACACTGACAGGCAGGGACATCGCTGTCCCTGCCGTTGGAGACAGAAACCGTAACGGCTTCAGATCGGCTCAGCCGTGGTCAGGTCGTAACCGACTTTCATATTCTGCTTGTTCTTGTTGGTCTTGTCGGCGTGGGAGAGGTCGCCTTCAATCCGGGCAAAACTCAGGGTGATGGTTTCCGTTGGCGCGCCGCCGGCAGAAGCTCCAATGCTGTAAGACGACACAATGCAGTCTTCCAGAATATAACTGGCAAATTTCTGCACCGCTTTGGCACCGGTTTGAACAATGTCAATCTGTACCTTCACCCCGTCAGAACCGGTAACAGACTCTTTGAACAGTCCGCCTGAAGAAGCGTCCAGCATTTTTGTGAGCGACACTTCACTGAGCGAAGGGCGGCTGGCCTCACGGTTGGCCATGGCACCTGACTCCATGGTGATACTGCGACCGACCCCGAAGGAGAAAGAGTCTACTTCGATCCAGTTTTCATAACCTTTTGCTGTCACATTACCGGCGGGTGTTTTGTTGTTGTAGTTAAGGTAAATCGCCACGTTTGAAGTCCTCTTTCAAATAATGGGTGCTAAACAACTTTGACAAACAAAGTTGACTGACTGTTATCTAACCAGAATGAAAAGCCATCGGAAAGGCTTTACCACACCTATAAAAGCGACTCTGACACTATTTTTTACCATGAATATTTTTTCATCACCGGGGGTGACGAAAAAATATTTCATTCGCTCATGGCTGTTTATGTGGCTAAAGCGGTGACTGGCCCAGACTGTTGCTGATCCTTACGTCGTCGAGTTTGCCGGAGAATGTGGCGATGCCGCCGTCCTCGCCCTCGCGGATATCCGGTAGCGCCCCGAGGTAGAGCGAGCCTGCGCCGCCGCCGGTGGGCAGATGGCTGAATGAGAGCGTCTCTCCCAGTTGCGAGCCGTCCACCACAAAGCGCAGGGTGTTATCCCGGGCGCTGCGAATCACCTCAATCTGGTGCCACTGCTGAGGATCGGCTACGGCGGCTGTCGAGGTGAGGATAACAGTCTTTGCCTGCGCTTCGGCCTCGGGCTGGTCGAAATATTCCCACCTCATCTGTAAGTGGCCGGCTGTCGTGTAGGACAGAATGTAGCTGTAGTTGGCCAGCTCTTCACTGAAGACATCCTGCCAGCTTTTGCTGGTCAGCGCTCCGTCGGAGTCGCCAAAGGCGACCAGCACATTATCGAGGCTGTCGCTGCCCAGCTCACCGTCTGCCTCTGCCCAGAGCTGCAGGCGCAAGTCCCCCAGAACCTGAAACACATGATCATTGAGGCTCCTGGAATCGGCGAAACCCTGGCCGTCGAGGATCAGCACGTCGCTGCTGCGGTCACTGTCGAAGCCGCTGTAGGCCCCCACATTGAAATTAAGCGCCACGCCCTTAGAGAGAGGCGAGCCGGACTGGTCTGACTGGGCGTTGCCGCCATCAAAGCCATACCAGGCCAGTTCGCCGGTGGGCAGACCGCTCTTATCAGCCACGGTAAAGGTGTCGAGGGCTTCGGTAAATGACCAGCCATCGATGCTACCGTTGCTGTCCCCAAAGAAGGTGCCGGTGGCGACACCGTCTTTGATGACCACCTCCATAAAGCCATGTACCCGCCGCTGGGGGGTGGCGCCAAAGACGGTATCACCGCCGCCGGTGCCGACAATCACCTCCGAGGTGCTGGTGTGAGGGTCCGGGCGGTTGGGATGATAGGAGTGCATGTGGCCGGTAAAGAGCGCGTCAGCTTTGGCGCTGCCGCTGTCAAAGCCCCTGGCGATGGCCTGCCACCAGACTGTGGGCGTGCCTTTGGTGAGGGCGATGGGGGAGTTGAGTTCGCTCATCTGGGTGGTGATGGAGTGATGGGTCATCACGAACACGAACTCTTTCTGACGGGTGGACTCCAGCGCCATGACGCTGCGGAACCAGTCCAGCGCCTTAGGCTCGCCGCCGATGATCTCGTAGCCGCCGGAGTGAGTGTGGCTTTCTCCCGACAGGGCATCCCGGTCGGTGGTGGCGGAGATCACCCGAATGTTGGGCGTGATGTCGAGGTAATAGTCCATCCGGTCCATGCCGGTCACCGTGTCGCCGGGGTCGGCGGTGGCGATGTTGGGTACCGGCTGGCTGTCGGGAAGCCAGTTGAAGATCTTCTGCCAGTCTTCATTGGTGGCAGAACGCCCTGGCAGATCGTGATTGCCGGGGGTCATGATACGACGGTCGCCCAGTGCGCTGGTCAGGGATTTCCATTCATTGAAGGTGGAAATTGTGCCGGTGGCTACCAGATCGCCGGGAAACAGCACCGCGTCGGGGCTGCGGGCGATGATGTCGCTGATCAGCCGGGGGACGATGGGTGCTACGCCCGGGTTGCTGTTGCCCTGGGTATCGGCCACCACAATCAGGCGAACAGTGTCGTTGGTCCTTCGGCTGTAATGATCAAGAGGGTCACCGGCGTAGTCGGTCTTGAGGCCGCCGACACCGATGTCGGTAGCGCGCTGGTCGCTGAGGTCGCACCACTGATCCGCCTTATGGTAATCGAAGGAGACGCACCAGCCGTTTTCTGGGTCGTCGCAGGCGGCGGCGCACTGGGCGACGGTGACGTTACTGAGGCGTTTAACGTTATGACCCCAGATGGCGGCGTTGGCGGTATGGATAAACCCGTCCGGTACAGGGGGGCTGGGCTTGAGGCTATAGTGGTCGAGAGGGTCACCGGCGTAGTCGGTCTTGAGACCGCCGATGTCCTCGGCGCGCTGATCGCTGAGGTCGCACCACTGCCCCGCCTTATGGTAGTCGAAGGAGACGCACCAGCCATTGGCCGGATCGAGGCAGGCGGTGGCACAGGCCTCGGGACTGACGTTACTGAGGTTCTTGACGTTATAGCCCCAGATAGCGGCATCAGGGGTATGGGTGAACTGGTCCGCAGAGGCCGCCAGCGCGGAGCTTGCCAGAGGCAGACTCAGCAGTGCCAGCAGCAGTGCCGTCGTTCGGGAGCGAATAGACATGGTGATTCCCTTTATTGTCATCGTTAGTCCTTTAACAGTCATCTTGTGAGAAGTTGAAAACGAACAACGGATACACTAAACGGGCGGCGTGACAGAGATGTGTCAGAAGGGTTTCAGGGAGATGTCGTCAGGATGACAGGGGTGGACTGACAACTCGCTGGAAATGCTGTCAATAAAAGACGGCAGATGTTACTTATTATGTCTGTGGTTATTATTTCATAAAGGCTGTCGTGTAACTTATCAGGGGGAAATATGATCGGCTATATCACTGTGGGTACGAATCATTTAGAACAGGCCACCGCCTTCTACGATGAACTGTTCAGTGAAATGGGAGGCTCCAGAAGCTATCAGACCGATCACCTGACCGCGTGGGGTTTTGGCGAAGGCCGTCCCGCTTTCACTGTGGCTCAACCCTTTGACCAGAACGAGGCGACCGTCGGGAACGGCGTCATGATTGCGCTACCGGTTAAAAATCCGGCAGCGGTTGACCATCTGCATGCCAGGGCGCTGGCGCTCGGGGCGAGCAGCGAAGGCGATCCGCACCTGAAAGGAAAGAATTTCTACGTGGGCTACTTTCGGGATCTGGATGGTAACAAGCTGAATTTTTTCTGCTACACCTGAAGCAGCGTTACCGCTGATACACCAGATGGCCATCAACCCAGGTCGAGCTAACAGAAAAGTCCTTTCCGGTTGCCGCTATATTTGCCCGTTTCCCGGGGTGGATACTGCCTGTTTTCTTATCAATACCCAGATAGGTGGCCGGGGTCAGGCTCGCCATGTGAACCGCATCCAGCGGACTGACACCTGCCAGCTCTATCATATTGGCGACCGCTGTATTTAACGACAATGTACTGCCAGCGAGCGAGCCTTCCCGGGTTCGGGCAATCCCGTCCACCACCTTAAAGGCCATGGAACCTAAAGCATAATCACCATCGGGCATCATACCGGCGCAGGTACAGTCGCTGATCAGTGCGGTCTGCTCGCGGCCCTTGATGCTGACCACCAGTGACAGCACCGCCGGATGCACATGAATGCCATCAGCGATCAGTTCCGCCAGTACTCCGGCCGATGTCAGTACCGCTCCGGTACAGCCTGGCTCGCGGTGATGCAGTCCTTTCATGCCGTTAAAAAGGTGAACACCGCATCCGGCACCCTGCTTTATGGCAGCCATGGCCTGATCATAGGTAGCATCGGTGTGTCCCATGGATACCTTTACACCCTGTTGCCGGAGAAAGGCAATGGCAGCACCGGCTTCCGGCAGTTCGGGAGCAAGCGCCACCTGCCTTAACGTATTTCCGGATGCCCTGATCATGGCTTCCAGACGTTCCCTGACCGGGGCGAGAAACAGACGGCTGTCGTGCGCTCCCTTATTCCGGTCGGTAAAGAAAATCCCTTCACTGTAGATACCCAGCAGCTCGGCACCGGGTTGTGGCCGGTTCACCTGTTCGCCTAGTCGTTGCAGGCAGGCAAGGGTTTCCTGCCACTCTGCCGTTGCTGTAGTCGACAGAAAACCGGTAACCCCCCGGGATGCCAGCAAGGTTGAAATAGCGGGTATTGTCTCGGGGTTGTCGTCCATCACATCATGACCGCCACAACCATGAATATGCAGGTCAATCAGCCCGGGGATTACCCGGCTGTGGCCCAGATCAATGACAGGGGCATCCAGCGCTCCCTTTTCCGAAGAGATTCCGGTTATCACGCCGTCTGTCACTTCCAGCCAGCTATCTGTCAGCACCCGGTCTTCCGTAAACAGCTCACCGGCAAAGAGGTGAAAACTATTGCCCATGGCAGGCTTCTCCGTAATCTCCAAGCACCTGCTGGATATGCCAGTGAACCAGGGTGCGAACATCAGGGTTCAGCCTGCCGTCACGGATCGCCTGATACTGTCCGGGCAGATACTGGCTGAGCAGCGGCTGCGGAATGCCGGTCTCCTCAAGGTTCAATAACAGGTGATCAATCGCCTCTACCGCTTCGGACTGGTTCCAGTAATAGCGAATCCGGTCGCTGTAACTGAAGCGTCTGGAAAACGCCTGCTGTTGTGCGTCGCCGGTATAGTATTTCTGCCAGTGGTCCGGGTTCGCCAGCATCAGCGAATCGACCACCTGACGGATATTGGAGCGCTTCGTCTCAGACACACAGTGTTCTTCAATGGCAGCCAGGCCGAACAGCGCTTCTCTCATGGCAAAAGTCAGCTGTGGCCCAACCTTGAGAATGGCGAAATGATCCCTGACCAGTGCCTTGTAGGCTAAAGGTGTCTGATAATCCGTGGAATGGGCTTCGTAGACAATGTTCGGTACAGTCTCGATAAACTGGCTGAGCGCCTGCGCACTGTCGGGCTTATAATTAACCACAGTCGTATGGTCGAACTCCACACCGGGTTGCACTACCAGTCCGATCACTCGTTCCCAGGCATCGGACAACCCCGCCTGTTGAAACAGGGTTTTATGGCACTCCAGGGTGTAGCGGGCGGCTTCGGGTGAGGTGACCTGTAACGCTTCAATGGTGTCAGACTCGCCCCCCGGCACCGGAACTTCTGTTCCGATCACATAGGTGACTTCTGAAGCCCCGAAACATTTCAGGGCGGTCTGTTCTGCAACACGGCACAGTTCCGCAGCCCGGCGGGCAACGGTTTCATCGCTGAGTGGTACCGGGTCACCGGCACAGCTCATGCTGGCATCCAGATGAATCTTGCGGAAGCCTGCCGCTACATACGCTTCGATCAGCACTTTGGACTTGCTCATGGCCTGTTCTGCCGGTTCATTCTGCCAGCAGTTAGGCCCCAGATGGTCACCGCCCAGCCAGATCTGTTCCCGGGGAAAACCCAGCTTCTCCCCTATGCCATAGACATAATCCCGGAAGTCAGCCGGTTGCATGCCGGTGTAGCCACCGTACTGATTCACCTGATTGGAGGTGGACTCAATAAGAACGGGGGCGTTATCGTTTTGCGCCTGAAGAATCGCCGCCTCAATAACCAGTGGGTGGGAAGAACAGACCGAATAAATACCTTTCTGCTGTCCCTGCCTGTGAGCTGCAATAATGTCCTGCAGTGTCATAACCGTTCCTGTTTTTATAGTCTTGTGTCGTTTATTTCAGTCCGTTATTTAACAGCCCCGGCCGACAGCCCGGTGACCAGGTGCTTCTGGAACCAGCTGAAGGCAATGGCCACCGGCACCGTGGTCAGGAAAATAGCCGCCATAATCTGTTCCCACTTGGGCGTATAGACCCCCACCAGAGAAGCCACTTTTACCTGCAGGGTGATATTTTCCGGCGAACGCATCACCACCAGAGCCGTGGAGTACTCGTTCCAGGCAAAAATAAAGGTAAAGGTCGCGGCCACGCTGATGGCGGGTGTCGCCAGGGGCAGAAATACCTTACGCAGGGAATAGAACCACCCGGCACCTTCCAGCCAGGCGGTCTGTTCAAGGTCCAGGGGAATGGTTCTGAAGAAATTGGTCAGCATCCACACGGCAAACGCGATGCCAAACCCGGCATAAATCAACACCAGGGCGTTCAGGTCATCCACGAGTCCCAGCCAGACCACGAACTTGAACAGCCCCACCATCAGCAGAATAGGCGACAGCATTTGCGTCACAATCAGAAAAAACTGGTACGCAGTCTGCCCCTTAAAATCAAACCTTGCCAGCGAATAAGCGGCGGGAATGGCAACAAACAGTACGACCAGCGTCGACAGTACCGTGACATAAAGGCTGTTTACCAGTGCCTGCCCAAAGCCGGTTTCGTTCCACATGGTGGTGTAATTCTCCCAGGCAAAGCGGGAGGGTATCCAGCTGGGCGGATATTGATAGACTTCGTTGCCCGGCGTCAGGGAGACGAACAGCATGACCGCAAAGGGGAACAGGATGATCAGTATCAGGGGCGAGAGCGCCAGCCAGCACATCAGGCTCCTCTTAGTGTTTTGATTCATTTTTCATCACCATTCGGGCGTAGAACACCACAAAAACCAGCAGGATGGCGAGCATAATGACCGACACCGCCGAGGCTTCACTGATTTTTCCGTAGATAAAAGCCTGCTCATAGAGATAGGTGACCAGGATCTCCGTGCTGTTGCTGGGGCCGCCTCTGGTCATGATCCAGATAATCGGGAAGGAGTTGAACACGTAGATAATATTCAGCACCACCGCAATATTGATAAACGGCCGCAACAGGGGCAGGGTGATTCTCCGGAACTGTTCCCACAGGCTGGCTCCATCGATTTTTGCTGCCGAATAAAGATCGTGAGGAATGGCCGCCAGCCCACCCAGAAAGATGGTGACGGTGAAAGGGATGGACACCAGAATACCAACGAAAATTTCAACACTGAACGCCATCACCGGATCAGACAGCCAGACAATGTTTTCCCGGATAATGCCCAGCTGCATCAGACTGTGGTTCAACATGCCGGACTGGGAATCCAGCCCCCACTTCCAGACCAGTGCGGTCATGGGCAGCGACACCGCCCAGGGCAGCATAATAATGGTGCGTGCCAGCCCCCTGCCAGCAAATGGCCGGTTCAGTATGGCAGCGACCGGTATCGAAATCAGTATCGTTCCTCCCACCACGCCCAGCGTCCAGATGCCGGTGCGCCAGAGCGCATCAATAAATAAAGGGTCTTCAAACACCGTGACAAAATGCTCAAGGCCGGCAAAGCCTTTGATCATGCCAAAACGATTGGTGTCGTGAACCGAGTAGTTCAGCAGCTGGTACAACGGCGACAGTATGACAAACAGCGCCACCAGAAAACTGGGAATAATCAGATACAGCGGCATGCGGTAGCGAATATGCTGCCGCAGCCTGTACCCGGGTGTTTCCCGACTTAAAGAAAGGGTTCCCACATCCGGCATTGTCATGGCTTCCGTGTTTATTTGATAATCCGGTTAATCCGCTGCTCAGCCTTGCCCAGCACTTTATCCGCAGGCGCACCACTGTAGATGGCCTGGATGGCGTCTGAGGTGACCGACGCCACTTCAGGCCATTCGGCAATGGTGGGAGCAAACCGGGCCTTGGGCAGCATATCGACAAAGGTGTTAACATCCGGGTTAGCGGCGAACTCCGGCTTGGCGCCCACGGCTTTCAGCACCGGCAGGAAACCTTCTCCGGCACTGAACTCGGCGCGCTTTTCAGTGGAGTACATAAAGTCGATGAACTCTACCGCACCCTGCTTGTTCCGGGAGTTTTCAAACAACACAATGGAGTCGGTCACGCCATAGGTTGCGGAAGACGACGCAGCCGGAATATTCGCGATGGACCAGTTAACATCCGGTGCTTCTTCACGCAGCTGTTTGGCCATGAAGGGCGGCGCGATAACCATACCCAGTCGTCCGGTTTTGAACAGGTTCATGACCGCTTCACGACCGTCTTCAAGAAAGCTGGGCTGGACCGAGTTGCTGCGGATCATGCGCTGAATTCGTTCAGCGGCTTTCAGGGACGCCTTGCTGGCGAGGTTAGAGCTGCCATCATCCGACAACAGGGTTCCGCCTTCAGCCCACATGGTGTAATAGAAATACACATCCGTTTCTATCTCGTTACCCTGCAGGCCATAGCCGTATATGTCTTTGCCCAGGGCATTGATCTTGCTGGCGGCAGCTTCCATTTCATCCAGGGTGGCAGGAATGGACACGCCTGCCTGACTCAGCAGGTCATTGTTAACGAACATCGCCCGGGCGGATGCGGCGACTGGCACACCATAGAGCTTGCCGTCAAGGGTGCCGGGTTCCAGGAAGGCCGGAATAAAGCGTTCGCGAATGTCCTTGTCGAGCAGCTTGTCCAAAGGTGCCGCTATGCCTTCGTCCACATAACCAACCAGCCAGCGGGTACCGATTATGGCCAGGTCGGAATTGGTGCCTGCGGAAATGTCGGTGGTCAGGCGTGTCTGCAGATCGTCCCAGGAGACTGTTTCGACCACCACCTTATGATCTGACTGACTGGCATTAAATTCTTTTGCCAGCTGTTGATAGTAAGGGTCGGTTTTAGAGCTGTATTCAGCCACGGTAAATTTAACGGTTTCCCTGGCCTGGGCTATTCCGGCTGCACAGGTCAGCGTTAAACCAAGAGCAAGTCCGTAGCTAAAGGTTTTGCAGCGTTGAAAAGTCATCTTGCAGTTCCTTTCTTTTGCTTTTCTTTTGTTATTTTTTTTAACGCCTAAATACAATTACCATTCTGGTTAAATCCTGTCCACGATTTTGTTGTAGTAACTGGAAAACGTGAATAAAAATAAAAAGCATCAGTCGCCGTGTATTAAAAATAAAATTCAAAAAGCCTTTCTTTTTGTTTTCTTTTTTCATTACTATGAAAGAAAAAACAAGATTTATACAGGGTGTAAGCATGGAACAGCTCAAGCTCAGTGGCATCACCAAGCGGTATCAGGGAACCACTGTACTCCACGACATTAACCTTGATATTCAGGCGGGCGAATTTCTTGTTCTTGTCGGGCCTTCCGGCTGTGGAAAGTCAACGCTGCTGAAAATGATCGCCGGGCTTGAGGATATTACCGAAGGTGAAATACGCGCTGGTCACCGGCTGTTTAACCGCCTGCCCCCGCAACAACGCAATATCGCCATGGTGTTCCAGAGCTACGCCCTGTACCCGCACCTGTCCATCTACGAGAACATCGCCTTCGGCATGAAGGTAAGAAAAGAACCCGCCGCCAGCTTCCAAAAGGTTGAAAAGGCCGCCGCCATGCTGAACCTTACCGATTACCTGGAGCGTCTGCCCGGTCAGCTTTCGGGTGGGCAGCGTCAGCGTGTTGCCATGGGCAGGGCATTGGTGCGGGACGCCGATTTTTTCCTGTTCGACGAACCCCTGTCCAACCTCGATGCCAAGCTGCGGGTGCAGATGCGCGGCGAAATCAAGGCGCTGCATAATCAACAGAAAAAGACCACCATCTATGTCACCCATGACCAGGTGGAAGCGATGACCCTGGCCGACCGGGTGGTGATTATGAACCGGGGGCGGATCGAGCAGACCGGTAAACCTCTTGATCTCTACGACCAGCCGGACACCATGTTTGTGGCAGGCTTTCTGGGTTCACCATCTATCAGTTTTATTCCTGCCGTCACTTCCCGGAACGGCGTGACCATTACGTCCTGCGAGGACGGTCAGCCGGTTCATCTGCCCCTGAAGGTTGAAGCCGACCAAGGGAAAGATGTCATGCTGGGTGTCAGGCCGGAAGGGTTTGTGATCGGCAAAGGCAACCTGCCGTTTGTGGTGAACTATGTCGAGCTGATGGGGGCGGAATCCAATATCTATGGCACGCTGTCCGGCTATCCCTGCACCATCGCCCGTTTCGAACGGGTGTCACTGCAACCGGGGGAGGTCATCCGGGTCGGGCTGGATTACAGCAAGGTTCACGCGTTTGACAAAAACAGCGAAGTCAGGCTGAACAGCTCTGCTCTCCCTGACCGCACCCCGGCGGCAGAGCCGGTGGCCATCATGAGTGTTTTATGATGAAAGAAACAGTGGAACGTCGGGACGACCTGATCAACCGGTTGCGCAACGACGGCAGGATCAGGGTTTCGGAAATGGTCAGTCATTATGGTGTCTCCAGTGTCACCATTCGTAATGATCTCGCTTATCTGGAGAAACAGGGCATTATCTACCGCACCCGGGGCGGTGCCATCCTGAAAAAGCAGCTTGTGGTGGAGCAGCCCGTAAACGTCAAGCAACAGGCTAACTATTCCAGCAAGCAGGCCATCGGCAAAGTGGCAGCAACGCTGGTCAGGGACGACAGCAATATTATCCTGGATTCCGGCACCACCACCTTTGAGCTGGCCCGGCAACTGGTAGACCGTCGCTTACTGGTGATGACCAACGGTCTTAATGTCGCCCGGGCGTTGTCCAGTGCTGACGAGATCGAAGTGCGGGTCACCGGTGGCACCCTGCGTAAACGTGCCGAGTCGTTTTATGGTCCCCATGCAGAAGACAGCCTGAAAAACATGCATTTTGACCAGTTCTTTCTGGGTGTAGACGGGTTCGACCTGAACACCGGCATCACGACCTATAACGAGATGGAAGCCCGTTTAAACCGCAGGATGTGTGAGGTCAGCCAGGAGATTATCGCAGTGACGGACTCCAGCAAATTTGACCGCAGAAGTGTACACGCCATCTGCAACATAACGGACATCTCACGACTGGTGACCGATCCGGGTATCCCTGACCGTTACAGAGAACTGCTCGAACAGAATCATATTGAAGTCATCATTGCCTGTGAAGGATCACAGAAGGCCTGAACCATGATAAACCTGCATGACAAAGATACCTCTTCAACCCCCGCCGGAGGCTACTGGACTGAAAAGGAAATTCATCAGCAACCGGCACTCTGGGAAAAAAGTGTGCAGAATGTCCGGAACCAGCAGTCTGCGTTAAATGAATTCCTGCAACCGCTGCTGCAACGACCGAACCTGCGCATTCTGTTCAGTGGGGCCGGTACTTCTGCGTTTGCCGGTGAGGTACTGGCGCCACATCTGGCCGGTTGTACCGGACGACGGTTTGACGCTGTCAGCACCACCGATATTGTTGCCAGTCCCGATCTTTATCTGGCCGAGAAAGTGCCGACCCTGCTGGTCTCTTTCGCCCGGTCCGGATGCAGTCCGGAGAGTGTTGCCACGGTTCAACTGGTTGACCAGTTGTTACCGGAAAGCTGGCACCTGGTGCTGACCTGCAATCCGGAAGGCACACTGTTCCGGAACTTTCAGCAGAGACAGGACAGCTACTGTCTGTTAATGCCGGAAGGCAGCAACGACAAAGGCTTTGCCATGACCAGCAGTTTTACCTGCATGATGCTGTCGGCGCTGTGCATCTTTACCCCGGACAGCCAGTTCGCTGAACAGGCCGGGAAGCTGCAGGCGCACTCAGAAAGCCTGCTCCGGAATAACGCTGATGCACCAATGGATATACCGGATCGATTGATTTTTCTTGGCTCCGGCCCCCTGAACGGCATTGCCCGGGAAGCGGCACTGAAATGTCTGGAACTGACCGCAGGCGCTATTAACTGCTCCTATGATTCACCACTGGGGTTCCGCCATGGTCCCAAGTCAGCCATTAATGAAAAAACGACGATTATCGTCTTTTTAAACAATCGTCGTCATACCCGGCAATACGATCTGGATTTGTTGTCGGAAATTCGCAGGGAGAACCAGGCAATGAACATTGTTGCCCTGGACTTCAGTGACACCCTTGATGAGTCCATAGACGGAGCCTGGCTCGCTTTTCCCTGCATTCTTTATGCACAACAGCTGGCGTTTAATTTTTCCTGGCGTTTGGGCATCACGCCTGACAATCCCTGTCCTTCCGGTGAAGTGAACCGGGTAGTGCAGGGGGTCACCATTTATCCCTACGAACAGGCAGACTTTTGATGCCCAGGCCAATAACAACATAAACAGGCAAACCCTATGCACTATGGACTGGATGCAGGTGGTACAAAAATAGAGCTGGCCGTGTTTAACAGCCAGTTTGAGCAGGTAAAAAGCCTGAGAGTGGCGACCCCTGCTAAACATTACAAGCAGTTTCTGCGCACGATCAAAGAGATGGTCCTGGAGGCTGACAACGAGCTGTCTGTCCGGGGTACCGTCGGGATCGGGCTGCCCGGCGTGTGTGACATTCGTAACCAGACCTACCTGTCCAGTAATGTTCCCTGCCTGACAGGTCACAGGCTGCATGACGACCTGACGACGATTCTGGACAGACCCGTTGCTATTGAAAACGACTGCAAATGTTTTGCACTTTCAGAAGCGGTTGATGGCAGCGGCAAAGACTATGAACGGGTTTTTGGGGCCATACTTGGCACAGGGGTTGGCGGTGGACTGAGTATTGGTGGACAGCTGTACACCGGCCTCAACCATATTGCCGGTGAGTGGGGTCACATGGCGCTGACTGCGCCGCTGCAGAAGAAGTATAACCTGCCGGTCAGAACCTGCGCCTGTGGGCTGTCGGGGTGTTGTGAACACTATATTTCCGGTACCGGCCTGAGTCAGTTGCATCTTCACCTGACGGAGGAGGCTGTGACCGCTCAGGAGATAGTTGCCCGTATGGAAGAAGGGTGTGCAATAGCGGTCAACACCTTTGAGGTATTTCTGGATCTGCTGGCAGCGGCCATGGCGAACCTGGTGATGACCTATGACCCGGACGCCATTGTGCTTGGGGGCGGGTTGTCGAACGTTAACGCCATCTACCAGAAACTGCCCCGGATTCTTAAACGACACCTGTTCCGCACCATTGTGCCGCCGGTCATTTTGCCGCCGGATTATGGCGATGCCAGCGGAGTCCGTGGCGCTGCAAGGCTTGGAATGGCGCTTGCCTGAATAATTTATTGAATAACAACAGTCAGTGAGGAATAATGGCCATTTTATCGACAAGGGATATGTTGCTGAAAGCGCAGCAACAGCAGTATGCTGTTCCCGCCTTTAATATCCATAACCTTGAAACCCTCCGGGTGGTGATTGAGACCGCCGCAGAGCTGAGGTCCCCGGTTATTCTGGCAGGAACCCCCGGCACTATAAACTACGCTGGTCGTAAGTACCTGGTCGCCTTATGCGACGCAGCCAGCCGACAGTATGATATTCCGGTCGCCCTGCACCTGGATCATCATGAATCCCTTGAGGCGATAGAGCCGCTGGTCAGGCTTGGGGTCCGGTCGGTAATGATTGATGGTTCGCACCTGCCGTTTGATGACAATATCGAACTGGTCAGTCAGGTGGTTAACTTTGCCCACGGCCATGATGCCAGCGTCGAGGCCGAGCTTGGGAAGCTCGGGGGCATTGAGGACGACCTGGTGGTGGATGAAGCCGACTCGACGCTGACTGATCCGGATGCAGCCGCCGAATTTGTTGAGCGTACGGGGATTGATTCACTGGCCGTTGCCATCGGCACTGCCCACGGGCTGTATAACCGTGAACCCAGGCTGGATTTTGAAAGGCTGGCGGCTATTCATAAAAAAGTGCCGGTTCCCCTGGTTCTGCACGGTGCGTCAGGCATTCCCGCCGACGATGTTCGGGAAAGCATACGACTTGGGGTGTGCAAGGTGAATGTGGCGACAGAACTTAAAATAGCTTTTTCCGGTGCTGTGAAAGATTTTTTCCAGAACCATCCGGACGCGAATGATCCCCGTCATTATATGCTTCCGGGAATGGCTGCCATGGCAGCAGTGGTCAGGGAGAAAATCGAAATCTGCGGTAGTGCGGCTACCGTTTAGGTGCGGTTTTAATAAAAATAATTAAAGAGGGAGGATTGATCACTACAGAAAAAAATGCTGACACTGTAATTGGGGAACATAACAAAAAGCAGAATCCATTATTAATGGTTGCGTTATTTTCACGGATTGTTGCCATGAAATGATGCAAGGGATGCTTTTTGCTTTAAAAAAATAACAACACACAAGCGAAGAATAAGAAGATGACAACACGTACAACACTGCACACACTCACTGCAGCCATTATTGCTGTTACCGGCGCGTCGCTGGCCCAGGCCAGTTCAATGGATGCGGCGACCCGGTCCGATGCAGAAATGATGACATTCGACCCGAGCCTGACGCTCACTTATAAGAATTATTATTTCAGGGACAAGCCAAAATCAGACAGCGGCTATGAGATCGATGAATGGGTTCACGGCGTTATGGCTGACTTTGATTCCGGCTATGTCAACAACAAGGTCGGTGCCGTTGTGACCACCGGCTTTGCCAGCCCTATCAGCGTTAAAGATGGTTTTTCAACCAGTACACCGACCAACAGCAAGGGTGATGGTGCCAATGCCATTGCCGGTTTCCAGCAGGCTTATGTCAAGGCGCGTTACGGCGTTGACCAGCTGGAGTTTGTGCTGAATGCCGGTGTTAAGGTACGCAGCTTTGAACTGTATGGCGACAGCGGTTCCCGTGTGCTGCCATCCAGCACCAATGGCGCAGACCTGACGGCGAGTTTTGCTGACGCTAACCTGTATGCCACCAGGATCAGAGGGTTCAGCGCCCGTAATGATTCGGTATTTTCAGGGGATTTGACCAATGGTTCGGAGAAAATTGATCACCTGACCATTGTCGGTGGTAATTATTCTGTAGCGGGTGTTGGCCTGGCGGCCGAAGTGGCGGAATCTACCGATTACCTGAAGAAGAGCTTTGTTAAAGCGTCTTACGATGCCGGGCTTAATGATTCCACAAACCTGAGCATGGACGTTCGTTACGGAACGGCTAAAGAGAACGGCAAGCTCTACGCGAACAATGACTATAAGTCCAAATACTACAACGTGAATGCCAAGGTTGGCTTTGGTAATGCGTATGTGGGCCTTGGCTATAACAAGACCGCTGATGGCGATTACGACAACGGCTTCTTTGCCGGAGACCACGGTAAATTCAACTCCGGCCTGGCCCAGTGGGAAGACAACTCACTGCAGGATGAAAAAGCCTACGTCGTCAGTGCAGGGTATAACTTTGCGGACCAGGGCATGGCTGGCCTGGGTATTGACCTGTGGTATGTCAACGGTTCGGATGCCAAAGACATTGATGACTTCAAACGTCGTGAGTTTGGCAGCCTGATCAGCTATCAGTTTGATGGTCAGCTTGAGGGATTGAGCGTTAAGTGGTTGCACGTCAACTATAAGGCAGAAGGTACTGCGACCGGTTCCCGCACCAGCCTGCCCGGCACCATCTATAAAGAGAAAATCAACCGCTTCTACGTCACTTACGACTTTTTAGTGTTCTGAAGCCGCCAGAATGGTAACCGGTCTGGGTAGTCCGGTTACCCTCACATGCCTGCCATTAGTAGGGGGGTGGAACGAGGGGCGTCATGAAGGGGTGCTCCAACTGAAAAGGCTGAACCGGTTCAGGAGTATTTTCAGGAGTGTGTTCAGGAAGCTCAGGCATTTTCTCCAGCAGTGTTGAATCAATGGTAAACGTTGTATAAGAGGGATACATTGGCGCGTAGTCACGTGATGCCCCGCTATACAAATAGCTTAATATATAATACAGATAGTCAAGATAGGATGCGGTATCGGGTACGGCTTTACGGAAAGCGTAAAATATTTGAGAGCTTCGCCTGAATCTTCCCTTTTTATTCTCAGAATAACCCTTTCTGGACATAACATGACTGATTCTTGGATCTTTACTCAGGGCATTATAAAGACCAGCATAGTACCGGGCCTGAGAGTTGACTAATGTTTCTAACTCCTTCTCTCCAGCCCGTTTAGCAGAAGAACCTCTGATAAGGCGAGTCATCATTTTATGGTTAAAAGAATTGCTACTAATATGAGAAATGGCAATCATTGGTTCCGTGTCTGATATATGCTCTTCCAGTAAGGGCTTTAATACCTTTTGCATGCAATATTGCCAGGTGTTTTTTCCAATTATCGACTTAAAATAATTAACCCCGTCATCCTCGCTCGAAGAGATCATCATTTTCAAACCGAGATCATTAAAACGCACCGTTAAAAACAGAGTGTAGGCAAATTGAACCAAATGGTTGTTCTCGGAATACAAACCACAGCCCATACCAGAAGCACCCTGTTCGGAATGCAGAAGCCGGATAGGTAACAGGCTGATAATGGCGATTTCACTTTTGTGGATAAAGTGAGTGTATGTGTATGAGTCCGGATTTACCCTATGCCCTTTATTGAAAGGGTTTTGGCATCTTTTATCGAGTGGAGGGAGGTGCTCAGGGTCTCCCAGTTCAGTGGTAATGGCGTTACAGAGAGATTCCCATTGTTGTTCATTTCTGCTGCCGGGAGCAAACCACTCCGTACCGGTAAAAACCAGTATGTCAGGCTTTAATTTGTTGCGTCGCAGATGGTCTGCCAGGTCTGATTGAATATGTTGCAGCTGGGTGCTTCTACTTGTATTTGAGCTGCTGGAGGAAAGATGCCAGTGAAAAATCCGAACCCTGACTCTGTCATTATACTGGCTCAGGGAGCTGGTACTGGAGTCAGCGACATTATCCGCTGATTTGCAGGCCCGATGGCAAGCTATTTCGTTTAACAGTTGCGATAACACGGGGGTGGCTGAGTTATGGGCGGGATAGCAATGATGGGTATTGGCGTACTCAAGAGGGACTATATTATCCGGCACCATCACCCAGCCCTGGCCCGGCTTTACACAAGGGCTTCCATAAAAAACATCCCAAAAAGTTTTCTCTGCGCCCTTCTGGTCTGTTGCTGCTGAGATACCAGCGTACCCCCCTGAGCATAAGCAAACGATTAACAGAAAGCCCGGTAGCAACGCGCTTGAAGCATTGTCGAGCACTTTGACTATGAAGGAGGCACAGCCCCGGACTTCATATTCATTTTTATATTTATGCCCGAAGGCGAGAGTCATTGTTAGTTTATGGTTGTTCAGTGCTGGCAAAGGAAGAAAACTCTATGTCATAAAGAATGAAGCAGTTTAGTCCCTTAACCCGAATCTTCCATAAAGGAGCAGTAATCCCGGTAAAGCGGGTGGGCAGACCTGTCCAGCCAATAATTCAGGTCATGTTATCTGACAGAGAACCCGCTGGCTTTCTGAATGTTTTTTTCTGACAGGGTAGGTGTCATAAATAATCGTCAGCCGGGTAAACAGTGTTTTATCCTCTGTTAAATTGAAGACATCAACACACTCAAATTCAACAATTTCTTTACTCTGCAATGTCCACCGGTAACGAAAATGAAGCGCTATGGAGTCATCATTTTTTGAAGAATCAAAGACCGTTAATAACGTTGTCTCGGACTGTTCGGTATCGGAGAAAAGCTCTTTATAAAAATCTTTAGCCAGAATCTCACCATAAAGAGGGGAGACTACAACCGCATCTTCTGTAAACAGGGAGAGAACCTGATTTAAATCGCCATTATTCAGGGCGCTAAGGTATGTATAAAAACACCAACTATCCAGAATCCGATTTAACCACTGCACGTTTCTTTCTGGGCCGACCACGCTTGAGCGGTCTGACCCGGTGGTTGGCAATGGTTTCTATCTTACCTTTGAAGGCATCGCCACCCAGAATCTGCCCCATATTCACGGTCTCGGCAATAAACTCAATAAGTCGTCTGTCAAACCGGTACCGGAACGATTCACTGTAGGCGTTACAACGCTGGCTGTGGGTGTCGCCAAGGGCAAGAAAGAGCCTGTGATCCTGAATCAGCCAGTCTTTCCTTTCGCCGCAATGGTGCGGATAACTGGACCAGGGGTAGTCGGCCAGGTTCTCCACCAGGCCAAGATGCAAAGGCCGGAGTTCCACATAGCGGTAACAGGTCAGCAGGTAGTTTTCCGAATCAATCAGGCTGGATTTATAGCGCCCTTCCCACAGGGTTCCGGAACGCTTATAACGATGGTTGATGTATTGCACATAGCGTCGCCCCAGTGACTGCATCATCGAAGAGATGCCTTTATCAATTCTGGGTGTGGCAATAATCTGGATAGAGCCGGGTAGCAGTACATAAGCATGTATCTCAACCTGGTACTGATCCGAGGCGGCTCTCAGGCTGGTCAGATAAAATGCATAATCATCGTCGTCGAAAAAACAGGGCAAACGGTTATGGCCTGTTTGAACGATATGTTGCGGAATACCAACAATATTAATTCTCGACGGCCGACCCATGACGTCTGATTATTCCTTTTATTATTATTCAGGTTTGAGAAATTATACTGCCACGATTTTCGAACAGAGTCAGTCTATTATTGAGCCATATTTGTCTTTAAACTAATCGTTTGACGCTCACTACGGAAAATAAAAACGTGTGCCAGATTGCCATTGAGGGTAAAACAGATATTGGCCGCCGCCGTGATGAAAATGAAGACGCTGTCAGCTGGAATAACGGCACTCATCAGGGTTCATTTTCATACCTGATGGTGGCAGACGGTATGGGCGGCTATCAGGGTGGGGCAACGGCCAGCCAGACGGCGGTCCGGATTGTATCCGGTCATTTAGCCTCTTTGCAGACCACCTTTTCTTCCTACACGCCCGACCAGAAAACCATGGTGGTCAAGTCCGAACTGTTTCAGGCTGTCATCAATGCCAATGAAGCGATTCTTGATCAAAAACTGCAGAACCCCCAACTTCAGCAGATGGGAACCACCCTTGTTGTGGCTGTTATCTGGTCAGGCTGCCTGATGGTGTGTCATATCGGTGATTCAAGAGCATACATCTGGGATGAGCGGCGGGGTATAAGACAACTGACAAAGGATCACTCTGTCGTGCAACAGATGATCGACAGTGGTTCCCTGACGGAAGAGCAGGCACGAACCAGCAACATCCGTAACCAGCTTACCCGGGCTCTGGGTGTACAGCGATCCCTGTCGCCGGTGATTAATACCTGGGAACTGACCGACGACTCTCTGATCCTGTTGTGCAGTGATGGCTTAACGGAATATTTCTCCAACCACCAGATCGGCCATCTGCTTGCTACCCATAAACCGTCGCTGGAATCCTGTTACCGGTTTATTGATGAGTCGAACCGGCAGGGAGGGAAAGACAACATCTCGGTGGTGATCGGGCAGTACGAAACGTCGGCGGCTATGCACCCGACAGCAATGCAACCGACAACCATGCAGAAGAGGCCGGAGTCCGATGCGACCGTACCCAAGGCGGATAAAACGGTTCCTTATAAGGTGGCAAAGGTCTGAACTTATCCAATCATATTTCTGGTGCATACCGAAGGCTGATTCCGGGACTTTCCAGTACGTTGTACTGGTTGTTGGGTATCGTTTCACTCCACCCAGCCTACGCAACACGTCAAAGTCATTGAATCCACGTACTAGTCAACGACAGACTAATACTTCCTGATTTTGGCATGAATCGGCTGTGTCCAGGACAGGTGCGGCATTTCAGGCAGTTTTCTCCTGATACTGTCATGCTGGGTCAGCTCGTTAAATCGTTTTATCTTTTGTATGGGAAAGAAAATATAACTGGTTTCTTTTGTATCGTCAGAAACAACCCGGTATAACTTGTCAACCGACAGGTTCAGCTTAATGGTTGTTTTGCCTGCCGCTGTCTTAAAGCTCAGGGATTCAACGGGGTGCCAGCGGGACTCCTGCGCAGAGAACAGATCAATATGGTAGCTCTTTTCAGGGGTTACCCCCTCCAGCACCACAGCATGTACCCAGTTGTGTTGCGGGTCGTCCAGGGAGGCGGGAAAATAACCGTCTTCTCCCTTAATTTTCATCATCGGAATATGCAGCACCCTTTCTATTTTATGGGTACGGCCTAACACCCAGATTTTGGTCAGTTTGGCGACAGGTTTTTCTCCGCGGGCTCCGGGGTAGTTATAGATTGAAAAATCCACGGGAGAGCTTACGGTTTTATCCATCGCCTGCCATATATCACTGTCAGGCGACTGCAGTTTTGACAAAATATCCCTTGCACACCGGGTGTGTAGAGAATCACAGAAGAGCCCGCAGTTTGAAATGACCAGGTACAGCGCCTTCCAGCGAACAGAGTGATGCACTCCCGCCTCGTTAATCAGGTTAAAATAGCCCTCAAGATGTTCTGCCCCATTTTTCAGCGCTATAAAGTCAGAGTAATGGTCAGAAATAAAGTGGTAAAACGGCTTGTTCTCCAGAGGTTTGGGAGTATCAGTACACTGCTGTCCTTCCGGAGTCATCACGATTTTCCTGCCCCGCCTGTCAGAAGCCAGAACGCCGTAATAAGGAAAAGAGACCGGTATCTTAAAGCCCCGGGAATTGTGCCTGGAAATTTCAAGGAGATCACTCAGCAGGGTGATATGACCGAACGCCAGCAACTGGTGGCACAACTCGGAATGTATCCCCGTTTTCTCAGGCTCATCACAACTTAATGGCTTCTGAGCCGCTTTGGCATACGCTTCGGCATCGAAAAAAAACACGTTCCGGGAGTAATGGTCTTTATCGTATGAAAAAGCCGGCCGCGCCTCCGGAAGATAGGGGTTTTCGGGTTCAATAAAGTAGTATCTCTTTCCTTTCAGACTGTCGCTCGCGGTTATAATACGAGTGCCGGAAAAAAACTCCACCAGGACAGGGGGAGCTTCGATGGTGAAGCTTTCACTGCTTACAGACAGGTCCTTTGTCAGCCGGTGTGAATAATAATCACCGGGAGGCAAATTAAGGGGCTGTTTCACCTTATTGGCCTTCTTATCAACCACTATTTTGCGTTGGTTGCCATGCTTCAGGCTGGGAATAAACCGTGGTTCCGTTAACTGGAATAACCCCAGTCTGGCTCGTAAAGCAATCAGTTCAATCTGTGGTTTTACTGCGGGTTTTGTATTGGAAAATCCTTCAGTAAACTCAGCCGCAGCGCCGGTACTTCTCCAGCCAGGCTCAGTCCTGTTTTTCTCAATCAGTTGCTGGAAGCAGGCGGCAGCCAGCTCCTGAGAGCCACTTCCGATACCGACACCACAAAACAGCTTCGCCATATCCACAATGTCACTGACTGTCTGAGGGTCGGCCTGTTCCCGGTACGACGCATCCACCATTTCAGAGAGTAACCAGAGCCACTGGTTCAGTAGCGGTTTTTTTATCTTTTTTAAATGGGCAAATTTCAGGCCCGACAAATGCCAGAGCGGGGTACTTGTCGGGCGCTTTAACCAGGCAGCCTGCTGAGCCGATGTGATCGTTTTACCCCTGGAATAACTGGTTTCCAGACTTACCAGGCACTCTTTACGGGTTTTACAGGTCGCTTCCCATTTCTGCAGCTGTTCAAGTGTCCCGGTCACTTTTTGGGGAGTGCCGGCAAACAGGTTCAGCAACAGGCGATTCTGCTGGGCCTTCAGCCCAAAGTTAATTGCCCAGGCATGGGGAATATATTGTCTGTCCTTGAATGCCGAAAAATACGCCAGTTCCCTGTTCGCATGCACTAATAGCTTTGCCTCCGTATTGACGATTAACTGCCTGATGGTTCCGCCACCGATGGTCGTCAACACCTCATTGCTGTGGCCCCAGGTGAACTCGCCGTTATTCTCTGAGAATGACGCTTCGATGTACTCTCCGTCTTCCAGCACCTGTAAGTCCCGCTGAACCGTAGAGCACTCTGATCCCGGGCTGTAAAGGTAAAGTAATGAAAGAGAGTGATTGTTATTGATGAAAACCGGGAGAAAGGTCGGGCTGCCAGCAAGAACCCCGTAGCCTGTACTCCGGTCAACCTGCCAGCCGTTAACCAGGCTGGATTTACCGGAAAAACGCTTATCGTAAAGGGTCAGGGGGTGGTCAGGCACAGGAATGTTTTTCAGGTTTGGCGCACCGGAACGGTCAAGCTCTTCCACTCGGGCAAAACATTGCGATAGCAGTCCGGCGGGCTGGCTCCCACAGAAAAAACCGTAAAGGCTTATTTTTTTCACTCGTTCCAGCAGGGTGTCTTCCCGAGCGTCGGACGTCCCGGTCATAAGCCGGATAAAACGGATTTTTTCAGACCATTGCAACTGTTCAAAGGTGACAAACTCTTCGGGTACCAGAAACAAGGTCTGATGGTGTTTTTCACCGGATTCCGGGGTATCGGCCTGAAAGGGCAACAGGGTGTCATCCCCGTTCAGCCTCTCATACAGGGCGTAGCGGGCGACCAGAATATCGTGCCGTAAGTTCCAGATCAGTAACATCAGTTGTTGTTTACCGGGTACCTGCCGGACGCAGTGTTCAATCAGCTCATACTCCTGCAAAGCGTCACAGGGGTGAGCCGGACGATTGACGTGCTTCGTCGTTTGTTTTGGCTGAACCAGCGTTATCTGAACCCGTCCTGCCAGGGGAGTGGCCTCCTGTTTCACGACCGGGGTTGCAACGGGCTTAGCTTGTTGGGTTGCAAAAAGGAGTTTCTTAATTACATAGTATCCCGAGATAATACCTGTCGGAATGAGAAGGGATCTTAATCGGATGTGCGCATGGTGCACTGTACTGTCTTTTAATGGAGTGTTTGATAACGAGGGCTCAGGTGCCGGAGAATCTGCCGGCTTATCGGACAGTGTGTGGTCGTCTGGCGTTGATGCCTGTTTCTGTTCAGGCTGATTTTTATTATTCCTTGCCTGATTTTTAACGGGTTTCTTTTTTTTCTGCTCTTTCCCGTTTCGTTGTATTTTTTTATCGTTGGCATCATCGCTGGTCATTGGTCTCCCGTTCGACGAGCATTCGGCGGGGCAATCATCATCAACAATAACACCCGGGGACGACCCGGACGCTCTGGCTGACTGCAATGCCAGCTGTCGCCGAAGGCCTCTGTTCCTACGTTGCAGTTCTTCTATCTCTGACGTTGCCTGAGCGCCAGCTTCGACGACTTCCTCTCTTAAACGTGCGGCTTCCGCCCTCAAGCGTTCGATTTCTTTTTTTAAACGCTTGGATTTCGAGGTCGCCGCCGAGTCGGTTTCTTCCAGTTGCCGGGTAAGGTCTTCGACCTGTGCATTCAGGTTATTTATCTTCTGCTCCCTGCTGATAGCTCTTTCACGCCCGGCGGCTATGGCCGCCTGACGCCTGATGTCTTCCTGTTGTATCTGCTGTTCGAGTTGTGCGAGCCGTTCGGTTAATAAGGCAATATCCTGGTTCTGCGACGCTATCGTTCTTATCTGCCGGTTTTCTTCGGTATGCCTTTGCAGCAGAAGCTGTGAAAGCTCTGCCCGGGTTTGCTGCAGCTGGGCTTGTAACTCCGCAGAGCGAAGGTCTTCAGGATAAGGCATTTGCGGAGGGGGCATCATGGCAACAAGTTGTGGCGGATACCCCATAACAACAGGCGGTTGCTGAGGAACTACCGCTATGACATGCGGGTTTGGTGCGGCTGGCTCACTGCTGGCAGCCGGGGGCAGGCCAAATAAGTCGGACCTTCTATTCTGGAAGTCCTGTAACAGCATTGCAGGAGGCCGGTTTGGGTGGGGGTAGTCCAGATAAAAGCGTATAAACTCAACAAAAAATGGTTGGGCGCCAACAGACGTTTGTGCCCTTGCCAGACCCATGGAGAGCATCACCTGGTTCCTGGCATCGTTCAGGAGGTATTTTTCCTGTTGCTCTGTCAGATCTTTAAAACTATTGACTGTTCCAGTGTAAAGCTCATTGTCATGACTTTCCCCGGCCTGACCATTCCATGGTGCCAGTGAACCCAACATAAGAATGATAAGTGTGAACGACCACCGCCTGAATTGAGCCACTGCCAGCCCTGCTATTGAATGCGCCCACGACAGGTTAGATGGCAAGCCGGGACTCTGCCACCAGACCGGCTGTTTTGGGAACAAACCAGCCTGTTTCTGGTCATATGGGTTATCTGTCGGAAAACGATTGTTGGTTAAGGAGATGACCGTCGAGCATCAACTGATACGGACAATGCTGAATATCTAAAGCTATCAGGTGGTGTTCATGAATGTAGCGGAATTCCTTTTTTTGTTGACTGAAACCGTCTCTCGCTGGTCGCGTGGCTTCTTGTTCGGGTTAATACCTGCAGCCCTGCTGGCATTCTCAATACAAACCCGTTCTATTGTTGCCGATGCCTCCGGGGCGGAGCTTCCCGAAGTCTTTGAGAGCGGGCAGCAGACCGCTTATGCCAACCTGTCATCGGACCAGGAGCTGGGCCTGCTGCTGGGGTATGTGGTCGCACAGTATCCGGACCATGTTATTCGCTACATCACAAAAGCCACAGATTTACAGGAAGGCGGTCTGGAAACCCGGACATTCCCGGATGATCAGAACAAGAGTGCTTCCCACCCCGGCATGATGTTTAACGACAGAGCCTTGATACTGGTGGTCGATTACCGGCTGATGACCGCCGCACAGGTGGCAGAACTGAACGGGATACTCGACAGTGTCCGGACCTACAATGGCAATACACTCTCAGACTCAACCCGGATTCTTGTTGTGGTCGATGAGTCCGTCCTCTCTGGTTCCGGGTCCGGGTCAACGGAGGCTCCGGGCAGTGATTTCTGGCGTCGGGTGAATAAAATCGGGCAGCCGCTGGATATATCCCTGTTGAAAAACCGGTCCGGTGACTGCCTGCCGACGCTGGATCAGTATGTCAACCGCCACGTCTGGACAGACTTTCCTTTCGATGTGACTCACCTGCCGACTAAAACCCTTGATTTTGCAGCAGGGCTGCCCGCTACCGATATATTGTCAGGTGGCATTGAACTGGATTCCGAAGGTGGCCTGATTTTTCGTGACGCGGCGCTGGGAGAGTCCGGGAATACTCTTTTTATCCTTAAGGACGCGCCCTGGCAGGATATCGCGTTCAAAGTACAACTGGCGAATAACCTGGCCAGCCGGGGGGTAGACAGTGGTGACCGCTGCCTTGCCCTGCCTGCACGATTTTTGCTGCAAAGAAAAGACACCTCTCCCGGGGAGATGGCAGACATCCTGGAAGCGTTCGGAACGCGGCACCGGGACATCCGGTCTCGCTGGTTTCCAGTCAACAGTGTTAATTTTGACCTTGTTTTCAGCGGGATGACATTGCGCAAAGGGAAACTGGTCAAGTCCGGCGCGGTTGGCAACCTGAAGCAGAATTTTGAAGGGGTTGAAGTCACATCCACGTTAACGAGGCATCAGTGGCAACGATTAACAGGCTTATTGTCTGATGGCGGGCCGCTGGGGAGCCTGGCGTTGCGGGTCCGGGAGAAAAAACAACCCTTTCTGATACCTGACAGCCTGTTACAGGGCCAGGGAGAGGCCGTTAACGGTTCGCAGTTGCAGAGGCTTCCCGGACACTGGTCTCTGGAAACCCTGCAGCAAAACTATTCCGGCGCGCACATCGAGGTGATATCACCCAGTCTGGACGCCAGCGGACTGCTGGATACCACCCGGATGGAAAGCCTCCGGGACCGTCTGTTTGAACAGCAGCCTACGGGCTTCTACCAAGCACTTCAGTCACCGGGCCAGGTGGTTATTACCGGGCTGGAGTCAAATCCCGGCATCCAGAAGCTGTTGGAGTCACTCTTGTCCAATACACCTTCTGTGCCGGGGTTCGGGACCTTATCTTCCATTCATTCCCGGGCCGATATCCGGGTTCAGTGGCGGGAACCGGCGCTGGCGGCGACAACCTCCTGGTCGAACTGGCTGAGCCAGACGTCAGAACCTGCTGATGAGAGTCACACCCCGTCAGAGCTATCACCATCAGAACGATCACCGTCAGAACCGGAGCATGTGAACTGGTCCAACCCGAAGCAACTGGTAGAGACGGTCACAGGGGCGATACAAAATAACACGCTGGTTTACCTCGAAGGTCCTCCGGGCAGTGGCAAGAGTTATACGGCAAATCGTGTGGCAAGAAGCCTGGCGGGGCAGCAGACGGTTTACCAGTTGACAACAGGCCCGACCAGCCGTCGTGAAGACCTGTTTGGCGAGCAGACCCTGCGTTCTCTGCCGAACCGTCCGGATGATTCTGAAACCCGGTTTGCTGAAGGCCCCATTCTCCAGTGGGCCCGGCAACGGAGTAAAGATGGGGAGCCGGTTATCCTGATCCTTGATGAGGGCAACCTGCTTGATAAGAATATTCAGGTGCTGCTCTCAGGCGTGACCCTGAAGCAGCCTTTTATCAGCAGTAACGGTGACGTGTATTTCCTGACCCCGGAACACCGGCTGGTCATTACCGGAAACCCTCTGTCGTTTAAGGGGCGGCATATTATCCCGGAATTACACAACCATGCGAAAACGATCCGGTTTGCCGCGATGGAGTCCGCCGACTTGTCCGGGCAGGTGATTGTGCCTTTTCTTGCCGCTATGGCCCCTCAGTATTGTGCAACGGAGCAGTGTGGCTGGATCGCAGACTCTCTGCTGGAGAACATGGCGGGCTACCGGAAGCAGTTGCCAGATTACCCGTTTTCGGCAAGGGACACTCTGGATGTTCTCAGCCGGTTTCAGTTTTATCTGGGCGACCTGACGCAAAAAACGACTCATGAGATTGAAGGTACTCTGAAGCAGTCGCTTTATGAAAGTTTCTCCGGCCAGCTTGAAGAACAGGCGCGTTCCGCCGGTTTGTCTGGTCAGGAACATCATGCCTTCGCCGATTTCTACGAACGACTTAAGCAGCAGCCCACACGCCTGCATTTTGATAATGATTCAACAAGGGCGCTGGCTCACCGCATCTGGCTCGAGCTGGAGCGGGTTGCCGGGGAAAATAATCAACACCAGGGTCATCCCGGCCGTCACGGGATGATGATTGAAGGACCTGCCGGACGGGGCAAGGACGTGGTTCTGGACGTGGTCATGAAACAGTGGCAGGAAGACTGGGCGCACAAAGGACTGATGTTGCCCGCCCCCCTGCGAATTACCGCCGGTTACAACAACTGGGACCGGTTAAAAGCGATGATTATCCAGGCGAAAACGGAAGGCAGGATACTCATTGTTTCGGAATTAAATCTGCTCCCCACCCATTTCCTTGAAGGGGTGCTGAATGATGTACTGACGGGCGAGGCCGCACCGGGTTTCTTCCTGTTTGCGACCGTGAACCCGGTGCAATACAGTGGACGACATGCGTTTTCTTCTGCGCTGGCAAGCCGCTTTACTCCGTTGATTCTGGATGAGTACACCCTGAATGATTTCAAGGCGATCGCGGCCAGCTATTCGGACTCGCCTTTTACGGATGATATCGCGCTCTGGCACTACGAGCGGGTAAAGACCCTGAAGGAAAAGCAAGCCCTGGCGGTTCCTGCCGTTATGGTCATGATTGAGTACCTTAATACCCTGAACCAGTCGGAGACAGCAGACCCTAATGCCCTGCGAAACCGGTTTATAGCGCACTATCGGCTGTATCTGAAAGACGGCTGGCGGCCTGAGCCGATTGTGGTTCCTTTCGAGGCGGATGTTGTCAGCGTTTTAGAAAAGGAAAAGGAAAAAGAAAAACAAAAGGAAAAAGAAAAAGCGTCTTTGTCAGAAGTGCCGCTGATGACAACGCTGTTCAATCTGTTTGGCAGTGAACATGAGACGTCAGACATTCCTGAAGAACCCCAAAAAAACCTGCCGGCCTCTTCAGAGGTTGTTGGCGCTTCCGGTGAGGCTACAGCACAGAATGATGTTGCTCAGACGATTTCAGAAGAACAACCGGAGAAAAAGACAACCGATAAGCAGCCACTCTCTTTTATGACAATCCATGAGGCCATCCTGAAAAAAGGTGCGGCGCTTATTGATGCATTAATAAAACCCTTTCTGACGGTAAACGACGAGCCGGGTATTCATGCAGAAGAACAACTGCCTGAAGACAATGAACTGGACAGGCAGGCTCTGCCCCAGCCAAAGACCGGACAGGCAGACAGGTTGCCGGATGGACACTTTGCCCCGGGACAGGCGGGTGTGTTGCCCGATGGTCACTTTGCCCCGGGACAAGCGGGTATGTCGCCCGATGGTCAGTTTGCCCCGGGACAGGCAGGTATATTGCCCGATGGACACTTTGCCCCGGGACAAGCGGGTATATCGCCCGATGGTCACTTTGCCCCGGGACAAGTGGGTATGTCGCCCGATGGACACTTTGCCCCGGAACAGGCAGGTATGTCACCCGATGGACACTTTGCCCCGGGACAATCTGATATGTCGATGGATGATAACGTTGCCCCGGGACAATCTGATATGTCGCTGAATGATAACGTTGGCCCGGAACCGGCTGATGAGTCGCTGGATGATCACTTTGACCAGGATATTTCTTTAAGGCTTAACAAGCGATTTACCAGTAATTTTCCACCCTCGTTTTATCGTCTGGAAATCAACAGGATGAAAATTCACGACAACGGAAAAGTAAAGCTCGAACCCTTTCCCGCCGGTGAATTGACGCCCTACCACCCGGAATCTGTACAGACTGACTTGTCACCGTCTCTTCAGCCCGGGCAACATCACGGTATTCAGGATAATTTCAAAAGCGGCGAGCTGACCAGTCTTTTCCCCCACGAAACCCTGGTGGGTATCTGGACAGAAGATAACCGTAACCAGCCAATCGAGGTGCAATACGACGCTTTGAGGGGAACCTATACCGTTAACCTTCCTGAGTCCGGTCATCCATCAACAGCACAGCTTCATTATGTTGTGGAGAAAATCAAGCCTCAACCGGAGCCGGAGATGGCTCCTGTTGAGGCTTATCAGGCTCCTCCTGTCTGGATCGAAAGACTCGGTCGTCTGCTTGAGGAAAGACAGGATCTGGCCAGAGAGCTGAGGCATAACCAGAACCTTTCGCAGAAACAGAGAGTCGAGGGCATCATTGCTTACGTCAATCGTTTTACCAAGCCCCCCAAAGGGGTGGTAAGCCTTGAAAACCGGCAGTCAGATATTGAGATGCTGGCCGAGTTGATTGAACGGCGTATTGGTGCCTGCCGGCACGTTGCTTACGCGGCTGCCGGACTGCTGCAGTTCTATGGCATTCCGGTGCGGGTGATGTTCAGTGAAACTCACGCCTGGGTAGAATACTCCCTGAATAATGGTAAAACCTGGCGCACATCCGAAACCTGGGGGACTTATGGCAGTATTGAAAATCCGGAGGATTTTGGGGACAGGTCGTTGATTTCAGGTCATGAAGACCCACCTGACTGGCCGACATCGCTGATGGGTCAGGAGGCGAGAAAGGCTGCAAACGATGCTATGGCGCAAGAGCCTCACAGGAAGGAGATGGTTATTCAGCAGCTGTTTTATCATAAACACTCTGCAGCGCTCTACCGTCAGCTGGTTCAGTACATGAGCATAGATGATGAGGGGCATGTTCACTTTACCAACCTGCCTTACCGGGGCATTCGTATACCCGCACTGCCAGCCGATATCGACGAGCAGCAGCTAAGCAACCACAACGCGGTCAGGGGAAAGCAGGTGATAAAAACCGGCAAAAGAACGCCCCTGGGCAGTTTCTCTCCCCGGGAAAAGTTGCTGGCGTTGTCGTTTGAAGGCATGGCATCAAGACCGTACCTGCTGGAGTACGATACTTTTCAGAAGCGTTACTTTATCACCGTTAATAAAGCAGAAGGTGACGCGGAAACCATGACACTGCTCTTTCTGGTACAACCCGACGAGCTGCCTTTTGCCCGGGAGGCGCTGATGGTTGATAAGCAGATACCGGTCTTGATGAGTGACAGGCAAAGACAGCGGGTGGCTGCTTTCTTTGCTGCTCATCCTGACATAGAGAGCATGATTGGTATTCAGCAGGGCATGGACCGCAGCCAGAAAATAGAAAAAATAGTACGTTTTGTGCGCCAGTTTATTCCCGAAAGACCTTCGTCACCTGAGGTTACCCTGACATTATTATTACAAAAAATGGAATACGGTCTGGGAGACTGTCGTTATCGCAGCTACATCGCAGCCATGCTGGCTGAGTATTACAACGTCGCTATTGCGCGGGTGGTATCCAATAACGTCAATACGTTTGTTGAACTCTCTGTCGATGGCGGAGTTCATTGGCAGGGGTATGATTTAGAAGGTTATAAGTTTATCGGATTTAATGAGAAAGAGACGGGTACTGAATTACTAAAAACCGGTTGGGACCGCTTGAAAGAGCTACCCACTGTGAAACATGAGCATAAAGATAAGACAGGGTTCAATAAAGACCCCCGGTTTTTCTTAAGCCCTGAACCTTTGAACAGCGTACTCAAAGATATTAAGACCCTGAAGGGTGAGCCAGGAAAAAAAGCCCTGGATTATTATAAAAATCTGCTGCTCTACTTTAATGCCGACCCATCCCGTATGAAGGATATTCCTTATTTGTTACTGGATGATCCAAAGGTTCGTCAAAAATTGTCACCCTGGCTGAACGGGCAGATGAAGGAAATAGGAACAACGCACCGTTTTTTAAACTCGGAAGAATCTGGATTAATGAGTGTTATTAATCCGCAGTTAAAGGGTTCGCCATTTTCTGAGCTAGAGCAGCGAATAAAGAAAAGGGCTTCCAGCTTTAAAACCGTCTGGAAATATCAGCCGCCAGGCCCGTTGCAACTCAACCGGTTGCTGGAGAATAAAGCCGCTTTCGCGCATACCAGCGAACATCATGAATTACAGCCAAACAGGCGCGTCATTTTCAATGTGGGTCAGTCTCCCCTGCTTGACCCAAACAAGCTGGCAAGTTATCAGGCCATACTGCTGGGTAAACTGGGGAAAGATAAAACCAGTAGCATGGATTCAGGGACAAAAAAACAACTGGTTGAGCAAGCCCTTTTTGACGCTACCTACCACCTGCATGGGTTAGCAGGGCAGAAGACTGGAGTACTGCTACGGCGCACAAAGGATGACGATACTTATGGTTTGACTTTTGATCAGCCTTATGGGGAGTCAACCAGGCAAGAAGCCGAATGGTTGTGGGCTAAAACGATTCTCCAGTTTGAAAGAGCGCTGCCAACCTCTGTCCCACTGCAGTTTAACCTTGTGGGTCAAGAGTGGCTGAAGAGAAGGTGGCAGGATGCCGTGGTTATTGATGGTGATATGCTCCATCGCCTGTCTGTTCGCTATCTGGAGTCCCTGTCCGGTGAGCAGGCAGAAGCGATCAGAAAGGCGGTATCCCAACAGCAGGGCCGCCACTGAAGGAGCAGCAGGCAGCGCCTGCTCATGAAACGGTTAAAAACTCTCGACGCTCTCCTCGCCCTCTTCACTGTCACCCGTCGCGGTCGCTTCTGAAGGCAGGGCTTCAATCAGCCCCATCCCGTCAAAACCACTTTCTACCAACAGGTAATCTCCGCTCAGAGGTTCTTCCAGGGAGTTTTCAGAAATGCTGAAACTGTTAATGGCTGTGAAGACCGCCGGGTCGATATTGCCCAGCTGATTCACCACATCCTGAGACTCCGATTTCGCGGCGGCCATATCACCCAGTTCATACACGTTCAGCAGGCGTTCACCCAGATAGGTAAAGCTGGCTGAATCACTCAGCTGATCATTCACATAGATCCGGGGTGAGTAGAAGCGGGAAGCGATAAAGTTCACGTTCGACGCGATTTTACTGAGAATATGAAACGGACTGTCTTCCGAGCTGATGGTGTAGCCAATGGCGTTCATCGACACATTGTCCGCAACGATGTGATAGCCCACACCGTCTTTATCCAGTGCCAGAATATCCCCGGCCCGGGCCTGCAACGTCACGTCACTGTCTTCAGCCACAATACTGTCTATCACCAGAGTGCCGGAGAAGGCATCAATCTCCACATTCCCGGTAGCGACCACCGAGTCAATGGTCATATCGCCTGTGGTGGCGAGACTGATGTTATTGCCCTGCAGGGTCAGCCTGTCGGTTCTGGCCTGACCGCTGATATTCTGGTCGGTGGCCACCACCAGATTATCAAAACGACTGACGTCGCCAATGGCAACAGAGCCGGAACCGGTGGCAATCGTCTGACTGCCAAGACTGACAGCACTGTCGCTTTCAAGGTTCAGACTGTTTTCAGTATGAGTCAGGTTCTCAAAACCGCTGAATGCCTGTCCGCCCAGACTGGTTCCGGCAGACAACAGTTTCCAGCCAAACGAAGCCTGTCTGTTTTCCAGGGTATCGCCATTGCCGTCGCCGCCGGTAAGACTGGTCAGGCTATCCACTTCCCCCTGAATCGACACAAGATCATTGCCGTCACCGCCGTCTATGGCGGTGAGTCCGGAGAAGCTCATACCGGCGGCATCCATCAGGCCGTTGCCCAGCCAGTTGATGGTGTCGTCTGACTGACTGCCCCTGAGCGAACCGTTGCCGGACTGGTCCTGAGCCGTCTCTACATCGGCAAAGGTCATACCCTCCACCAGTAACCGGTTCAACTCTCCGCCCAGCTGCCATTCACTGGCAACATTACTGACCACGGTATCCTTGCCATCGCCTGCCAGAATCATGCGGATACTGTTGAAAGCGATGCCCTTCGTAGTCAGAGAACCATCCCCCGTCACCTCAAACACATCGTCATCAGTGGTTGCGTTAATGGTATCGCCATTGCCCTGACCATCGTCGTATCCCGTAATGGTGCTGACCCCCTGAAACTTCATGTCGGCAGCGCTCACCTGCTGGTCGGCACTGAGCAGGTTCCAGGTCAGATTACTGCCACTGCCATTGCTGACCGAACCGGCATGGGTGAGGGTGGTGTCCGTATCGGTGAAGGTAAAGGTAATATCGTCACTGGCGGCGGACTGGTTGCCAGCAATGCGCCATTCACTGTCTGCACTGCGACCGGTGACATTCGCCCCGGTTTCCACCGCACTGATGCCGGTAAAGATAAGATCACTGTCGTCAGTGTTACCGGTCACAGCGTCGTTCACACCGGTAATGCGCCAGTCCAGCCCGCGCAGATCAGTAACGGAATCCTGACCGGTTCCGACAAAACCACTGGCTTCCATAAAGTTGATGGAAGCCGTCTGCAAACTGCTGTCAGCCTTCAGCTCAACCTTCAGCGAGCCTTGAGTTTCATTACGAATGGAACCCACATTGCTGATCACCGTGTCAGCATCGGTAAAGGCAAAGGTGACGCCATCGCTGCTGGCTGAACGGTCACCTTCAACCAGCCAGTCACTGTCGCTGTTCTGCCCTCTGGCGTTGGCGGCGGTGGTCACATGGTCGATGCCAGTGAACGACAGGGTTGATGTATCCGCTTGATGGATGCCGGTGACAGACCAGTCCTGACCAGGATTGTCAATAATATTGTCAGTGCCGGAACCTGCGTAGGTCTGAATATCGGTAAAGTTGATACCGGCAGCGGTCAGAGAGCTGTCTGCCAGCAGCGAGACATCCAGATTCAGAAGTGCCTGATTCCTGACAGCCAGTATATTCATCGCTTTGGCAATACCGGAAAGATCCATACCGCTGCTGTCTTCAGCCGTATTCATACGGTTGTCGCCGGTTATATACCAGTCACGGCCAATCGTATCGGTAACGGTGTCTGACCCGGAACCGGTATAGTCACTGCTACCCACGAAGGTTATAGAATCGGTGGCAATGATCTCCTTTGTTGTACCATTGTCGTCAACCTGATCAAGGGTGATAGCCAGAGCATCGCCCGTATTGTTCGTCAGCCCACCCGTAGTGGTGACACGATCAATACCCGTAAAGTTACGGCTCGCTGAAGCACTGTCTGTCACCTGTGCGGCACCAGAGTCGGTGATCAGCCAGTCTTTGCTGGTTGTGTCATTAACGTTATCGCTGCCGTTACCGGTATAGCCGCCGGTGTAGCTGGCGGAATGGTTAAACGTAATACCCAGGTCGTCGAACCCTGTTACTGCCACACCGGCGTTATCGCTCAGGGTGATATTCTGGTCACTGCCGGTGTCGTTGGTCAGGCTACCGGTTGTGGTCACACGGGTGGCACCGGTAAACAGAATCTTTCCATCGGTGGCGGTGGTTATCGTGTTGTCTAAGCCCACACGCCAGTCGCTGTTCTGATCATCAACGACCACGCCCGCCTGACTGACCGCCCCGATATTGGCAAACAACAGACTGTCTGACCGGAGGGCGTAGTCACCGGTAATACTCCAGCCAAGACCCCGGTCATCGGTGACGCTGTCGGAGTTATCGGCAAGACCCGTATACCCGGAGGCATCAATAAACCGGAGTTCGGCTGCGGTGATGGAGCTGTCGTTATTCAGTGCTACATTCAGTGTTGTGGCTGAATCGTTGGTGACGGTTCCCACATTGGAGATGTCGGCGTCAGTGCCTTCAAGGGTAAATTGAATGCCATCGCTTTTTGCCTGACGGGTACCAACAATCGACCAGTCACTGTCAGCGGTCCGACCGGCAACGTTACCTTCCGTTGCAACCGCATCAATATCGTTAAAGCTCAGGCTGCCCGATTCAGCGTCGTTGGCTCCGGTAATCGCCCAGTCTGTTGGGCTGCTACGGTTATCATCGACACTGTCCACACGAGAGCCACTGGCATCGCCATCGAAACCGGTCGCCCCGACAAAGGCAACCCCGTTCAGGCTCAGGTCACTGTCGTTTACGGTAAGGCTCTGGTCTGTTGCCTCTGCGGAAGACAAACGACCCGCAGTCGTTACCTGTGAAGTCCCGGTAAAGGTGATATCTCCGGCTTTAACGATAGTGTTGCCCTGACTTTCCCAGTTATTGGTAGCGGTCTCAGTAATATTGCCCGTTGTGGTGACACCGGCGATATTGGTAAACGACCGGGTTTTAACACCTGACACCTGCTGGCTGGCAGCATGACTGCCATCAAGGTTCCACCCTTTGTTGGTGGTATCGTCAACCGTATCGGTCTGGTCAGAGTGGCCGGTATAACCGGACGCATCCGCGAACTGAATGCTATGCACACTGAGCGACTGATCCTGATTAACGGTCACCGCTTTACCCGACGAGGTGGCATTCGTGACCATACCTGCATTGCTGATAATGGTGTCGGTATCGGTAAAGTCAAAGGTAATGCCATCGCTGCTGGCTGAAACATTGTCGTAAAAAGACCAGGCACTGTCAGTGCTGCGACCCGTGACATTCGCCCCGGTTTCCACCGCATTGATACCGGCAAAGGTAAGGTCACTGTCGTCAGTGTTACCGGTGACGGCTTCGTTTACACCGGTAATGCGCCAGTCCAGCCCGCGCTGGTCAGTAACGGAATCCTGACCAGTTCCGAGAAAACCGCTGGCTTCCATAAAGTTGATGGAAGCCGTCTGCAAACTGCTGTCAGCCTTCAGCTCAACCTCCAGAGAGCCCTGAGTTTCATTATGAATGGAACCCACATTGCTGATTACCGTGTCAGCATCGGTAAAGGCAAAAGTTACGCCATCACTGCTGGCTGAACGGTCACCTTCAATCAGCCAGTCGCTGTCGCTGGTCTGCCCTCTGGCGTTGGCGGCGGTGACAACACGGGTGATGCCGGTCAACGACAGAGAGCCATTGCCTACCTGCTGAGTACCGGAGATCGACCAGTCCTGGCCCAGTTCGTCAGTGATGGTGTCAGAGCCTGAGCCTGTGTAGCTTTGAGCGCCTGCAAACCCGATACCGGAAGCAACCAGTGAACTGTCAGCCAGCAACCTGAGATTCAGGTTATTAAGCGACTTATTTCTGATATCCAGTATCCTGATGGCCCTGGCAATGCCGGACAGCTGAAAACCTGTCTGGTCTTCGCGGGTGTTTATCGTCTGGTCATCGGTCAGGTACCATTCACGGTCGATATTGTCGGTAACCGAGTCGCTTCCTGAACCGGTATAGCCAGTGCTGTCGACGAAGGTAACAGAGCCAGTGTCGAGGGTGTCTTTTGTCGATCCATTGTCGTCAATCTGGTCAAGGGTAATGGCCAGCGAACCGGGAGAATCATTGCTGACCCTGCCGACATTGCTGATCACGGTGTCCGTATCGCCAAAGGCAAAGGTAATGCCGTCGCTGCTGGCTGACTGGTCGCCCTTAATCAGCCAGCTGCTATCGCTGGTCTGACCGCTGGCGTTGCCCGTTGTGGTGATGTGATCGATGCCCGAGAAGGAAAAGCTGCCCGATGTCGCCTCGTAAATGCCGGTAACCGCCCAGTCCTGACCGCGCTCATCAAGCACATTATCGGTGTTATTACCCGCATAAGTGTTCAGGCTGTCAAACAGAATGCCTTCGATACTGAGCTTACTGTCGGCCCTGACGGTGACATCCACCTCGTCTGCAAAACCGGACGCGTGTTCTAATGACGTAACACCGCCGCCTATATGATTAATATTATCCAGCAGAAAACCATTGTCCGCTGGCTGGTCGTTTAATCGCTGATAACCGGTGAGATACCAGCTGGAACCCAGGGAACCCGTGACGGTATCGTTCAGGGTCTGGTCACCGATATAGCCTGTCAGCCCCGTAAAGGTCAGGTTGTGTGCGGTTAAGGTGTTATCAAAGGAACGGTTGATCACCACGGACAGGTCTGAACCTGTGTCGTTAGACACCTGTCCTGTAGAGGTCACACTGTCTATACCGGTAAAGAGACGGGTATCATTTTGTTCAAGGTGTTGCTGTGCTGCTTTATCGCCAACGATACCCCAGTCGCGGTTGCTCTGGTCGTCAATATTGTCACTGCCGCTGCCGGTGTAATTGCCATCGCCCACAAAGGTAACGTCAGCCAGTTCCAGGGTATTGGCGGTGGACTGACCGTTCACCGTTGTATCAAGGGTGACATCCTGGTCCGCACCGATGGCATTGTTAATGCCAAGGCTTGTTTTTACCACATCAATGTTCTTGAAAATCTGACCGTCTTTTCTCACTTCGCCGGTGCTGTGAATGGCCCAGGTGCTGTCACTGGTCTGGTCATTAACGGTATCCACCCGGTTGCCAGCGGCATCCCCTTCAAAGGTGTCGGCTCCTGAAAAACGAATGCCTTTCAGCGACATCTCCCGGGAACCCAGATAGTCAACGGTCTGGTCAGCCTGAGAAGCTGAAGACAGGCTGCCACCTGACGTCACCCGGTCAATGCCCGCAAAGGTAATGCCCCCGGAGACTGCCGTGTTATCGGTATCGCCGGTCGCCCAGTCGTTATCATCGCTGTCGGTAATATTGTCGTTACCGCTGCCTGTATAGCCTTCAACGTTCTGAAAGGTGACGCCTTCTGCGGTCAGGTGACCGCCGGATACCTGTGCCGTCATATCGTCAACAGATTCATTAACGACAGCCTTGCCGGTCGTCACCGTTTCAACGGAGGAAAACTGAACATCATCACTGTCGCCTGCCGCCCCGGACTGGTGCAGGCTAAACTCAGCGGAACCGGTAATGACTGCCTGGTCAAAGGTGCTTGAAGCGTCTTCGGTCAGGCTGTCGGCTCCCCCCTGACCATCAACAGACGCCATATAGAACTTTGTGGTGCCTGAGTTGGCTTCAAGATAGTGGCTGTTGCCATCGTTAAACACGGTGAAGCTGTCATCGCCACTGGTGCCTTGCAGCTCACCGCCGGTGGTTTCCAGGGTGATGTCAGACGAACCGTCTATCTGTTTGCTATAGCTGGCTTTACCAACCACCAGTGCATTAAGGTTGTCGTCTACTGTCAGCCCCAGCCGGTCAAGGTCGGCCGATGTCACGAAACTGTTATCCGACAGGTTGTAGGTACCGTCGGAGAATATCAGGGTGTTGTTATCCGAGCTGAGGGTCAGGTTGAAACGGGACGTTGCGCCACTGCCCGTATAGATTCCGGACAGTTCGCCCATCTGGATGATACTGTCTGTACCCGGTCCATTACGGCCAGCCTCCAGGTTGTGGTGGCCATAGTCATTGGTGCCGCCACTGAGATCAATGGAACCGTTATTGATAAAGTGTTGCGTGGCGGCGGTGAAATCGCCACCGCCGGTGTCAATGGCTCCGGCTTCACCGACGTGCAGGGTGTTGCCTGCATCCACTATCAGGTCAATGTCGCCGGCTTTGTCGCTGCCATCAGACTCTTTGGCGATGCCCAGGTAACCGTTGACAGCAATATCGCCATCGGCTTCCAGTGTCAGTGTCCGGGTTTTGTTATTACCGCCGGGATCAATCTGAATATCGGCGTTAACAAGGATATCATCCTGCTGACTGCCCGTTCCCTCATCGGCGGTGGCAAGGATTTTGGTACCGCCCTGTAACACAATGGTTTCACCATCCAGCTGCACCTGTCCCGCAATCCCATGGCCATTTCTGCCCGATACATCCAGAGTGCCACTGTTCACCACATCGGCCACATCACCACCCGAGCCACCAAGACGAATGGTACCGCCCTGTGTGTCGATGCCTGTGGCTTCAATAACGCCCTGATTATTCACGGCGTTATTAAAAAGAGCACTGGCGACAGATGCCGTTAATAACACCTCTCCTGACCGGATAGTTCCGGAATTAAGGACGGCACTGTCGATACCCAGCTGATTCTCCAGTACCTCTCTGGTCACCCGGACACCAATCAGCTGATCGGCGTCAAAGGTCAGGACCGACTCCGACCCACCGGCCAGGGCGATATAATCAGCAGCCACCAGAGTGCCTGAGTTTTCCACCGCTTCCCCTTGCAGAACAATGCCACTGGCCGCGTTGACTGTTCCTCTGTTCACGACAATACCGTCCGTGCCGTCCAGTGCCTTAAACGCAAAGTCGTCGTTCATAAAGTCATCGGTGGCAATATCCAGCGAGGATGCTGTCAGGCTGTTGACGTTTATCTGAGCCGTTTCGGTAAACAGAAGGCCACGGGGGTTGACCAGAAGAACATGACCATTCGCATCTATCTGACCGTGAATAACACTGGCGTTGTCATCCAGAATACGGTTCAGAACCAGGGATGAAGCGTTGGGCTGCAGGAAGCGAACCAGTTCATCGGCAGACAGGTTAAAGCTGTCCCAGTTGATAGACAGCTTATCCGTCAGCTGATCAATCGTGGTGGTGGTGCCATTGTAATCAATGGTGCCTTCGCCCCCGGTCACATCACCGCCGACAGGGCCGGCCTGACTGACTTGCGGCGCCATCAGCGTCAGTGCGAACAGGCCGCTGCTGATGGATTTGTAATGTTCTGCCATGCCCCGGGTGATGGCATTCAGGCTGTTGTTATTTTCACGTTGGCTTTTATTTTCACGAGAGATCATGGTGCTGTCCGTGCATAAGGGTAACAGGGTACAAGTCGATGTCAGCGTAACTGGTAAGTGGCATCAATATAGGTGCGCCAGCTTCTGGCATCATTGCCGACCAGGTCACTGCCGGAACGGGAAGACACCGGTCTGGCAACGGTCAGGGTGGAGACAAAGCGGTCATCCCAGTTGAACCTGAACAACAGGCCCGCCCCTGCCAGATGAGCCCATGGATCGGGCGCCCGGGTATCGCTGGCATTAAACTTATAACTGTTCTCATGGCCGTAGGCGCCTTCAAACAGAACGGCATACTGGAGCCGGTCACTCAAACGCCTGCCGCTGGCAAACTCGTAGTTCAGCACGCCGGGAAGGTCAAAATACCACTCGGCTCCCAGATAAACGCCGGTGTCAGCAGAAAACTCACTGCCGGTAAAAGCCCGGACAGTATTTGCGCCACCCAGCGCCATCTGCTCGAAAGAGGGCAGGGGGTTGTTGCTGTAACGCCATTTAGACTTGACCACCAGACGTGAGTCGTTGTCAGTAAACGGCAGTGGTACAAAGAACAGGGAATTAGTGTCCAGTGCCAGCCGGTAGAAGGTATCGCCCCGGTCTTCAGGCACCGTATTGTTCAGACGACCATGCATCAGCGACAGCCGCCCCATATTCAGGGTGCGGATGCTGTCACCGAGAAAGTCCCCTTCGATAATGATTTCAGAGGTGTTGGCATGGTCGCCTTCGGTAAAGAGTGGCACAGACGCATCCCGTGTCACCCGCTTGTCGCTGTATTTAAAACCGGTGGCAAGGTTAGCTGCCCTGGAACGCTTCAGCTGATGCATCAGGGTGGCTGAGTACGTGTCGTTGGCGCCGGTGATGTTCAGGCGGTTAATAATCTCGTCGGCTTTGGAGGAGATATCAAAGCGGTTCTGTTCCGCATAGAACTCAAGGCGGGTATCGGCGCTGAACACCGGCAGGCTGTAAACCAGCTGAAACAGGTCGGTGTTTTCCGGATTGAAGGACTTGAGCGCGCCCAGTGTGAGCTGGTCGCCAATACCTGTGGGGTTGTACCAGTTGCCGACGGTATAAACCCGGTTTTCTCCGGTGAGTTCGGAACCATGGTTGTCGGCTCTTATGGCAAGGCTCCAGGTCTCCTCATCCCTGACCTGCAGGTTGAGGTTAGACTCCCCGGGGTTGTCGCCTTTCTCGAAATAGCCGTAAACACTCAACCCCGGATAATCGTTAAGCAGGTAAATGCTCTCTTCTATACGGGCATTGTCCACCAGTTCGCCCAGCTGGTCATTAAACGGTTCCTGCAGTTGTTCGGGCTGGTATTTGTGATTGCCCGACACCACCACTTTACCCAGTTTGCCCGCCACAATATCCAGCTCAACCACTCCCTGCCGTACTTCCTGGGGTGGGATAAAGGCTCTGGCCAGTAACAGCCCCCGCTCTCGATAAAAGCGGGTAATCTGTTGCGCGACTTTTTCAATATCACCGTAGGTCATCCCCCGTTCGGCGGTCTGGCGACGCAGGATGCTGACCAGCTCTTTCAGGTCGTCCAGACTGATGTCATCCGGGTTTTTGTTTAACGCTTTCTTCCTGAGCAATGCGGTCACTTCATCCAGCTCTTTGCGGGTAAAGCCGTTGTCCAGCACTTCTTCTGACTTCATGTATTGTTTACGCAGGGTTTCCGCAAACTGCTCAACAGTCTCCCTGGTGACACCCGCTTCAGGGTATTCGGGCAGGTTTCTGAACGAAAACCTGGTGATGGTGATATGGGGTACCTGTTCATTGCCGCCTTCTTTCAGCGTAACGCCCGGTTCGCTGCCTTTGTTGTCTGCGGCATCGGGTTTGCGCTCTTTGAACTCTTTCGGCAGGTCACGGGGGGGAATGTCCGGTACATAGTTTTCGGCGGCGGTCACCGGCGCGCTGAGCAGCGGCACAGATACTATCGCAGCGGCTAGCGTTACTGCTGTTCTTTTCACAACTGACTTCCCTGTTGGTGATGACGGATTAAAGAACCGTTCTTATTAATCGAAACCCGGTGTATTCATCGGGCTGCCCCGAATGCTTTGACCGGGTGGTGACCAGACAGCGTTTCAGCGGGTCTTTTCTGCTGCCCCCGGCGGCTACCAGCTCGCCATTGCTGTCAAACACCCATTCCTGAACATTGCCCACATGGTTGATCAGGCCGTTGTCGTTTTGTTTGCCGGTTGCGGCTTTGACCAGTGACAGCCCTTTGTGCAGGTTGCCGAACTTCAGGTAACAGTTACGGTCGGGGTCGCTGCCGTTGCTCTGGGGCGATGTGAGCGAGAGCCACTCTTTATGGGAGGGCAGTCGGTAGTGATAACCGGTTTCCTGACTTAACCAGCGGGCGTAACCATTGGCCTGGTCAATGGTGATGTTGTGCGCGGGCAGGTCGGCTTCAGCCTTCAGCGTCGTACATTGACCGGTTTGACGACAGTATTGGTTAAAGTCACCCACGGTGATCTCGTAACGGGTCACCGCCAGCTTTTCTTGCTCCGACCGGCCGACCACCAGTGTCGGACTGTTGCCGCCACTGGCAAGCTTGTCCTGACAGTAATAGCGCTGGCCTTTTTTTCCGGAACCCGGTGCAAGATGGGCGCAGAAGTCGATTTTGATCGACTGGATAGAAGTAGCGTCGGGGAAGAGTGTCAGCGCGTCGGACTGGAATCGGGCGGCGGTTTTCGGATTCTTTACCCCGGCCCGCCGGATACAGCTGGTCAGTGAATCGATGGTGGTTCTGGTCAGGGTGTTATGGTCTGAAGGGCTGAGGGTTTCCAGATGGTTCAGACTGGCGGCCAGTTTGCCATTAATATCCAGCTTACTGTTGCAGGTCAGGTTATTGTTGACCGAGGCAATGGCTGCTTTAATCTGCTGCTGTCGTTTTTCTTCTGCCAGTGCCTTCTGTCTCAGGGCTTCGTCACGGGCCAGCCGGGCATCCCTCTCTCTCTTTTCCTGTGCCAGTTTTTCCTGTTGCAGCCTTAACGCTTCTGCCTGCTGCCGGGCTTCCTCTTCGGCAGCCAGCCGCTGTCGCTGACGTTCCCGTTCCACCTCTTCCCGGGCATTGGCCAGCAGGGACGATTCCCTGCTGTATTCGCTGGCGTCGGTGCGCCAGTCAGCGGCTTTTTTCAAAAAGGCTTCGGCGTCGTCCAGCCTGCCGGTCTGTGTGGCCTCTGCGGCTGCCTGCAGATAAATCCCCATGGCTCTCTGCCGGGCATGGACAATGCTGTCATTATCTTCCGGAACCAGTGCCTGATAGCGGCCAATCAGCTGGTTCAGGGTGCTGTCAAACGCGCCATTAAGCGCATCACCCGGGGGTTGTTCAAGGGCTTTGTTCAACGCTTCCAATGCTGACTTCTGTTGCATTTCCAGCTCAATATTGGCGCGCAGGTCTACCTGTAACTCTTCTGTCAGCGTCTCTCTCAGCACCTCCTGTTCTGCTTCCTGAGTCGTGTACTGGTAGATAAAGGCAGCAACTGTCGCCAGTATTAAACTCGCCACCGCACCATAGACGGGAAGCTTTGACTGACAAAAAAAGGCTTTCTCAAAGTCGGGTACGGTCTGGGTGCGCTGGTCACGTTTAAAGGCCAGCGCCTGTTCCAGTGCCTTCCACTGGCGCTGGCTGAGACGTTTGATTTTTTCCGGCTTCAGCTGTTGTTCAAAGGCTTTGTCGGCCGGGGTTTTATTAAAAGGGTGTTTACCGGCAAACAGTTCATAGGCGACACAGGCCAGGGCATACACATCGTCACTGGTGGATGGCTCTTCCCCTTTCAGCATTTCATAACTGGCATAGGCGGGTGTCAGCGCGCTCAGACTACCGGCATCAAACACCGTTTTATCGCCTTCCGGTGTACCCTCAACACCACTGGCTGAAACGGCCCGGGCAATGCCAAAATCAAATACCTTGGCAGTGCCTTTGTGGGTGACAAAAATATTACCGGGTTTAAAGTCGGAGTGGATAATGTTTTTGGAGTGGGCGTGACCCATGGCCCGGGAGATATCCCGAAGAATGTTAACGGCCTGGTCATCCTCAAAACCGATGCCTGCCTGACGTTTAATTAACTCGTCCAGCGGATGACCTTCCATGTATTCCATGGTCATAAACACCATGTCACCATCCCGGTCAAAATCATAAACGGTGACGATATTCGGGTGTGCCAGATTCTGTGATTTTCTGGATTCCCGCTGCAATGAAATAAAGGCGTCCGGATGCTGTTTGAAATCTTCATTTAACAGCTTTAATGCCACATAAGGGTCACGGTCCCTGGCTTCTACTTTGCGCTGGTCAATGGCTTTATAGACCGAACCCATGCCACCGGAACCCAGCAGCGTTTCCAGCTGGAAGCGGTTGTTAATCAGTTTTCTGGTATTTGTTGGTGTGGACTGACCGGACGGCGGGTTTCCGGCAGCTCCGGCAATAATAGTGGCTTCGTCCTGCGGCGAAATACCCTTACCAACAAGACGGGTTTTATCATCGTCCTTACGAGTACTCATCCCTGGTACTGATCCCCGGCGTTTTACGCTCTTATTCTGTCATTACTTCCTGCAAACAGTATTAAAATTCTGGACAAAAGGTAATCAAGGAAATTCTAGAGTTTGGGGTATAAAGACACAAGCTGCAATTAAAAGAATGTTGTCGTTTTTTGACAGATCATTTCAATGCAACAGTTTTTGTAATAATTGCGATCGGTATCAGACTTACGCTAACATCCTTTGAACCACTAAAAATTGTGTTTTGCAGTGAAAGCAGTAAATGGAAGTATTGCTGTAAAAGCGGAATAAATACACGGCGGTGTATTTATTGACAAGGTAAGGGAACGGATAAATACCTTATGGCTGCTAACCTGGTTCTTGAAGTGATTGATGGCCCGGCAGAAGCCAATATGGCCGGGCATACAAAGACGTTTGCAAAATCAAGTGGAAGTATCGGTCGGTCGGATGCCAGTAGCTGGGTATTACCCGACATTGAACGTATTGTTTCATCAAACCATGCGGATATTCATTTTTCCGGCAACACTTATGTGCTGATTGATAAAAGCACCAATGGCACTTTCTTAAATGGCAGTGAATCCCCCATTGGCGCAGGTCAGCAGGTCACATTAAACGACGGCGATGTTATTGTCGTCGGCCATTATCATATCAAGGCGACGTTACAGCCGGTTTCCTCATCCCTGCCCGACGGTCTGGGTTCCGTTGATTTTCTCGATAACTCTGACAAAACCACCATTGGTTCTTTCTCTGCCGACCCCTCTGCTACCATGCAAGAGCCAAAGGACTCTCTGGACCAGTGGTTTGAGCCCGGACAAAGCGATGCCGCCAGAGATGTCTGGGGACAGTGGGATCAGCCCATGGAATCGCCGCTGCTGGATGCCTCGCAGTCTGTTGATCCTCTGGCTTCGTCAGCCACCCCTGATCCGGCCGTCTCGTCCGGAGTATCTCTCGATCCGCTGGATGCTCTGGCCGGTTCTGCCGGAAGCTGGGATGCCAGCCCTCAGCCAGTGTCGAACCCCAGTCACAACAGCGATGACTGGTGGCTAAGTGAGGCCGATAACACGCCTGCCATTGAACAGTCCATAGCCATACCTTCTGTTGAGCGAGCTATTGAGCCAGCTGTTGAGAAGGCTATTGAGCAAACCATTGAACCGGCTTTAACACCTCAACCTGTGGCGCAACCTCCACAACCTGTCGTTCATCCTGCCCCGCCGGAAACCAGTAACGTTGCTCCTGCACCGGACAGACAGGCGGGGACACTGGGAGAACGACTGGGCTTAAATGGCAATAACCCTGAACTGGTTGATCAGCAGGCAGCGGCCCTGATACAGGAAACCGTCAGTCGTTTAATGGATCTGCTCAGGGCGCGCAGCACCATTAAGAATGAGCTGCGCGTCGAGCGCACGATGATCGAGACTCAGGACAATAACCCCCTGAAATTTTCTGCCACGGTGGACGATGCCCTGGGCATGATGTTTGACGCCAACCGCAGTGCTTTCCTTTCGCCCGGAGAGGCAGTTCGGGACAGCTTTGACAATATTTCCGATCATCAGGTGGCGGTGATGTACGCCATGAGAGCCGCCTATGAATACATGATGGAACAGTTTGACCCGTCCAGATTGCGCACAGTGTTCGAACGGGTCAATGGCAAAGGGCTGTCGCTTAATAAAAAGGCGAAACACTGGGAGCACTATGAGCAGTGGTTTGCCGGGCAGAAAAAAGATCAGGAAGTCACCTATAACCGGCTTTTTGGTGACATTTTTGCGGACGCCTATGAAAAGAAACTGTCCGAGCTGTCTGCCGTACGACGGATGCCTTGAACAGAATTTACCTTACAGAACCATCATAAAAAGGATAAAAAACAGTGGTGTACTGGCAACGACTTTCAACCCTTTTCCTGTCAATGCTGATGGCCGTTTTGCTGGCCGGTTGCGGCACCACTGAAAAGGTAGTGGATTCCGGGCGGGAGTTACTCAATCTGGATACCCGTGTCGCCCTGGCGCTGGAAGCGGACGAGTCCCTGAACCTTGATGCAGACGAACGACCATCGCCGTTAGTGATCAGGATCTTCAAACTGGCGGATGACCGCCAGTTCCAGCGTGAAGACTTTCTCACCCTTTATGAAGATGCCGGAGAAAGGCTCGGGCGTGACCTGCTGGGCGAGGTCAAGCTGCGGGAAATTGCCCCCGGTGAAAAACGACTGGAAACCCTTGAACTGAGCGCCGAGGTGCGTTTTTTAGGGGTGATGGCTGAGTATTCCCGTTATACCGAAACCAACAACCTGCTGGTGTTGCCGGTCAAAGCCCATAGTGGCAGCGAATATAAAATATCAGCCAGCCAGTATGGTTTGAAACAGCCGTAAACCACGATCAGGGATTTAACCCGATGTCGAATAACAATAATCGAGTCATCTGGTCGGAGGGCATGTTTCTTCGGCCTCAGCACTTCCAGCAGCAGGATCGCTTTGTTGAAGCCCGGATAGAAAACCGTGTCAGTGTGTTGAACGCCTACGGCTGGGGTTTTACCGGGCTTCGCATCGATCAGGAGCTGCTTCGTCAGGGCCGGCTTTCCGTGGTTGAGGCGAGTGGCGTGTTTCCGGACGGCACCCCGTTCTCCATTCCTGATAACGATCCCCCGCCGGCTATTATCGAGATTCCGGTCAATACCCGGGATGAAGCCATTTACCTCTGTCTGCCCCTGCGCCGACCCGGTATCCGTGAAAGTGCCAGGGCCGGTGAACAGGCTCCCCAGGCGCGCTATCAGTGTCAGGCGGCTGACGTGCGTAACAATGCCTCGGATGCCGGGGAAGTGGCGTCTATTGAAACCGGACAGATGGCACTGACCCTCAAGCCTGCGTCAGAAGACCGTAACGGTTATGCGGTGTTGGGCATTGCGCGGGTACTGGAAAGACAGCCGGAGCATCCGGTCAAACTGGATAACCAGTTTATTCCGCCCCTGCTGGACTGCCAGCTGTCGCCGGTGACCAGTGGCTATATCGAAGAGCTGATCGGTTTGCTGCGGCAGCGGGCCAATGCCCTGAGTTATCGTTTATGCGACAGCGGGCGGGCAGGCTCGGCAGAGATAGCCGACTACATGCTGTTGCAGGTGTTGAATCGCTACGAGCCTCTTATGGTGGAACTGTCCCGACAGCAACGGTTGCATCCCTTTGAACTGTATAAGGAACTGCTGCAACTGTCCGGTGAACTGGCCACCTTTACCGCCAGTAAAAAACGACCAGAGTCTTTTCCACCTTTTGGCCTTGATAACCTTGGCGAGGTGTTTGCTTCGGTGGTGTCCACATTACGGCAGTCACTGGGCATGGTACTGGAGCAGACCGCCATTGCCCTGGAATTAACCCAGAGAAAGTTTGGTATTTATGTGTCGGTGGTAAACGACCGCAGTCTGATTGACAGCGCCACCTTTATTCTTGCGGTCAAGGCTGATATGCCCGGTGAAGCCTTGCGCAATAATTTTCCTTCCCAGGCGAAGGTCGCGCCGGTGGAGGTGATCAGGGAGCTGATTAGTGCGTCCATGCCCGGTGTGATGATCCGGCCGTTGCCGGTGGCGCCACGACAGATTCCCTACCATGCCGGGTTTGCGTATTTCGAGCTGGAAAAACAGGGGAAAGCCTGGGCAGCCATGAAGAATTCAGGCGGGTTTGCGGTGCATCTTGGTGCAGAGTTTCCCGGTCTGGAAATGGAATTCTGGGCCATCAGGGATTAAGCCATGACCGATAAAACCGTCATTATACCGACGCCGGGCAGCCGCCAGCCGCCAGCGACAGGCACTCTACCTACAGAGAGTCCACCGGTGCAGCAGCCTGCCCATCAGCCGGGGATGTCACCTGTCGGGGCTGCCGGTTCACTGCCCATTCGTTCGTCACTGAACCCGGTGGTCAGCGCCGCATCAACTCTGCTGACCCTGATGATCAAGCTGCGCACGACCATTGAGTTCAGTCAGGCACCCAATCTGCACCAGTTGATGGTGTCGCATATTCAGACCTTTGACCGTGAACTGCAGTCGGCCGGACTTCAGCCAGAGACGACAGTGGCAGCCCGTTACCTGATGTGTACGGTGCTGGATGAAACGGTGATGAACACCCCCTGGGGGGCAGCGAGTGGCTGGAGCCAGCGCTCGCTGTTAAGCATTTTCCACCGTGAGACCTTCGGCGGCGAGAAGTGTTTTGTCATGCTGCAGCGGTTGCAGGAAACCGCCGCCATGAACCTTGACCTGCTGGAGCTGTTTTATCTCTGTCTCAGTCAGGGCTTTCAGGGGAAGTTCAGGCTGGCTGCCAACGGCCCGGCCCAGCTGGAAACCATTCGTGACAATCTTTACCAGGTCATTCAGTCCCACCGGCAATACGCCGACAGCGAACTGTCGCCCCGCTGGCAGGGAACCGGGGTCAGGGGTAAAGGGCTGATGCAGTATATACCGGTGTGGGTGTTTGCCACGGTGGCGATGGCCGGATTGCTGGCGGGTTATGCCGGCTTCTCTTTCTGGTTGTTTCAGGGCAATGCGCCGGTGATTGAGCTTATGCAGCAGCTTGCCGGACAGTAGATTGATAAAAATTTCATGGAGCGAAGTATGAAGCGTTTTCTGGCGGTACTGGCTAACCCCTGGGTCACTGGCTTTATTGGCCTCTGTGCGCTCAGTCTGGTGATCTGGTTTGGGGCCGGCTATGTCCGTTTTGGCGCTGACAATACAGTGATCAGCAAAAACGCCCGGTTAATGACCATTGTCGTTCTGTTTCTGGTCTGGGTGATCTGTCGTCTGGTGTTGATGCTCAGGGAACGGAAACAGAACGCTGATTTGCTGGAAGGCATTCAGGCAGATGCTGGAGGTGAAGCTCATACCGCACCGGAAGATGCCCGCAGCCGGGAAGAACTGGATACCCTGTCCCAGCGGTTTAAAGAAGCCGTCACTGTTTTAAAGGCATCGAAATTCAGGGGCGGTAAAGCGCTTTACCAGATGCCGTGGTACATCATTATCGGCCCGCCGGGTTCGGGTAAAACCACGGCGTTAATGAATTCCGGATTACAGTTTCCGGTGTCTACGGGCGATGGCAAAGCGGCCCTGGGGGGCATTGGAGGCACCCGCCATTGTGACTGGTGGTTTACTGACGATGCCGTACTGATTGATACCTCCGGCAGGTACACGACGCAGGACAGCCACAGGATCGTTGACAATGCCGCCTGGACCGGCTTTCTGGGGCTGTTGAAAAAGTACCGCCGCCGTCAACCCATTAACGGGGCAATTGTCGCCATCAGTCTGCAGGACCTCATGCTGCAGACGGAAGAACAGCGACAACAACACGCCAAGGTGATTCGCGCCCGGCTGGACGAATTACAGCAGCAGCTTGGCATCGCCTTTCCGGTGTACCTGACCTTCACCAAAACCGATTTGATTGCCGGTTTCAGTGAGTTCTTTGGCAACCTCTCTCAGTCTGAACGGGAGCAGGTCTGGGGCATTACACTGAACCTGCCTGCTGGTCAGTCGTCGTCCACGGATCTGCAGGGTTTTGGCGACGACTTTAATGCCCTGGTCAGTCGCCTGAATGATCGGGTATTAAAGCTGTTGCATCAGGAAAGGGATCTGGAACGCCGGGCCTTGCTGCAGGGTTTTCCTGCCCGGATCAGTGGTCTTCAGGGGGCGATTGAGACTTTTCTGCAACAGGTCTTTACAGCCAACCAGTTTCAGGGCAGCCCGCTGCTGCGGGGCATCTATTTCACCAGTGGCACTCAGGAAGGCACACCCATTGACCGGATGATGTCGTCGGTCTCTGCCAGCTTCGGGCTGCCGGGGGATGCCGGCAGGCAGCAGGTGAATATGGGGAAAAGCTTCTTTATCCGCCGTCTGCTGAAAGAGGTGATTTTTCCGGAGTCCACCCTGGTTGGCGTCAATCGTCGGTTTGAGTCCCTGCTGCTCTGGGGCCGGCGCGCAGCGCTGACGCTGCTGCTCGGTGTGACCGGCGCAACTCTGGCGGTCTGGGCAGTAAGTGTCGGTAAAAACAAACGGCTGATTGCTGAGGTCAACGACTCTCTGGACCGTTATCAGTCGACATCTGTCCCGGCTGACAAGGCCACTAAAACCAGCGAACTCCTGCCGTCTATGGAGGCCCTGAAAGCGGCGGGCGGCGTTTATGATCAACAGGAACATCCCTGGCTGAACTCGCTGGGGCTTTATGACGGTGACGTTGACCGGGCAGCCAACCGGTTATACGACGAAAAACTGTTGTCACAGTTCCTGCCGGTTTTTCAGTCGGAGCTGGAACAGCAGCTTCGTTATCCGGATAAAAACTCGGCTGACACCCTGGAGAAGCTTCGGGTCTACCTGATGCTGACAACGCCTGAACACCGGGATAACCGGGTGATCAGCCAGTGGGCAGAGCAGCACTGGGCGCAGGAATTACCCGGCGAAGCGTCCCGGCAACAGGCACTGGCAGGGCATCTGGCACGGTTGTTAAGCCTGAGCGTTCCCGCCCTGGAGCCAGACTCTCAAATTGTTAAGGCGGCACGACAGCAGATTCGTGCCATCCCCGTCGCCCAACGCATTTATGCCCGGATGAAGCAGCAGCCCGGAATGACCGGCGAGGTGGATCTGTTCAGTGTCGTGGGTGGAGATACCGGCAAAGCGTTCGGTGTCGCTCCGGGCAGTGATGCCTTTGTGTCGCCCAGACGGTTTACCCTGGAGGCGTGGAAGCAGGCAGACTTCAGCGCGGACTCACCCCTGCTGACGGATCTGGAGCAGGACCAGTGGCTTTATGGCAGTACAGAAGGGGAAGATTTCAGCCGGACTGACCGGGAAAAAATTGCCGCACAGGTTGAGAAGCTGTATCTGGCGGAATACGCCCGGTACTGGCAGGGTTTCCTGAACCAGTTCAGGGTGCAGTCGTTCAGTAATCTGCGGGCTGCAACGGCGAGTCTGGAAGTGATGGCCGACCCGGTCTATTCCCCTTTGAAAGGTGTGCTGGAAGCGGTGGCCCTGAATACACAACTGGTGCCGCCTGTAAAACTGCCTGCGCCGGGTTCCGCCGCCGCTGAAACCGCAGGCAAACTGCTGGCAGACGTCAGAAAACCCACAACCGTTGATCAGCAGTTTCAGTCTGTAAATCGTCTTGTCAGCACCCGGCCTGATCAGGCTCCGGCGATTCAGGAGGTTCTTGCCTCTGTTCGTGAACTGCATGATTTTCTCAATGAAATGGTGCTGGCAGCGGATTCCGACGAACAGGCTTATGCGGCAGCCAGAGCCCGCTTTCAGCGTTCCGGCAACGATGTGATTAAACGTCTGCGGACCAGGGCGGCCCGGATGCCTGAGCCGGTTAAAGGCTGGCTGATCAGTATGGCGGATTCCAGCTGGGGGTTGCTGCTGGATGGTTCCAGACGCTATGTGAATACTGCCTGGCAGGATCAGGTGTACAGTGCCTACCAGAACAGTCTTCAGAACCGTTATCCGTTTGCCGATTCAGGCGACGACCGGCGTGAAGCACCCTGGCAGGACTTTAACCGTTTCTTTAAACCGGACGGTGTCGAGCAGCAGTTCTTCAATGAGTATTTAAAGCCGTTTGTGGATACCCGCAAATGGCGGGTCAAAACCCTGGATGGTCGTGGGCTGTCACTGTCGGGTAATACCCTGACGCAACTGCGTCGTGCCAGCCTGATTCGCCAGTCGTTCTATAAAGGCAGCAGTGAGCTGAATGTGAACTTCAAGCTGCAACCGACCCGGCTGGATTCCGATGTACGGCTGTTTTCGCTGGAGCTGGGTGAGCAGCGGCTGAAGTATTCCCATGGTCCGAGAATCGTCAAACAGTTCAACTGGCGTTCTGCCGACGACTCAAGAGCCCGGATTATTTTTGAAGACCTGAACGACACCGTGAACCGGCAGGAGTTTGAAGGCGACTGGGCCTGGTTCCGGCTGCTGGATGCGTCGGAGCTGTTGTCTACCTCTGACCCGAGAGAGTTCAGTCTGACGTTTAATGAAAGGGGGCGTAAAGCCCGGTTCCGGTTAATTGCCGGCAGTAGCGACAATCCGTTTGATACCTCGTTGCTGAGAAACTATCGGCTCAAGGGGTCGCTCTGATGAGGGCGACCGGCGCAAGGCGTTGTGGCTTTTACGGCAAGTTGCCCGCCCACGGGGACTTTATCGACAGGGATCTTCCGGTGTCGTTTATAAACCTCTGGGACCCGTGGTTGCAGCAGTGCCTTGCCGCCAGTCGTGAACGCTGTCGGGAACAGTGGCTGGATGTCTACCTGACCAGCCCGGTGTGGCGGTTTGTGCTGTCTGCCGGGGTGATAGACGGCAAAGCCCGGGCGGGGTTGCTGGTGCCGAGTGTGGATGCGGTGGGTCGTTACTTTCCCCTGACGCTTGCTGTCAGCCTGCGGGAGAATGAGCAACCCGCTGGTTTTCTGGCCAATAACGGCAAGGTGTTTGATGTCTGGGAACAGGTGGCCCTGCGTGCGTTGCAGGAACAGTTGACCGCAGAGCAGGTGGCTGAACAGCTGGCGCAGGGTAGCGTTATTGAAAACGCTGTGCAGGGCGCCGCCAGTCAGACGGCGCTGGTCAGAGGTCTGGCACAGCCGCTGGAACCGCTGAACCCCTGGGCGAACCTGCTGGATGCCAGTATGAGTCAGCAGCCGGACAGTTTCAGCCTCTGGTGCTGCAACGGGTCTGTGGCGATGCCGCCGATGCTGCTGTGTCGTAAAGGGTTACCCGACCCCGTTCGTTTTTCTGCGATGCTGAACGGGCAGTGGCAGGCTGAAGGCTGGGAGTGGCTGGCTGGTTAGATCGGAAGACAACAAGGATTGGAGTGTATATGTCATCAGTACAGGTCATGGATATTGAACAGTTGCTGGCACCGATATCGGATGAGCAGCCCCAGGGTTCTGATATTCGGGAAAACCGTTCACCGACGTCCGATTACTACACCATCAAGGACGCCCGTAATACCGCCAGGGCAACGGAGCGGAGCGGGCTGTTTGATGAAGAGGTGCGTCAGGAAGCGTTGAGCCAGTGGCAGCCGGTGTTTGAAAAAGGTCAGGACATTCTGGCGAACACCAGTAAAGACCTAGAAGTGGCGACCTGGCTGATGGAGGCGGCGGTTCGGCTGCATGGTTTTGCCGGGTTGCGGGACGGACTGACGGTGCTACACGGTCTGGTTGAACAGTTCTGGGACGGCGTGTACCCGGAACCCGATGAAGACGGGCTGGAAACCAAGGTTGCCCCCATTACCGGCCTCAATGGTGACGGTGCGGAAGGCACGCTGCTGGCACCGGTGCGCAACTGCCCGGTCACGGCTGAAGGCAACAAAGGGGAGTTTACCTATTTCAATTATCAGCAAATCTACGACGCCAGCAAGATAACCGATGAAGAGAAAAGGGCTGACCGCTATGAAGCCCTTGGTCATACCCTTGAAGACATTACCCAGACCATCTCGACGACGGGGGATGCCTTTTACCTTGATCTGGTCGAGAGCCTGGAAATTTGCAATGAGAAATATAAAGCACTGAACCATCTGCTGTATGAACACTGCGGGCATGACGCGCCGCCAAGCAGTCAGCTCAGCGACCTGCTGGATGAGGTGCTGCGGGCAGTACGCTATCTGTGTCAGGACATTATTGCCCGGGCGGAAGCGGAGTCAAAGGCGCAGGAGAGTGCGGCTGAGGTGGCTGAAGACGCTGAACAGGAAGGCGAGGTGCGAACGGTGACACAGACTATCGACTCCACCGGCACAGCATTGATGGCCGGACCCATTACCAACCGGGAACAGGCGTTAAATCAACTGTCGGAGGTGGCTGAGTATTTTCGTACCTATGAGCCACACACGCCGCTGGCAGACGGCATTGATCGTATTGTGCGCTGGGGACGGATGACCGTGGCTGAATTAATGATGGAGCTGATGCCGGAAGAGGCTTCCCGAAGTATTTTCAGTCAGTTGACCGGGGTCGCCATGGATGGCAGTTCAACGACGAAATATGTGGCCCCGCCCGTCAATGCGTTTAACCAACCATCAGACGCTGTGGCTGAAACCGCCGATGATGGCGGCTGGGGCAGTGAATCGGGTGGTAACGATGGCTGGGGCGATGAAACAGGCAGTGGTTCGAGCGGTGGGGATACCTCCTGGTAACAGGCGGGTGCAGTTTAGTTCTCTGATAAAAAAAAGACGACAGGGAGATAACAATGTCAGACAGTATTCATGACAAACTCAAGCGGGTAAGAAAGCCACGGGTGCATATTACCTATGATGTGGAAACCAATGGCGCGGAAGTGGTTAAGGAACTGCCTTTTGTGGCAGGCGTGATGGGGGATTACTCCGGGGATAATACGGAAGGTAAAAAGTCGTATAAAGAGCGCAAGTTTGTGCAGATCGACCGGGATAACTTTAACCAGGTCATGGGCAAGGTGAATCCAAAGCTGGGTATGAAGGTTGAGAACACCCTGGCGGATGACGACAGTGAACTGTCGGTTGACCTCGACTTTAACGCCATGGACGACTTTGAGCCGACCAGTATCGTCAAACAGGTCAAGCCCTTGAACGACCTGCTGGAAGCCCGCAACAAGTTGCGTGACCTGCTGAGTAAAGCGGACCGTTCTGAAGAGCTGGAAGAGGTGCTTGAAAGTATTCTTAAGAATACCGATGAGATTTCCAAAATTTCACAGGAGTTGGGACTGGGTGAAGGAGAGGATGCCTGATGAGTACTGAAACCGATAATGCGGTACTGGATCGTCCCGAAGCGGATGAACAGTCGCTGAACCTGCTGGATCAGGCGATTGGTGCCACCAAGCAGACCGGCAAGGATGAAGCCAAAGACCTGTTGGAGAACCTGACCCGTCAGGCGTTGCAGGGAACTGTCAGCTGGGACCGGAACCTGACCAAGACCATCAATCAGGCGGTCACCGCCATTGATGAGGCAATTTCCAAACAGCTCGCAGCCATTATGCATCATGAGAAATTCCAGAAGCTGGAAGGTTCATGGCGCGGCCTGAATCATTTGGTGATGAACAGTGAAACCAGCACCAACCTGAAAATTCGCATGCTGAATATCAGCAAGCGGGAACTGTTCAAAGACCTGGATAAAGCCGTTGAGTTTGACCAGAGCCAGACCTTTAAAAAAATCTATGAAGAAGAGTTTGGTATTGCCGGTGGTGAGCCCTATGCCTGCATGATTGGCGATTTTGAATTTACCAACCACCCGGAAGATATTGACCTGTTGAGCAATATGTCGAACGTGGCAGCGGCGGGTTTCTGTCCATTTGTTGCGGCGGCAGGGCCGGAGATGTTTGGCTTTGATGATTATACGGAACTGTCCAAGCCCCGGGATCTGGCCAAGATTTTTGAGTCACAGGAATACATCAAGTGGCGCAGTTTCCGGGACAGTGAAGACGCCCGGTTTGTGTCGCTGGTGATGCCTAAATCGTTGTCCCGGTTACCTTATGGTGCCAACTCCAAACCGGTTGAAGAGTTCAACTACGAGGAGTTTCCACTGGACGACAGCGGTATGGCGGAATCCGTCGCCCATGATCAGTACGCCTGGATGAATGCGTCGTACGTCATGGGTACCACACTGACCAGAGCCTTTGCGGAGTACGGCTGGTGTACGGCGATTCGCGGGGCAGAAGGCGGTGGTAAGGTCGAAGGTCTGCCCAGTCATATTTTCAAGAGTGACGATGGCGACACGGACCAGAAATGCCCGACTGAAATCGGCATTACTGACCGTCGTGAGGCGGAACTCAGCGGCCAGGGCTTCCTGCCACTGTGTCATTACAAGAATACGGATTACTCCGTGTTCTTTGGCGCGCAGACGGCACAGAAACCGAAGGTATACGACGACCCTGATGCCACTGCCAACGCCTCTATTTCGGCCCGGCTGCCTTATATTATGGCAACGTCGCGTATTGCCCATTACCTGAAAGTGATGGCGCGGGACAAGATTGGTTCGTTTATGGAAGCCAAAGATGCCGAGCTTTGGCTGAACCAGTGGATTGCCAACTACACCAACGGCAACCCCGACGCATCGGCGGATATGAAAGCCCGTTATCCGCTGGCACAGGCCAAGGTTGAGGTGAAGGAAAATCCGGGAGCGCCGGGTTCTTACAGCGCTGTCGCCTATCTGAAACCCTGGTTGCAAATGGAAGAGTTGACCACCTCCCTGCGGATGGTGGCGAATATTCCAACGTCGGGTTAATCCGCTGGTCGTTTGTTAAACCCTTAGACCACCGGTGTACGCCGGTGGTCTTTTTGATGAGCTCAGCGTTTGCGGTCAGGAGGTTTAAGTGTCGGATGACTGTGTGATTCAGCAGCGTGCCGCTTCGGATCAGGACTCTGGAGAAGAGAGTGGAGAGGATAGCCAGAACAATACGGTGGCCCGTTCTGAAATGACGGACCTTCAGCGGTTTCTTCTGGAACCGGACGACGTCAGGGCTCTGGCAATCTGGTTTAACGAGATCAGTTCGTTTTCCGGAGGCGACCCCAAAGACTGGTTAAGCAGCGAGATCGCCAGAATTGACGCTGAAATTAACCAGCTGCTTCATAACATTCTTCACCACCCAAAATTCCAAAAGCTGGAAAGCAGCTGGCGGGGGCTCTGGCATCTGGTGGATATTGCCAGTCAGTTTTCTACGACACAGGTACGGGTACTGGATGTGTCCTGGAAGGAGATTACCCGGGATATTGACCGCGCGCCGGATATTACCCAGACCCGCCTGTTCAGGCTTGTTTACAGTGAAGAGTTTGATATGGCCGGGGGCGAGCCTTATGGCATTTTGCTGGGCGATTATCAGGTGTCGCACCGGCCTTATCCCGGTTATCCCTACGACGATGTGTTTACCCTGCAGGGGATGGCACAGATTGCCGCAGCAGCGTTTGCCCCGTTTGTCTGCAGTGCTTCGCCGCAGCTGTTCGGACTGGATGACTATGAAGCCCTGGGGCTGCCCATTCAGTATGACACTTTGTTTCAGCAGAAAGAGTATCTGCGCTGGCGCAAGCTGCGAGAGGGCGACGACAGTCGTTTTCTTGCCGTTACCCTGCCGTCCATTATGATGCGCCAGCCTTATCGGGCCGGTGAGCATGAAGGACTGAGTTACGCGGAAGAACATCACCTTGACGAGGTTAACGGCTACCTGTGGGGCAATGCCTGTTATGCCTTTGGCAGTGTGCTGTTAAGGGAGTTTGGTGAGGCGGGCTGGTTCGCCCATATCCGTGGCGTGCCACGGGATTATTATGGTGGCGGGCTGGTCACGTCGTTTCAGCCTCAGGACTACCGCACCGACAGCCCTGAAACCGCCAGTAAAATACTTACTCCGGTGCTGGTCACGGATGCCATGGAGAGGGAGTTATCTGACCTTGGTATTATGTCGTTGTGCCATTGTCACGATACGCCGTTTGCCGCCTTTCACAGCTGTCCTTCACTGCACGCGCCGAAAAAGTTTCAGGATAAATCCGCCACGGCAAACGACAGGGTCAGTTCGATGTTGCAGCAGGTGTTGTCGGCGTCACGCTTTGCCCACTATATAAAGATCATGATCAGGAACAAGGTGGGGCAGTTTATTACCGCCGGGGATTGTGAGCGGTATTTGCAGGAGTGGCTTAACGGTTATTCATCGGGCCGGGATGATCTGCAATGGGAAGCCCTGGCCCGCTATCCCCTGAGAGGGTCAAGGGTGGAAGTCCGGGAAGTTCCGGGTTCCGCCGGGGTCTATCACAGCACTATTTATTTACGGCCTCATTACAGCGCGGACCATCTGGTGTCAGAGTTGCGGTTGACGACGGAGCTGGCGGCGGGGTGAGTATGATTACGGGCCAGATACCAAATCAGAAAAACCCGGGGGCATCTCCGCTGGAGAGAAACAGCAGGCTGCGTCTGGCTTAATTTAAGCAGTGGCATGAGTATTCTTATGCCTCAATGTGTGACACATTAATGAGTGACACATTGATGAGTACTATATTACTCATAATTATAGCAACTCTACAATAATGAGTAATATATTACTCATAAACATTGGATAATCTGTATTATGAGTACTATATTACTCATATAATGACTGCAATTTGAGAAATGGAATGACCACCAGGCAGCTTACCCTTCAAACATACGTTGATCATGAGTGGAAAGATTCAGCAGCCCTTACTTTTCCTGATCCGGAACAGGGGCGGCTGGGTGTATGTGAAATGGAATACCTCTTTGATTACGCTTTTGAATACCTTCACCAGGATAAGCATGAGGCTGCATTCTCACTGCGTTACCCGGTTCAGATGTATGAACCACACAACCAGCAACCCTGGTTTGCAACCATCGACGACATTATCCCTGCAGGTGCGGCAAGACGTTTCTGGATTCGGAACCTGGGCATGGAAAACCTCCCTGCCACTGAACAGGACTATCCGTTACTGGCTACAGGCACAATAGCCCCGATCGGCAACATGCGGATTAAAGAAGCACTACCCTTGATCAATGATGGAGAGAAGATTGATACCATCCTGTTTCCGCTGGACGATGCCATATCAAGAAGCTCTGATTTCCTGCAATACGCTAACCAGATGGGAGCGGTTGGCGGTGGTGCAACCGGTGCAGGAGGTGAGGCGCCAAAGTTTCTTGTTCGCTACACACCGGATGACAAGGTATGGATAGATGCCTATCAGGATGATGCGGATAATACCGATGAGCATTATCTGGTGAAGTTCGCCAGAAACCGTGGTAGCGCCGTCGATAAGGACATTCTCAGGGCTGAATACCATTATTACCAGGTACTGAGTGACCTGGGTATTAATACCATCGACACAGGAAAAATGAAGCTGTTTGACGACGGTGACAAAGTATCCTTGTGGTTACCCCGGTTTGACGTGGGTATCGAAGATGGAAAACTGGTTCATTACGGAATGGAATCTGTATTTTCAGCGCTTGCCCAACCACCCGGTTCAAATCTCAAGCACTTAAATGTCGTCGTCGAACTGGTGACACTGCTTAATCAGCATGACAAGCGTTTTAATCCTCAGACTTTTGTCAATGAGTGGGTCAGGCGAGATTTTCTGAATGTGGTGTTTGGTAACAGCGACAACCATGGCAGGAATACGGCTTTCCTGAAGCGCCCCGGGCAACCGGTTGTACTGTCTCCGGTTTATGATTTTGCCCCGATGAAAGCTGATCCTGAAGGCGTGATTCGAACAACGACCTGGGGGCCGGACGCCGGGCTTGAAGTCGGTGGTAACTTCGACTGGATAGCGATTGCCTTTGAGACGGAACAAGCATTAAGCCGGTCCGGGTTCAATATTTCTGCAGATTCTGTCATTGACGAATTATCAAAACTTGCCTCCCAGCTACTAGACCTGAAACCCAGGCTGTTGGATCAGGGAGTGCCTGAGTCCATTGCCAACATGCCTGCTTTCGGCTTTGGATTTCTGAATGAAAAATTGAAGAGGTGGGATCTGGTATGACAACAGAAATGACAGGTAATGCCCGAGATCGCCTCGCCAGGCTGAGAGCACAGAAGTCACAACAAGTGACAGGCAATACTCCAAAACCGAAGGCTGATCGGACGCATCAGAGCCGGGAAACCATAATTCTTGATCTTATGGTGCAGGTTTTAAAAGGTGAGATAACGAATGGTCACCTCTTGCAGCAATTAAGAAAGCGGCTGTTAGGTCTTAACCAGGACAAGTTCGCGGCATTGGTCGGTGTCAGCCGAAAAACCATCTCTGATATTGAAAGAGACAAAGGCAGTCCGTCTCAGCAACTCCTGAATGATGTGTTCAAGCCTTTTGGGTTAAAGGCCGGCATTGTCCCGGTATCCCAGAGCCAACTGGAAAAGCTGGTTAGTAAAGCCCATGACGAGCTATTAAGTAGCTGACTCTGCCTAACCCGGATGCATTGGCATTCACTAACGGCCAACTCCCCTGTTATCCCTACTCAGGGGAATCCCTGCATTTATAAACAGTTTTTTATTGCTATCCTTATATGCTCATTGCTGCCTGTCCAAGGAGGTAGTTCCCTTTGTGCTATGTTGCTTCCATCGTGTGACATGCTCCCCCAACTGAAGTAGGGGGCTTCTGACTTCACAGGTTGCAGCCAGTCTATAGCGACTGGACTTACACAGAAGCCTCCATCAGCAGAACCGGCTAGTCCGTCCGGTTTAAATTTTAAATTCTGGGCTTTGAGTAGCTGACAACCACTTGGTTTTCGATAAATAGTTTATTGGCAGACAACATATTGCAGGTGTTTTTTTCAAGCTGTGTGTTTACACGAATCGATCGGATACTTTGAAAGCATTGTCGTTTAAACGGCGGTTTTGCCCGCTTCGCCGGGCAAAAAAAGGCGACTAACCAGAGGTAGTCGCCTTTCATTAACGTCGTCGTTTTTCCAGGTTATTGCAGACGTGTTGGCAGGCAGCGTGTCGGGCTGTCTGGTACACAATCGCTTTCTCTGAACAGTCGCTCCTTGTCCAGACGGAAATTGTCGATATAAACAGTTTGCTCATGCTGAGCATCAGTAGCCTGTCTCATAAACAGGGTTACCGCGAAAGTGTGATCTTCCGGAAGGCTGCGCAGGGTAAAGGTCGCCTCACCCACATAACCTGCTTCAACATCAAGAACATCCCGACGTTCAACGACGCGTTTGCCGGCTTCATCCACTACTTCCACATCAACACCAAACTTCGTGTCTTTAGCGTCCTCGCCATCGAAATCAAAGCGGAACAGGTAGCGGGTACCCACCGGATCTGCGGATACGTCAAAGTTGCGAGTGATATTCAGAGTTCCCGTCTGACCTGCTCTGCGACGCAGTCGCAAAGCGTGTCCTCCGTCTGGCATTTTTACAACATGTGTAGTGCCGTCAGCATCGGTATGCCAGTGATTCATGCCATCTTCGAAATCACCATTTTCAATCGGGAAATCTGCACCACGAATCATGGCGGCCGTGTTTTCAAACTGGAAAGTACCACCCTCTGCCACATACTCAATATGCAGGAAGTTCGCACCTTCCGGCTGAGAAGTTTTGGCAAACAGTTCAGTGTTGCCCGCTTCCAGCAGATTACTGGTTGTGATGTCACCAATAACCGGACTGTTGACGTTGTTGTCAGCGCGCCACTTCAGACGGATAAAGCCTTTGCCATTGCCGTTTACAGATTTACCCAGTGCGCGGACAATGTAGCGGGTATTGTCCAGTCCCATGGATAAATCCAGTGCCTGGCTGACCGACTTCTCACCGTTACCAGTGATCTGCACCGCCTTGCCTGCTATACCATTAACGACAGTGGCAGGACCATTACCCAGCTCATCCCAGCCCTTTAATCCGTTTTCAAAGTACGGGTTAGTAAAGCGCATGGCTTTACCATCCAGCTGATTAAGCAGGTCTTCCAGTTCGATCCAGTCGGCATCAGGGTCAATCACCTCATAGTCCTGGTGGCTGACACCGGCAGGCAGCATAAAGGGTGACATCTGGAAGCCATAAGGTGTGCGCTGGTCGCCATCTACGCCAACAATACGACGGGGGGTCATATTGGAATAAGTCAGCTCGACACGTCCATTACGATAACCGGTTAGCAGTTCCGGACGATAAAAATCATCACGCAGTTTGTCGATAGTCCCCGGCGCAATGGTTTCGACCAGGCCAATACCGCCATACCAGAAATCGGCAATACCGATTGAATTCATCACATAATCATCAACTTCCATGGACCAGCGAGTCAGCATATGAATGCTGTCGCCACCAGAGGCGTTATCCATGGCCTGACGACGTCCGTCACGATACGCCATATAGCCACCGACCATTGGCGCAGTCTGCTGGTGCTGACCAAAGCCCAGAACTGCCGGGAAGTGCAGAATGTCATGGCGATGTTGAGAAGGGCCATCGTTATCGTAAGACTTACAGTTTTCACCATCATCATCACAGAATTGAGGATGATTGCCCGCAGAGAAGCCACCGAAATAGGGCGCACCCATATCATCGGTTTCAGCCATGGTGATGCCATAGTAGTTCAGATTCTGCTCATCCCAGCCTTTGCCATCGTAGTGATGGTTCAGAATCATGGTGGCACCCATGACGATAAAGGCGGCGTGGCTGCTTCGGATAACCGGCTCGCCTTTTACCCAGTGGTCATAATCAAAGTCACTGCGGTCATAGGTAAAGTTGGCGTAGTTGGCTGTGGACAATGGGTCCTGGGCGGCACTGATATCACCGAAGATCCAGGTTTCGTTAGCCATACCGTTGGTACCGAGGCCACTGCCCGTAGGGCGTGGGCCATGGTCATCGTTTGTCCAGGTAATGCGCTGCTCGGCTTTTACGGTATCGCCGGATCGTTTAGTCAACTGCCGCAGGTACTCTTTATATTCCTGCAGCTTCGGCCTGTGTGGATAAAGTTCTGCGGCCTTGAATGCCGCAGGCAGGAACTTCATGTTCACATAAACCTGAGGCTGGGCATCGTTTTCGTTTGGCAGTCCGGTGCTGTTGTAAACCCGGGCAAAGTGACCATCAACAGTACGAACACCACCATGGCGATCCGGGTGCAGGCCAGCATGGCGCTCAATCAACAGTTCTATGATCTCCACAATATCCGGGTCAGACTGAACCTGGTCAATCGCCATTAACAGGAACAAAGCCCAGCCAACGTTATCTGCAATAGGCGTCCTATTGGAGCTGTTACCTTCCGCTTCCAATTTCCGGGTCAGGAAGCCCGGCTGGTTCAGCAGGTCGTTGGTGCCGGGAATGCTACCATCAACCACCAGGCTGCGAATAGCCGCCTGATACTGGCTTAATTCATCCTGCAACCACTCTTCATAGCTCAGGCGGGAGTCGCTGGTGTCGTACATCACCTTGACGTCTGGCAGGGCCAGCATCATTCGACCGTCTGCAGTGGCAGCAATATCAGCCAGTTCCGCATCCAGCGTATGGTAATGTTTCAGGGACACACTGCCGCCTGTACGCAGGTCATTCAGAGGTACGGTCAGAACACTGGCTGTTGTACCGTCGTTTTTCAACAGGAACAGACCACCACCGTCTTCTTTACCGTAAACCCGTCCCATGGTCAGGGCTTTGAAGTCAGAGCCACTGGCGATAGATGTCAGCTTTCTACCGTCCGGGTTCATCCGGAACAAACTGCTTTCTGTTGCGACGTACAGTTTTTGATCTACCATATCGACAGCAAGACCTGCGACAGGTGCTGTGGTTGTCGTCAGCTGACGGTCATCCTGTGAACCATTCGACTCCCAGACGGCATTTTTACCGGCATCATAACGGTAAACACCTTTATCACTACCCACATAAAGCTGACCCTGAAAATAGGTCATGCCAAATCGACCGGTATCCTGTTCAGAAAGAGTGACACGGTCAAAAACACTGAATTTACCGGTGTTAGTGTTATAAGCGAGAATAGCGTCTTTATTGCTACCGCTGCCCTTACCACAGATCGCCATATAGAGAAAACGCCCGGAAGGTGTGAACGTCATGGCGCAGATGCCGTTATCACCTGACAGGTTCATATCAGGCACAAGCTTCCGGATATCACTCATATCCAGACTGCTTTTCAACGCCTGTTGAATGTTTCGAATTTCAACATCACCGGTTCTGGCATCCGCCACTGCGTACTTACCTGCAACTTGTGCCGCAACCACCATGGATGCATCGGTACCCGAAAAGGCCCAGTCAGAAGTGACAACATCCGGATTAGTCTGGGGTGGATTGGTATCAGAATCACTTCCTTGAGAACTGTCACTACTGCTATCGGTACAGCCTGTCAATATCGACGCAGAAAGGCTGCATAATAAAAAAGACTTGATTAACTTATTCATCTATATCTTTGGCAAACAAAAACTGGAAATTGGGCGGGAATGAAAATGTCTCCGTTATTTTTGATGTTATCAACCGACTTGTTGTGATTTTCTGATTCGTATCAATGTTGTTTATTGATAACAGACGATGTTTTTTTACAAATATTATTGGAATGTAACAAAGCAATAAGTACGCTTTAATTATGGTGTTTCTTATTCGGTAAGATGAATTAATGTAACGATCTCTTGCGCAATATATAACCAACAGACTGTTATTTCAGTCAAATAATGGCAGTATATCGATTGAGCTTTTTATACTGTGACCCGGTCGCATTTTATGCGGTTTGAGTCCCATTGATCGAACCCTCTGGTCATGTACAACAAAAACGAAAAAAAACTCATGGCTCCGGTGCTGGACAGGCTGGTGCAGAAAGAAGGCACACCCCGCAACCATCTTCAGCTGCGTCAGTTGCGGGAGAGTGTCCGGCGTGATCTCGAACGTTTAATGAATACGCGCTATCGGTGCGTATCGCCTCCGGATGACCTGCCTCAGGTTAAAAAAGGCATTCCCAATTACGGCCTGCCGGACCTGTCCACCATAAACCTGAACTCTGCCGGGGCATTAAACAGTTTCTGTCGTCAGGTAGCAGCGACCATCAGGCATTTCGAGCCGAGAATTAAGTCTATTAAGGTAGAAAGCGTTCAGGGGGTTGATCCGGAAGACCCGACCATCCGGTTTCGTATGGAGGCTGTGTTGCATGCCAATCCGGCCCATGAGTTGCTGATTTTTGATTCAGCCCTTGATCCGGTGACACAATCCATTGATATTCTGGAAACCCATTAGGCTCTGGCAGGAAAGGACAAGGACAGGGCTCAGGAATAACAGCAGTCATAAGGATAATAATGAGCGAAAAACTACTGCCGTTGTACGAGAAGGAACTGGCGTTTATACAACAGTCGGCCGGTGAGTTTGCCCGGCGCCACCCTTCGGTGGCCGGTGCCTTGCAGCTGGATACCGATACGGTTGAAGACCCCCTGGTGGCACAACTGTTGTCCGGGGTCGCTTATCTGAATGCGCGGATTCAGCAGAAGCTGGACGATGAGTTTCCGGAGCTGACTGAAGCCATGCTGGAAACGCTTTATCCCCATTATCTGCGCCCCTTTCCCTCCATGACAATCCTTCAGTTTGAGCCGGAAGCATTGCTGGACGCGCCTGCCGTGGTGGCATCCGGCACTCTGCTGGATACTGAACAGGTGTCTGGCAATGGCTGTCGTTATTCAACCTGTTACGATGTCATCATTCCCGCCGTAAAGCTGGACAGTGCCAGCCTGATGCCCCGGCCGTTTATTGCGCCGGGCTCTAATCAGGTGACGGACGCTAACGCGGTGCTGAAGCTGGCCTTTTCCACCCTGGGAGAGGAGTCTGTGGTTGCTGAAGCCATGGGGGACAGCCTGAGGTTTTTTCTGAAAGGCCAGCCCCAGCACGTTTACCCGTTGTATGACCTGTTGCTGACAAAAGCAGTGCGGATGGTGGTCGCCCGGGATGATAACGACCCGCACCCGGTGTACCTGGACCCGGAGCTGATTGAAGCAGTGGGGTTTGCCGAAGAAGAGGGCCTGATTCCCTATCCCGATAACGCCTTTCCCGGCTATCGGCTGCTGACCGAGTACTTTGTCTTTCCGGAGAAGTTTTTATTTATCGACATTAACGGTCTGGATGATGCCCTGAAAGACAACGACAGTCAGCAGTTTCACCTGTACCTTTACCTTGAAGAGAGTGCCGACGAACTGGAACAGCAACTGTCTGCCAGTTTTTTCGCCATGGGCTGCACCCCCGCCACCAACCTGTTTCCCATGCGTGCTGAACCGGTGGCCCTTGACCATGCCCGCTATGAATATCCGGTAGTAGCCGACATTCGTCGTCGGGAAGAGCTGGAAATCTGGTCGATTAATTCTGTTACCAGCAGCGATACCAGTGGCAAGATTCGGGAGTTTACGCCGTTTTACAGTTACCGGCACCAGCAGGCTGAATCCGGGCAGTCGGCGTTCTGGATGACCCGTCGGCGCGGGGTGCTGGAGGGTGAGCATTTTAATGAACACGCCAGTGATGTCAGCATCCGTCTGGTTGACCTGGAGTTTAACCCTTTTGCGGAGAAAGAAGGCGTTCTGCATCTGCAAACACTGTGTACCAACCGCAACTACCCGAAAAAGCTGCCTTCCGGTGGCGGGCAACCGGGCTTTTTTATTGTGGATGGTGATGCGCCCACGGAGCGGATCAGCAGTATCACGCCACCTACCAGTGTCGTACGACCACCGATGAAAGAAGGGGCTTACTGGCGGCTGATTTCCCATCTGAATTTGAACGTTCTCTCGCTCAGCCGGGGGACAGAGTCCTGCGAGGCGTTTAAGGAGATACTGAGGCTGTACAATTTCAGGGAGACTGCCAGCTCCAGAAATCTGATCGAGTCAGTGCGCTCTATGGATACCCGAACGATTACGGCACCCATTCCCATCGACAATACGGTTGCCCTGTGCCGGGGAACGGAAGTGGAACTGGAACTCGACACCATGATGCTGGCGGGAACCAGCCCACTGTTGTTCAGTTCGGTGATTGAGCGGTTTCTCGGGGCTTATTGCAGCATCAACTCTTTCGTACGTTTGATTGTCACCCTGACCGGGCAAGAGGGTGAGTTTAAACGCTGGCCGCCCAGGGCAGGGGATAAGGCGCTTTTATGACGATAAAGACAGCGACCAGCGTGAACACCGCCGAAAGATTGAAAGCAAAACCGCAACAGTTTGATTTCTTTCAGGCGGTCCGGTTACTGGAAGTCATCAGTCGTACCGATAAATCACGCCGGGAAAAATTTGCCAGCCAGCCTGTGGCGGAACTGGCCCCGCCCCATAAAGAGTTTGTACATTTTCATGCGTCACCGGGTCTGGCTTTTTCTGCCACCGATATCGTGCGCCTGAAGGTTCAGGAACAGGAACAGACACCCGACCCGGAGAACCGGCACCAGTGGCGTATGGAAGTGTCGTTTATGGGACTGGTGGGCAGTCAGGGTGTGTTGCCACAACATTACAGCGAAACAGTGCTGAAAGAGCTGAAAGCCAGAAACCGTGGCTTGCGGGATTTTCTTGATCTTTTTCATCACCGCACTCTGTCGCTGTTTTACCGGGCCTGGGTCAAGTATCAGCTGCCGGTTCAGTTTGAACGACAGAGGCGTGGCAGCAATCAGGCTGGCAGTGACGTGTACAGCCAGGCCATTAAATCACTGGCAGGCCTTGGGCTGCCGGGATTGCAGAACCGGACGTCATTGTCAGACGATATTGCCGGAGGTATGGCGGGGCTACTGGGGCGCAGCGTACCGTCTGCCATGGCTCTGAAAAGTGCCATCCGTCACCACTTTGGCTTACAGGCGGAAATAGAACAGTTTATTGGTGACTGGAACGCGATTCCCCCGGATTTACAGACCCGGATGCCCGGCCCCTCCAACCGTTATAAAGGGGTGAATAATGTACTGGGCAGGAATGTGGTTCTGGGGCAGGAAAGCTGGCAGGTTCAGAGCCGCTTCCGGATTGTGCTGGAGCCGATGCCCTACCGTCAGTATATGGATTTTCTGCCCGGCAGTCGCAGGCTGGAAGCCTTGCGTTCGCTGGTAAACATGTTTGCCGGACATGAGCTGGACTTTGATATCCATATACAGGTGAAGCAGCAGGAACTGCAACCTTTACAGCTCACCCAGACCGAAGATTATTACCCGATGCTGGGCTTGAATAGTCGTCTGAAAAGTGATCAAGTTAATGATCAGATGATCACCATAACAGCCGCCGGATAACCACAATGATTACCTAAAGCAATGGTTACCTATAGCGATCACCCATAACAATAACCCGGGCAGAACAGGGAAGGGAACTCCAGATGATTACGCTGAACCTCAAGGCTCTTGTCGAAAAAATGTCGCCAGTACTGCGCGAAGCCCTGGAGGGCGCTGCCGGTCTGTGTCTGGCACACAATCAGTACAATGTTGAAGTGGAACACTGGCTGCTGAAGCTGATGGACCGGAGTGACACCGACTTCTACAGCCTGCTTGAACTGCACGAGGTTGACCCTTCTGCCCTGGCCAGACAGCTGGCTGCCGCCGTGGCCCGGTTTAAAAGTGGCAGCAGCCGGCCAGCGGCGCTGTCGCCCGCTATTGTCGATGCGGCAAAAAATGCCTGGATGATTGCTTCGGTGGATTGCGGTCATGACCAGATTACGTCCGGTCATCTGCTGGCCGCGTTAATGCTGGATGACCAATCCAGACGACAGTTGCAGGAACACTGCGAGGTATTGCGGGATCTGGCCGGGGAATCCATTCGGGAAACGGCCCGGGCCAGGGTTGGCACCACGGCGGAATCGGCGCAGACAGTTGCCGCTGCTTCGGGCGACGGCGTGAGTTCAGCAGATGGCAAAGCCACTAAAACCCCCGCGCTGGATAAATACACCATTAACCTGACAGCCCGGGCAGCCAGTGGCGAGATTGATCCGGTACTGGGCAGGGATGAAGAGATTCGACAGTGTATTGATATTCTGCTGAGAAGGCGACAGAACAACCCTATCTTTACCGGTGAAGCCGGGGTCGGAAAGACGGCGGTGGTTGAAGGTTTTGTGCTGCGTATTGCCAGCGACGATGTGCCTGACCCGTTAAAAGGTGTGGTGGTTCGTACGCTGGACCTGGGGCTGTTGCAGGCGGGTGCCAGTGTTAAGGGTGAGTTTGAAAACCGTCTTAAGTCGGTGATTGAAGAAGTGAAAGCGTCGCCGGTTCCCATCATTCTGTTTATTGACGAGGCTCATACGCTCATCGGTGCCGGGGGCAAGGAAGGACAGGGTGATGCCGCCAATCTGCTGAAGCCGGCGCTGGCCCGTGGTGAGTTAAGAACCATTGCCGCCACCACCTGGGCTGAGTATAAAAAATACTTTGAACGTGACCCGGCACTGACCCGCCGTTTTCAGCTAGTGAAAATTGAAGAACCCGATGAAGAGACCGCCATTAATATGATGCGGGGGATTTCTGCCTCGCTGCAGGAACATCACAAGGTACGTATTCTTGATGAAGCCATTGAAGCATCGGTCAAAATTTCCCATCGCTATATTGCCGGACGACAGCTTCCGGATAAATCTGTCAGCTTGCTCGATACCGCCTGTGCCAGGGTGGCACTGAGCCAGTCGGCAACGCCCGGTGCCATTGAAGATGCCCGCCGGCGCATTCAGACCGCTGACACTACGCTGGCGATGCTGAACAGAGAGCAGGCGGCAGAAGCGCTGCACAGTGAACGTCTGCTGGCATTGAATGAACAGAAAAATCTTGCTCAGGATCAGTTGATTGAACTGGAAGCGCAATGGCAGAAAGAGCAGGAACTGATCAGCGAGATTCGCACTGTACGTCAGCAGATTGACGACGATTACCTCAGGGGATCGTCTCAGGCCAGTGAAAACGAAGATGACCCCGACACTCAATGCCTGACCGATGAAGAACGAAGCAAACTGAAAGAACAGTTACAGGAACTGACCACAGAGCTGTCGACGATTCAGGGGCAACAACCGCTGATGCAGGCTTGTGTTGACCAGCAGGCGGTTGCGGAAGTGGCGGCGAACTGGACCGGCATTCCAGTGGGCAAAATGGTCAGCGATGAAATTAATGCAGTACGACAGCTGGCAGACAGAATGCGACAACGGGTGATTGGTCAGGATCATGCGCTGGAAGCCGTGGCTCAGGCTGTTCAGACCAGCCGGGCCGGTTTGAACGATCAGCGCAAGCCGGTGGGTGTCTTTCTGTTTGTTGGCACCAGCGGCGTCGGTAAAACCGAAACGGCTTTGACCCTGGCGGACCAGCTCTATGGAGGCGAGCAGAACATTACTGTGATCAATATGTCCGAGTTCAAGGAGGAGCATAAGGTCTCGATGTTGCTGGGCTCACCTCCGGGCTATGTTGGCTACGGTGAAGGCGGTGTTTTAACCGAAGCCGCCCGGCGCAAACCGCACTCCATTATTCTGCTGGATGAAATGGAAAAGGCTCACCCCGGCGTGCAGGATATTTTCTACAACCTGTTCGACAAAGGCACCATCAAGGACGGGGAGGGCAGGAATATCGACTTCAGAAACTGTGTCATCATCATGACCTCTAACGCGGGTGAAGACGCGATCCGCGCCATTATGAATCAGGTGGAGGAAAAGCCGGAGCCTGAGGTTCTGCTGGATAATATTCGTCCCCAGCTGTTGAAACACTTCAAACCCGCCTTTCTCGGTCGTACAACGCTGATCTCCTATTACCCGCTGGACGATGAAAACCTGATGAAAATCTGCGCCATGACTATGCGCAAGATTGAAAAGCGGATTAAGGAACATTACGGCGCAGCCTTCAGCTACGATGAAGACCTTTTGATTCATATTGTTGCCCGCTGTCAGGAAGCGGACACCGGCGCCCGTAATATTGAGAACATTCTCTCGCGTTCGCTGCTGCCGGAACTGGCCGGTGCCTGTCTGGCCAGAATGGCAGACGATGAACCCATCAGCAAAGTCCATATTGCAGTGGATGAACAGGGCGCTTTTGAGTATCAGCTCGATTAACCATTAACGGACAATACCCGGGAAAGGAGAACCCAATGGCCATTGACTATACTGCCCCGAATGGATTGGTGATCGTCAAAATTGGTGGTGATGATAACTTTCAGACGAGAGTCACCCGATCTCTGGATAAAATAGGACAGACAACGGCAGGTCAGGCATTATTTAGCGGGCTGATGGCAAATCGTAACAACAGAAAGTACTGTACGATTCATCCCGCCACAGGCAGTTGTTGCGAATGCATGTCGGATTCCGACAAAAGCCGCACTAAACTGGCTCAGTCGATTTTTGATTATACCGACAGATTTCCGGCAGAGCTGTCCGCCTGTATTCAGGTACCCAGTGCCAATTTAACCATTGACAGCCTGGCCACTAAAATCAATGCGACGCCGGTCTACGATATACGGGGGCTGCCCAATACGGCTCCGTCCCAGCTGAATGTCACCGGGGATCATATCCGGGACTGGATTATGGGAGTTACCGAGTTTCCGGCACCCTTTACCAATGTCAATGCGGACAAGCTTGTCAGAGTGTTGCTGACAGCTCTATGGCCAGCGGCAAGAACTCGACCCGGTGAAGGTGGTCATGCCCGGGTGAAGTGGAATGAGAACAGTGCCTCTATTGGTTTAACGACGGGTGTCCGGCAGGTGCGTTCTAAATCCATTGGCCTGGCTCATGAACTGGTTCATGCCTATTACACAGGGCGGGGCCTGCAGATGGGGCTGGATAACCCGGAACCCCTTGACGGAGTTCCCACGGTGACCAGTGCCGCCTTGTATGAGTACATGTGTGTAGGGTTAGGTATCTGGAGTGACGAACCGATCAGCGAGAACAAGATCCGCGACCAGTGGCGGTCAGTCACGAAAAACACCTTGTTGAACGGCTCGGTGAAAGTCTCTTATGGAGAAACTGCGCTGAGGCCCTGTTATTGACCGGCTGAAATCTGTGACTGAAATAATTGAGGATTTCAGCCTGAAATAAACGCTTATTGTCAGCTGCAAGCCTTGGCTACCAAGGGATTGCAGCTGACAATAAGCGTGAGGAAGGTTTTACTCACCGTCTGTTCAGTGGCCTGATAATCATCTGCTACAATCTCCTAAATTCAGATTTATAAAAAAGGAAATGTGGCTACTGATCCTTAGCGTTATCCTTATCAGGTGATTTCACATGAAGTTGTATGAGCTGGCCAGAAAGCATAATGGCATTGTCGTATGGGAGTTTTCACAGAATAAAAAGGAAGTAAACCGGTGGCTTGGCATTGGCGTATGCTCAGCATTGAGTGCCAGCTGGGTAAAGTTCCATGCCCATAATGACAGTCTGGCCAACCATCTGGGTTCCTGTGGCGCAGGAAAACTGAACAGATTCACGCTGATGAGTATGACACACCTCCAGGACAGTTTTTCGAATAAAAAGAAGGGCAACGTGCCTACTGTTAAAGTATGGCTTACCATGCACGGACTGATTCCTGTAATGGAGACTTATGGACAGTCCGTTTCTGTTTATGGGGATAGCGGGTATCGTATTATCACAACACTGATGAAATATTATAATTGCTATGCCTATTTTGCTTCAGGTGTTCCCAAAAAAAGGGCATGCCGCAGCAGTCTGGCTGGGTGGTTTCGACTACACAACGGGTGATGCCTGTTTCTTTGAACCAAACTACGGAGAAATCTGGTTTGAAAAAGAACAGGATTTTTTTCAATTCTTCCCTGCTTATTTTCTTGCTGAGTATCAAAATGAAAAAAAACATTCTGGGATGTTCTGGTTTGTCAGATGTCCAGTCAATCCCGGTAATTAAACGGAACGATCCCGTTGTCAAAGGGGCATTACAATTACTTATAAGCATCACCCTTGTGACTAAATAAATAACTTATAAAACACAATTTCGTAGAAAGTCAGGGCAGGGAACATACTACATTTTAGCTTTTGCCGTTTAATAAAACTATCCCACTGATGTTGTTCACCATAAACAATGGGAGGGTCCTGTATCAGTGCTGAAATAACAATAATTATGTTGGTCTCATTTATGCCCATAACCGTTGCGCAGGGCTTTGCTACTGCGTGATAATAGAGATTGTATTTTTGTTCTTCGGTTAATGGGTAGAATTCATTTCCGTATAAATCTGTAACAGGAAATAGAAGAATCATAAAAAACAAGATGATTGTTTGTTTCATAAAATATTGTTCTTATATTTATTGTTAATTCAGGTAAATGACCCATAATGCTAATTGCACAATAACAACGGCCATTAGCATTATTGATATAAGCATGAACCGCTTTTTATCTTTTGTACGGTTTAAGTAGGTTTCGTATTTGCTGTCATCAATTAACTCCTGACAATAGTTGCAATACTCATGTTTGAGACTGTGAGATAATATTGGCTTACTGCCCCGGTATACTGGGAATCCACATCGAACACATCGTTTTTGTTTTTTTGCCATTTAAAATTCTGCTGTTTTTATTCGTTCCTGCATAGCTCCTGCATAGCTCCTGCCTGTATCAAGTCGGCGGCAGGCTAAGGCAGAGGGTTATTTTGTTTTTGCAGGTTAATCTTGTAATCATAAACGGTCATCATTTTAATCAGTGAAGTAAAGCTGGGTTCTACCTTGCCATTTTCTATGCGCTCTACGGTTGAGGTGGCTACTCCAAGTTCCAGCGCCACGGATTCCTGAGACCTTTTTGAAAGGCGCCTGATACGACGGCAAATATGACCAATATTGTCAATCGTAACATCGATATTGTTATCCATAACCAGGCTCTTAATTACTAAAACCACAAGTAAACTCTATGACTACACTGTATCGATCAACACAGCATCTATGCTGTAGACCGAACAGGTAATAACTTTGATTGGTATAAGACAGTCAAACAAAATTGTTCAACTATGAACTGCATGCAACGTGAGCAGCACAGAAAATCGTCAGGCGTATTGTGAACCGTTAAACACGACGCTTGCTGACAATAGAGGCTTCTGGAAAACAACACAAGCCGGGGGTTGTGAGAGGGGAAAGCCCGCCACGGGACGATTCAACATCGTGTTACGGGGCGGGCTGTGTAGCGGGTTTATCGGACAATGATTTTTTCAACGATCAGAGCATTGCGTTTATCAAACGCAGCGCAGTTCAATTTATTGTATTTGATATTTTCCTCTACCGTTCCATCAAAGCGGGCGGGTGAACGCTTTGCCTTGACAACTGAAAAGGCCTCTTGCGCTACAGGTTCCCTGATGGCTTCCATCAACCTGGTATCCTCGTTAATCCGCCAGGCGTATATGAGTGAAGTCTGGACGTTGCCAATTGGAGCATTCAGAAACAGGTGTGAATTGGAGTTTTGCTTATCCAGGTACAGCGTGCCACCGGTGACCATGTAATAAGATGCCCTGTTAACCCCTGCATAAGGTATTTCACTGAAGTGGGTGGCTTCGTCTTCATTCTCTGTTTGAGAGAGTCGCTGGTTTTGCTTATGTTTATCCGGAGCAAACATCCATGTTTGTTGTCCACTGACCGGATGCGTCAATCTGAATTTTACTGGCATGGTTTAACCCTTCTTATTGTTTAAAGTATGTGACACCAGAACGGCTAACCCGGCTGGTGCGATGATCCCACTGTCTGTTGACGAATCGACTGGTACTCGTCAACAGCGTGTTGCACTACCTCGCGGCTTTGGGCGCTGATCGAGATGCTGGATCTGCATTTAGCCTGACCACAGGTAAACTGATGCCCGGCCAGCAGCAGACGTGTATCCATAACCACATTCCCACCACAGGCAGGGCAACGGATTTGTATGCTCATTGTTCATACCCTTTTAACGAAGCAGAGCCGCTTCTACTGATGTTGGAGTGAGTCCGGCTTAATTGTCGCCACCCGGGTCAGCCGAGGTGGCAGGCACCTGAATCGGAGCAATGGATTCGGTAAATGCCTGAATAACCGTATTCACTCCTTCGGGCAGAGGGAGCTGTCCGGCGTGTACATCAACGGTATACTTCGCCTGGTTTGACTTTTCATAATGGTCGCTGGAAGCCGTTGAACTTTTTCTGGAGGACGATACGGTGCCTGATATCTTCGGCCTGCAGCCCCAGAATCCTCTGCCAGAATCATAGCTTCGTGTTTTGTCTTTAGTCTTCTCTGTGCTGCTGCTGTTGTCTTTCGCAAAGGCACTTTTGACTTCCATCTCAAAATGGATCTGCACATTGTCAACCCCCAGTGAGTTCAGGGGCAGCAGGGTCAAAAGCGGGATAGTGAAGTTTGTTTCAACCGAATCTTTTGGTTCACCGTCCGCGTTAATAACGGGGCGGCTGATTTTCATCTCAACCATGATGGGTTCAAATTTTCCATCCTCGCCCTCCTTTACGAAGCAGGTTTCAAGGAGAAAGTTCATTTGTGTAACAGCCATTTCGCTGTTCGCCTGTGCGGTAGCAATCAGGGGGCCACCGATCAGGGCCTCCATAGGTAGGCCACTGAACTGCTGGGCCATAGGGACTAGTGCTGGATCAGCCATGTTAGCCTCTCTCTATAATAATGTTTTTATTGTCTGTTGATTATTCGTTAAGCAAGCGTCGGGATTTAGCCCGGTATCTGCGCCCGTAGTACCCGGTCATATCCCTCAATCAGTTTTTTCAGTCCATCGGTGGTTTCTCCTCCTTCAACAATAATTTCAATATGGGTATTCGCTGAGTTACTGGATGCCTCACTGCCTGCCGATGGAAATGAAACCAGCAACTCGTCGTCTTCATTACTGGTCACTTCCAGATCGCACCTGAATTTAATGTGCTTTACCTGTGAAGCCGCCATCGGCACGAGTGAGATAAGTGGTACATGGGCCACAAAGGTTTCCAGTCCGCTTTCGGTATTGCCCGGATACGCCATAGCCACCATTTTTGGGCGATGGGTCATTTCCTGCTCAGGGGCTAATACTTTCTGGTGGTTTGAATCCTTTATTTCCTGTAACAGTGATTTGGCAACATCTGTTTTCCCTTCTGCCAGAGCCTGCCTGGCCTGTTTTATTTTTTTTTCCGCCGCTTCGTGTTCTTTACTCAGCGGCGAGGGGATCTCTTCAAAGAAATATTTAATCTGCTCAATGCTTTGATTGCCGACAGCCTGTACCGCCTGATTGATACTGCTGTGAATGGCTTCCACAAGTGTTTTCAGCTTGATCATAAATAGCCTTCTGTTAAATTCGAGTCATGTTAATCAGTACAAAGAAAATCAGTCCGGTTAATATAAAACCGGCGACAGCGACACATTTTAACCATCGGGTACGGCGTGCTTTATTCAGTAATAACCTGCCTCTGTCGCCTTCAATAAAACTGTTATAGTGTGTTTTTTTATTGAGCAGCGGTTTTATGTTATTAACCCTTTTCATTGTTAGTCATCAATCCGGATTGCAAAAATTGTTGAATTAATTAGCAGAGTTTTTTAAAACCAGCTGATAACCCATGGCTGCAAATATTTTTATTAATGACTGTGAGCCAGGAGAATGTTGTTTATTCTCTATTCTGGTGATCGTTGAAGTTTCCAGTTCTGCATCTAAAGCCAGTGTTTCCTGGCTCTTACCAGTGGCGCGTCTCAGGATTCGGCAGACATCGCCAATGTTTTCACTGGTCAATACAATAAGCTGATTGCCGTACATTATTATTGCTCTTATCTTGATTCCATAATGTCACCCTATTAAATATTTAAGCCTCAATGTATAGCGCAAATGCTGTTGAAATTTCATTAAAGCCATGAGGGTACTTTTTGAAACAACGGCCTTATTTAAAGAAATAAAAACATCAAATCCATAGCAGGAATGCTGTGTTATAGAAAATCATCAGATCATAAGTTGTAATGGCTGCATGCAGCATCGTTGTATTGAATGAACTACTAATAAGGTGAAAAAACAATGACTGACACAAAGCCTGTTGATACCGTAAAACTGAAACTCAAAGGTAAAGGCAAACATAACGATAAAGTGGGAAGTTATGATGGCTATCTGGAAATGAAAGAGAACAAATTCAGTGGTTTCTCCCGTAAGAAAATTTTCATTTGTAATAAAAAGAATGAAGCTAAAGCGACAGAGTTTGAACGCTACAAGACCATGAGCGATAAGTCGGGCTACTTTTACAGGGTAAAAGGCAGTGAAAATGAAGATGGTGAATCGCTGTGGCTGGATGAAATAACCAAGAATGGGTTTGTATTTGCCATTCGCAGCCGTACTGAAGATGTATTAGGTGCCACAGGGAATATTCATTCATGGGTAGAAGGCATGAGCAACGATAAAAAACAGACTCGCCTGTTTGCCTGCCTGGGTACCGATCTGTCTCAGGAAGCTCTGGCGCTGCCAAGGAAAGGTCTCGGGGATCACGACCAGCACAAAAGCGGTGAAAAAAATGGCGGTTCACAGGTCTTCTGTAATGGTAAGTTCCACAGGGACGGCCTGGCAGTAACGGTTGAAGAAGTGTCTTAAGCTTAAGCGTTAGTGTTTCATCCGGGTTTGGCGGTTACCTGCGCTGTAAAGGGTAACCGTCAGTGTTTTCTGAGGATTTCAGCCTGAAATAAATGGCTCTAAAAGGCTCGATGCCTTAGCTACCAAGGGGTTGCAGCCTGAAACCAGTGTGAGGAATACGTTGATACCTGGCTCTCACAATGGCTCCCTGCATATCAACTTTCCCAGGGACCATGACTGTGTGACGAAGCCCTCGGCAGCGATCATGCTGGCGATGAGCCGTTCGCAGAACGTGGGTACTGATCTTGAGGGTAGCGCTATCGTCAGAAAAGCTATGCAAATAAGCTTTTCCTATACATTACCTTTTTTATTTTATCTCCCTATCTTTCCAGTTGCATCTATTAAAAAATTTTTACCGCCTTTAAATAAAATGATCTACCTTGAATTTTGAGAAAGCGTCCTTGAAAACAAATAAGGTATATAATGATGCAGTTAATTATCAGACTATGCTTGAGTATTTTCATTTCTTTTTTTTCTTACTCTTCACTCGTAATGGCTGCTAAAGATAGAATTCCTTTTTTGCGTGGCAGCGACGTCGATGGAATAGAATTACGGGGATTACTCGATGAGACATTGAGCGAAGAAGAAGATGAACTCGATATTAACCTTCCCGCTATTCCCGAAGACGATGAACTCCTTGTTGATCTTTGTCCTCCGGAAGATGAGCCTTCCCAGACTCACTATGGAGCAACCAATCAAGATTATTACACCACAGTATCACCGGGTCTTTACCGATTAGAATTTCGCACCAGCTCAGGACGAAGGCAGCAAACATTAATTACTCTGGTCGATGAGGCTGCCGGAGTGAGGGAGTGTCCGGACCACCCCAATGATGCCTGCGGATGCCTGCAAGGTCAGTCACCTACCTCCGCTATTACCAGTCAACCGTCTTCTAATACCCAACATACTTCATCGGCATCACAGGGAAACAATAACAGTGCCGAACGCCTTCAATCCATAAGAATAAGAAGGGATGATATTCCCTATTTAAGAGGGCTTGCCCGGTTGCTTGATCCAAATATTAACCGATTACTTCCACGGACGGTTCAAGATGCATGGAGTCACTCTGATCGTGGGTCGGCTATAGTGTGTGCGTTCCTATGTTGTGAATGTCTTAGCGTGGTGGTTCCCGGAGGCTTAGTGTCATGCATAGGAATAAAAGTGGCGTCAATACTCATAGAGAGCTGGTGTGGCACAACAACCCTTATTGGTGGCCTGGTAGGATGCCACCATTGTTATAACGAACCACGATCATGGATAGCCACCATTCGATTTAACCGGACAGTACCCAAGTCAGCCAAAGATACAACCATTGGACGGCTGAATACAATCCTGCACAATCTTGCAAAAAAAACACGCAACCCACAACTCACTTCAATGCGTACCATTGAAGAGGAATGCGTGAAAAACGATGAAACTTCCGAACAAACCGGACAGCAAATAGAGTTACAGGTTGAGGTGCAAATTCCCCATCGGGTGGTAGGTCCGCAACGTGTGATGGAATACCTTGGGCTACAGGACGATAGCGAAAAAAATGTCACTGTTGAATTAGCAAGAAAACGCTGACAGCGGAGCATTTTTTAGTAATGCACTTAAACTGCGCTGACTTTTCAGCCGGTTATCCAGCGTTGGCGATCGTTGCCATAGCTAAGGCTATGACTCCTCACGCCGTCTTGTCTAACCGGCTGAAAAGTCATGCTCATGACGAAGCTAATAACTTTGATTGGTATTACATAGCGTTTTGTGAATGAACTTTTCAGAAGTTTGAATGTCTAGAGGAGGAATGGAAATTAAATATCATCTTTGTATGGAAGATTCTTATGTTGGTACCCGAAACCAGGGATAGAGTGTTTTTGGAATATGAGAATTATCAAAAACAAGAAAATGAGGAAAACTGCTGTTTAAGATCCTGTCGTATGGCCGTATCCGCCATCGTGTACCTGCCTAAAACACTATTTAACGCTATACCTAAATCAATATTCAGCCGCAGCGCTTCTGTTTGCTCAAAAGCCCTTTTTTACAGTTGCAGGGCAGGTTCTTCCGCTTTATATGAAATGGCCTATCTTGAGGAATCAGGAAAAAATGCAAAACGGTTTGGCCGCTGGTGTGTAAACGCTATGCCTGCCTTAAAGAGCATAGAGCGTAGCCTGCCTGCAAAAGCAACGCTGTTAACCTGTCGGGCAATCTGCGCAGTGTATACACATACTCTCGGCTATGGCATTGGCGCTGTTGCCTTTGTTGTTTCGTTAGGGCAAACGCCTGAAGTCGTCAGAAAAATTTGGGAAGCCATCGGAAGATCTGACGCCTTACAAGATAAAATTGCCTCTATAAAAAGATCGGTATTCGAACAGGTTATTAATGATGACCATTTTCTGCATGAAACATGTCATCAAATAATGGACGAATTTATTGTTTTTTTTGATCCCGCTGTTGAGCTGATCTCAGGCTCAAACCGTCCATTTAAAAAGGCTGATTGTGAAAAACTGGTACAAAAGATTCTCCGGCATAGTAATGAAAGCTCTTATTTAAGTAAGGATATTTTTTTTTCAGCCGTTCATAAAATTGTTGCAAACAGGAAGGAACTGATAAAGCAATGCGTGTTTAATGAATGCTTAGGAATTTCCTCCAGACAGCTCAATAAAAAATGTCTTGATTGCCTGGATCTCATATTCCCTGTACCCGGTCAGATAAAAAGTCTGTTAAAAACAGAAGGTGTGCGCGAAAGTTTGATTGAAGAGGTATGGATCATTTATGTTTTTTTATGCGTGTATCTTAATCAGTATCATACTGATTTCGACCTTCTTTTTTCGCTCGCCGGTCGCAAGAAAATAGTCGACGCTCTGTCAAAAAAGCTGGGTAGCGTGATCTATGAGCAGATTAAGATTAAAGCTAAAAATAAAAGAGATGAAAGAAATGAAAGAAAACGGATTGACCGGTTATCCCGTGAAAATAGTTCAGTCAAACCTGAACGAAGTCAGGCTGCCGCAAGTACAGAGGTTTTGCAGCCCCCCCCTGCAATGACGTTTGGGGAGATAGAGAACGCCTGCACACACCTGCTGAAAAAACCGTCCCCTCCGGGGGATAAAACAAAAAAATCGAATAAAGCACCTGAACCCGCCCGGATAATAGCCGGTCCCGCCAGTGTACAGGCAGGGTCGCGAGTCCTTAGTGCGGAGGAAAAAGACAGGCTTTATGGCGATCTGCAAAGTGTTTTCCAGGGACAAAGAGAGAGCCTTATCAACCTCAAAAAATGTCTGGACTCCCTGGAGACCTTTTCATGGAGTGATCAGGCGTTACTCAGGCGCTGTACGACGTACACCCTCCAGCCTGATGATGATCAGCCTCCGGTTCCTGTTTTTCATATTTCGGCGGGAAAACGAGGGTCTCCCGAGGCCGTGACAGTTTTTTTCGCCCAACTGGACAACACGTTTGAATGCCTGGCGGTTGCCAGACATAAAGGAACGTCAAAAGGATCGACGGCGTACACCTGTGAATACCAGAACGATCAATGGAAAGTGCCTAAACATTTGTCCTACGGGGAATCGAGAAACATTCGCCTGAAATCCGATTTGAAATCGTGACGATCAGGGATGCCCCCGGAATCCATATGGCCGGGTAACTGGCAACACCACAAAAACCATCAAGCCTTCTCGTAGCAAAACAGATAAGGAATCATTTCCGGTGAACGTCTGAAAAAAGACTGTAAATCGTCAATGGGATAAGTCTGTTCATTGTCGTATACAAACCATTGCGACCCCTCTTTTTCAAGGGCAATGTAACTTCCCTTATCAGCAGAATCACCGGTATGGGCCACCATTGACTTAATGTTCAGCCCGGTCTTTTCAATAATGCCCGTACCGGTATTTTCAAGTGGTACCTCTAACTGCTCAAAGGGGTGTTCCATCACCAGAGCCCGGGCTTCTTTTGTGAGCTTTCTGGTTTCCCCCGTGTATGGACTGACACTAAATGCCTTAGCCTGGATGTTAACCCGTTGAATGCTTGATGGCTCCCTGTGTCCGTACTGCCTGATCTGAACTCTCGGGTGCTTTTTACCGTCCACAGAGGTTGTGCCGGGCCGGAATAAATCCTGAAGGCCCTTGCCGTCAACAGGAATACTAACAACAGGCGCTTCACCACTGTTTCCATAAGTCACCAGCGATGGGTTATTAACGGCTCCTGTCTGGTAGCGATGCGGCAAGGGGCTGGATAGCTGGTGATCTTCATCAATAATATCCAGCAAACCAGCCAGATATTCACGGGCATCTGACCCCGGTCCCCCGTAGTCATGGTCTTCATTGTAAGGAAAAAGTCGTCTGAATAACCCGGCTTTAATGTCTGCAGATTGCCCCAGTTCGTAACAGGCGTTGTGCAGGGACTTTTGCTTTTCGGTGATATCCGACACAGGTTCACCACTTCTGGCACGCATGGTGGCTTCTGCAAGGCTTGCAAACTTAAGCATGACCTCTGCTCTCTTACCCCCGTCTCGAACTTCTCTTTTATCGCCGTAGTTGGTTTTAGCGGTTGACAGGTAAGTGCCGGGATTGCTTCTTCTTAATGCCCGGGCCCGGTTTTTGATGGAATCAACATCTTCTGTACCAAGGGCTACGATCAGCTGCTTTAATCCTGAATTAATAAAGCTGGTTCTGGAACCGAAATCTTTGAACCCGGGTGTATTGGCGGCATGGGGTGGTGGCAGTTTCAATGGTTCAGGCGCGGAAATATCCAGAGAGTCCATGCTTTTCGAAACATCAGCAAGAGAGAAGGAGTCTCTGTCAGAACCTATCGCACCCACCTGAAGAGACATGTACGGGTCTTCATCCAGGAGTCGCTGATACTGGTTTTGTAAGAAGTTCTCCTGTCCGGCTTCATCGCTCCCGGAACGTTCGCTGTATCCGGGTGAGCCCGGGCGGGGAATAAAGGCCTGCCCAGCTGGTCGCCATTGGGGGTTTTGTTTCATATGCTCCAGATAGTGCCTGCGCTCTTCCTGGCCCTGGCGAATGCTGGTGAGCACGTCTTCACCGGAAATACTGTTGTACTGAGCGTACTGAGTTTCCGGAGGAGCCGATGTGGACACCATCGGCATCCAGTGAGCAAATTGATACTTCCCGAGATTAATCAGAGCCAGCGGGGCTTGCGACGGCTC